>CAJXVA010000248.1 GCA_913061055.1 uncultured Pseudomonadota bacterium
AGAGGTCTCGTGGGCTCGGAGATGTGTATAAGAGACAGGGGTGGGGCTGTTCGCACTCGATGAGCAACCTCCTGCGGTTCAACCCCGGGCTCGACTCGTTCATGCCCGCGTGTGTGACCGACTGCTTCCCGGGTACATCCGGCGACTTCGCGACCAACGCCATCGGCGGCATCTACCTCAACCACAACCAGTCGCATGTGCTCGACGTCGATGCCGGCTGCAACGGTGATGTTGCCGGCGAGCTCGGCGGGGCCGGTCTTGCGCCGAACGGCTGGGTCATGACCTTCAACGCCCACCAGGCACCCGCAACGGTCGGGCAAGGGTCCTACGATCCCTCGACGATGAACCAGGATATTGGCTTCGTCGCGATCGATTCGGGAATGCAACCGGGCGCCGTGGTCTGGCTGACCGAAACCCCCGGGACCGAGGACGATGCGACGGCGGTCCGTTGGCAGCCGAGCGATGATGGCAGCGAGCAGTACGTCGTTGGCTGGCATGGCGACGCGACGCACTGGCTGGGGCGTGTGGACGCAGCGGGGACCTTCCTCGAAGGACCGATCGATCTCGCTGGCGCGGCGGCCTGGGGAAAGCGCGACGACCCGATGCGCGCTCATGACAACGGTGACGTGTCGTGGGCGTGGTTTGACGACCCAGGGAGCACTGCGCTCCACGTAGCCCGACTGAGGTCCGGTTCCGCGTGCGGCGGCTGAGCAGCGTTTACAGAAGCTGGCGCAAAGATGACGACTATCCCCTGGTAGTGTCCGCTGCCGGGTCACTGACGAAGCGAGCTGACATCGTCAGGGGTGCAGGGATATCTTTCGCCGATACGCCTCCAGCCGGCGACGCAGACGGGGAGACGACGTGACCGTAAAGAAGCGCACCCAGCCAGTCCAGAACCCGGCGCCTCGAAAGCAGGCGGGTACCGTGTCCGCCAAGGCGCTCGTTGATGCTGTCGTGGCCGCGGGTGGAGAGTTGCTCATCGAGACCGGCCCCTCGCTCACGACCAATGACGTGGCGAAGCGGGCGGGGGTGAGCATCGGGTCGCTGTATCAGTACTTCCCCAACAAAGAAGCGATTCTCGCCGAGGCCACCCGCCGGGTGAACGAGTCGTTCCGAGCCCAGCTCCTGGAGATTGTCGAAGGCGCCGCCTCTGCGCCGGAGAAGCTCGATGCGGCGCTCGAACTCGCATGTTCGGATCGTTACGGAGATCTCGAGCTGCGGCGGGCGCTCCTCGAGCACGTCCCTCGCTCGTGGTCCCACACGCTGATCGCACAGAGCGAGTCTGCGATCGTGGCTCTCTTGTCCCAGCTTGGCGCCGAGATCGTCCAGTGGCGGTCTGACAGAGGGTTGCCCCTCCCCGCACCGGACAGCGAGGGACCCTCGATCGTGTTCTTCATGGTGCGTGGAGCGGTTCAGGGGGCCCTGCTTTATCGGCCGGAGCTGTTGCTCAACGGGCGCTTGGCGAGAACTGTGAGGCCCCACGTTGTGGCGCTCTTCTCGGGGGCCGACGAATCCGCCGGGGACCCGCCGCCCGGCGACTGACAGCAAGCCACCAGCACGGCACCATACCCGCGGCATGACTGAGGTCTCCGCGACGATTCGCATGCGGCTGTGCATGGAAGACATCCTTCGCAAGCGACTGCCGCTGTTCGACGGCGTGCAAGCGCTGCTCAAGCTCTCGGACGAGGTGCCGCAGCTTGCGGCGGACCGCGACCTTCGCAAGCTGAGGGAGCTGCTGAGTAAGGTCGACCACCTTGCCATTGGAGCGGCCCGCGAGCACTGGGAACGCGAAGCGCTCCACCGCCAGGACCGAGAGCTCTTGGAGCTCGAGCGCCAGCACGCCGACAGCGTCGACTACGCTTGCCGTCGGCTGACGCAGACGCTCGACACGATGTAGTCGCGGCCGCGTTACTTGGGGTCGACGTCACGACAGCCCAGCGAGATTCCCGTCGCGAAGCCGTGGCTGGTGAACTGGTACTCGTTGTAGTGGACCTTGATCTTGGTCGCGATCTGCCCGCTTGGGCACGTGACCTTGTTCTTCCACTTCTTGCAGTTGGTGTGGGTGGATTCGTCCGGCCCGTTCTCGGGTCCGAGCGCTCCGGTGTCGAGGTCCCGGCCCCAAACCCGGATGCCCTTGATCTTGTTCTTGGTGGAGTCGTTCTTGTCGGTCAGGCACACCTGGAGCGCGGTGATGTACTCGTCGCCCCCACGCCGCTCTGCCCACTTCATGTTCCCAGGCGAGCCGCCACACCACGAACTCTCCGGCGTTTTCACACCGCCGAGGTTGAGGTGGCGGTTGTAGACCTCGAACTTGCACGGGTCGTCGGAGTCCTCCCACCACTTGATCGAGTAGGCGGCCCGCACGTCGGTGGACGAGCCGATGATCTTCGATTCGGCACCTGTGTCTCCCGATGCCGCCGTCCAGGTCACGCCCCCATCGAGCACCGACTTTCCGGAGGATGCGTCGGCGGGAGAGACCGCAAGCGCTGTAAGGACGAGGGCGGCGGTACCAAAGGCGGGGAGTCTCATCAGCCCTCATTCGCAGGCAGAGGGTGGCGGATGACGGGGGGATCCGGTTTTTCTCGTCGCCCGGTCGACTGCGCGAAACCCGGGGTATTCTCTGCCGACGTTGTCCGCCGACGAACATCGGATGCCCACGGAGGTGCCGAGTGACGAGGAGACGCTGGCGGGCACCCGGGCTGGGGAGGCCGCAAGGCGCCAGATTGCGCTCGAGCGGGGGGCAAGCGTTGGCCGCTACGTGATCATCGAGCGTCTGGGCGCCGGTGCCATGGGGGTCGTCTACAAGGCATTCGATCCCGAACTCGACCGAGCGGTCGCGATCAAGCTGTTGCTTGGGGACGGCTCGCGCAAAGGCGCGTTGGGACGCTCCAGACTCCAGCGAGAGGCGCAGGCCATGGCCCGAATCGCGCACCCCAATGTCATCGCGGTTCATGACGTCGGCATGGTTGGCGAGCGGGTGTTCTTTGCGATGGAGTTGGTCGATGGGGAGCCGCTCGGCGCCTGGTTGAAGCGAACGACTCCGAACACGGGCGAGATTTTGAGCGTGTTCCGGAAAGCGGGGGCCGGCATTGCGGCCGCACACGCGGCCGGGGTGATCCATCGCGACTTCAAGCCCGACAACGTGCTGGTCGACAAGGAAGGGCGGCCCCGAGTCCTCGACTTCGGACTTGCCCGCCAGGGAGCAGACCGGGCCGAAGACCCCGAAGCCGACGAGCACCCAGGCGCATCGTCCAGTTTCGATGTGCAGCTCACCCGCACCGGCGCCGTCATGGGAACGCCCGCGTACATGGCTCCGGAGCAGTTCGCCGGAAGTCCTTCGGATGAGCGCACCGATCAGTTCGCGTTCTGCGTGGCGCTCCACGAGGCGCTCACTGGAGAGCGACCGTTTCGTTCGTACTCGTTCGCCACCCTCAGTGCCGCGGTCATCCGTGGGGAACGGGCTCACACGCCCGCGGCGGAGACCCTCGATCCCGCGATCTTGGCGGTTCTGAATCGGGGGTTGCAGACCAACCCCGATGCGCGCTTCCCCTCGATGGATGCGATGCTCGAAGCGTTGAGCCCTGCAGAGCGCTCGCCTGCCGGCCTGATGCTCGTCGGTGTTGCGGTCCTCGCCACCGCCACGGCCGCCGCGTACGGCCTTGGCAAGAAGAACGCTGCACTCCCGCCCGAGCCTGAGCCGTGCGCGGATGCGGGCGCAGCGATGGATGCCTTGTGGACCGAAGAGCGCCGCCAGTCGGTGCTGTCCGCGTTCGAGCGGTCGGGCGCGTTCAATGGCGTGTCGATGGGTGGCCGCGTGGTCAAAGTGCTCGACGAGCACGCGTTGGCGTGGATCGAGGCTTCGGAGCGATCTTGTGCGATGGCTGGGCCCGAACGCGCCTTCACGGAAGAACTCGCCTTTCGCTCCGGGCGGTGCCTCGAGATCTCCATCGGGGCGTTCGAGGACATGATCGATTCGTTTGGCATCGTCAATGCCCGCCGAGTCCAGTCCAGTCTCACGGCGGCGGAGCATCTGCCGGAGTCGGTCGCGTGCACCGAGGTGGCCTGGCTCGAGCTTCAGGTGGACGCCCCGCTGGATCCCGAGTTGCGGGCGTCGCTCTCGGAGGTCTCGCCCGCAATCAGCAACGCCAGCGATGCGTCCCGGGTCGACGCTCGCAGTTGTCTCGAGCAGCTCACGGCGGTAGAGCCCCGCGTTCGAGAGCTCGGATTCGGCCCTCAGATCGCAAGGATGCTGGCGGTTCGCGCCGACTGTGAACTGAGGGTAGGCGATGCGAAGGCATCAGCGACGACTCGCGAGCGGGCTTTCGAGGCTGCACTGGCCGCAGCTGATGATCTCACCGCCTTGAAGGTCGCAAGCACGACAGCGCACGTGCTCGCGACGACCACCGATGACTTCGCGGTTGCGGAGACGTGGTTGCTGCGGGCAGAGGCGTTGTTGCAGCGGCATGATGTGAAGCGCGCGGAATACACCGTGCCGGTCCTGAATGTGCGTGGGATTCTGGCCGCTCGCCAGAACCAGACCGAGGCGGCGATCCGGCACTTTGAACGGGTCGCCGAACTTGCGCGCGATGACCCTTCAGGCGCCGATCGTTACGTCGCCGGCATGGCGAACGTCGGGGCGGCTCTGGCCAATGCCAAACGGCTCGATGAGGCGGCTGCCGCGTTTCGGAAGTCCATCGCGTTCGCGGGGGAGCACTGGGGACCCCGTCATGTCAATGCATCGACCGGCCAAGCGAAACTTGCCCAGGTGTTGGTGCTGCAGGGGCGGTTCGAAGAAGGCCGTGCGGCGCATCTCGAGGCGCTCGAGGGGCTGCGTGCGGCCGACGACGGACCCCGACTTCCGCTGGCGTACGCCCTCCTTTCACTTGGGGTCGTCGAACGGAACCTCGGCAACTACGCGGAAGCGAAGGCGTACTACCAGGAGGCCTACGACATCCGGGATCAGCTCGATGCCCTGGACACGACCGAGGCCGCTCCGCTGTTCACAGCGTTCGGCCTTCTCGCTACGGCCCAGAAGGACTACGAGGACGCGGGCCGATGGTTTCGTCGTTCAGCCGACGTCCTCGAAGAAGCCCCAGCGCTCCGTCGCGCAGGTGCTCTCGCCCTGCTCGCACTGGCTCAAATCAACGTAGACGACGAGGCGGGGGCTCGGGCGCTCAACCAGGATGCCGAGGCGCTCGTTGTGGCGGCGCGTGGGGACGTGCCGCTCGGCGATCGGGGGACAACCCTGTATACGATCGCAAGCAACTGGAGCAAGCTCGGGAACCGGTCTCGTGCTCTCACGCTCTTCGAGGAGGCAGAGCAGACGTCGAGAGGAAAACCCTCCGAGCAGCGTGTCAGCGCGTACCGGGTCACCTACGCTCGCGCCCTCCAAGCGGAAGGGGAGAGCGACAAGGCGCGCGAGGTGCTCGAGGGTGCCTTGGACCACCTCGCGGTCTCGCCGTACCCCAAAGAGCTGGTCGCCGAAGCCAAGGCTCTGCACGACGAGCTGCAGCCGTGATCTTTGACGGCGACGACATGCTTCTGGCACCTGTTCCATGGGACAGGTCCAATGCCACGCAGGCGCCCGTCCCAATGCGATCCGCGACCTAGCGCCGCAGGGGTTTCACCGTACATCGGGGCGGTGGAACACCCCAACCGCATCCTTCGTTTCTCCCTTCGGCTTGGACTCGCTGCTGCCGTGCTCACCGCCCTCGAGCCGACGCTCGTCGACGCTGCACCCGCTGCTGACGTTGGCACGCTCGAGACGATCGCAACGTTTGACCCGTCGCTTGGAGACACGCCTGAAAGCCTTGTCATCGGATCCGACGGCGATCTCTTCGTGAGCATGGCGCTCAGCGGTGAGATTGTTCGCGTGGGTCCGAATGGCCAACAGTCGACACACGCCTTCCTTCCGATCGGAGGGCCATTCGACCCCACGACATTCTCGGGAATCATGGGCGCGATGGTCATCGACCGCTACGACGACATCTACGTCAGCGTCTCGGCATCCAACCCCGCCGACCGTGGTGTCTGGGTGGTTCACCCGAACTGCGAAACCGAACTCGTCGCCCAACTTCCGGTCACGGCCGTGCCCAACGGGATCGCGAGGCGAGGCCGGACCGTCTATGTGGCTGACTCTGCCCTCCAGGGCAAGATTTGGGCGGTGCCGCTCGATGGCGGTGACCCCTACGTATGGGCTGAGCACCCTCTGTTGGACAGTGACCCCAACGTTCCGTTTCCGGGGCCGAACGGGGTGCAGATCTTCCGCCAAGAACTGTACGTCTCGAACTCGAACTCCGGGCAGATCGTCGCGTTCCCGTTTCCCGAAGGAGGTGAGCCTCGTGTCGTGGCCGACGTGGGGTGCGACGACTTCGCGTTCGACCGCGAACAGAACCTCTACTGCGGGACCGACCCCTTCAATACGGTCCTGCGCGTCAGCCCGGATGGAGCTGTGGAGACTCTACTCGACGCCAGTGATGGGCTCGACGGACCCACGGCTGTATTGTTCGGCCGCTACGGTGTCGACCGCTTTGGGCTGTACATCGCCAACGCCGCGTTCCCGTTCTTCTCGAGCGACCCGCATCCGAGCTTGATGCGGTTGCAGCTGGACGTTCGCGGCGGCCGGCGCTGACGCATCTGGCTACTCGCGAAGCCAGATGCGTAGGCCATTACCGACGTGGCCATCGTATCCCGGGGTCCACGCTGGCACGCCGATCGTCCCGCTGATCATTCCGCTATCCCCAGAGGGGTTGTTGTTGTCTTGCCGGATGTGGATAGGGAACGGATCGCCGTCGGGGAAGTAGTGGGTGATCCGCATGCCACTGAGGACGGTCACGTTGTTCGCGAGGGTTCCCTGGCTTTGAATCAATCCGGAGCTGCAGTTGGCCGTCATGGCGACGTCGGTACAGACCGTCGAGATGTCCGGGTCCGTTTCGCTGAACCAGGCCTCGAAGCTGGCCGTGGTGCCGACGATCTTGAACCAGTCCACCGACTCGGTGACGCTGCCGCCCTCGATGAGCTCGAACCGGGTCAGGGATGTCCCCTCGGTGATGATCGGCGAGAAGCGTCCTGAGCCGTGTGACTCGGGGCTGGCGTTCAACGTGAGGTCCGGTGACGCCAGACTCGCGGCATTGCTTTCGGTTCCGAACCATCCGACTGGTTCGCTCACGCCGTCTGTGTCCGCATTGTTGACCTTCCCAACCAGGGTCCAGCCGCCGCCCTCGGTCGTCATGTCGCACGCGGTCGTCAAGAGCACGCCGTCGGGAGCGATATCGTAGGTGTCGTCCCCTGCGGTGGGGACCTCGGCGAGGATGACCGCGCAGCTGGTCGGGATGACGCACGTCGAGAGGCAACCGTCCGTCTCGACGCCATTCTCGTCGTCACACGTTTCGCCGGCATCGATGACGCTGTCCCCACACGCCGCCAGCTCGCAGGTGGTGCGACAGGCATCGGGTGTGACGTCGTTGTTGTTGACGCCGTCGTCGCAGGTCTCGCCGGCATCGATCACGCTGTCGCCACAGCCGGCGGGCTCGCAGGTGGTGCGGCAGGCATCCGCCAGGACGTCGCTGTTGTTGTCGCCGTCGTCACAGGTCTCGCCGGTATCGATGACGCTGTCGCCACAGCCGGCGGGCTCGCAGGTGGTGCGACAGGCGTCGGGTGTGACGTCGCTGTTGTCATCGCCGTCGTCACAGGTCTCGCCGGCATCGACGACACCATCTCCGCAGACCGGGTCCTCGCCTCCCGTCTCTGTGCCGATGCCCGTCTCGGTCCCGGTCTCCGTGCCGCCTCCGGTCTCCGTGCCAGGTCCGGTCCCCGTACTGGGGCCCCCGGTCGTATCGGTCGACGACATTGTCGTGACCGCCGTGGTGCCGCCGGTCGTTCCATCGTCCGTGGTTCCCGTGGTCCCAGGGGCCGTGGTCCCCGCTTCCGTCGTTGAACCGCCGGTCGATTCGCAGCCGTCCGTCTCGCAGCCCGCCGCAACGAATTCGCTGCATCCGGTCGCGAGGAGGATGGACGAGACGCCGAGCAGCACTGAGAAACCCCGAAGCGAAGCAAGGTGCATCCACACGACTCTAGGGGGTCGTGCGGTCCGCCGCGAGCGCAAAGTCCGGGACTCCTGGTGCGCGCCTCCAAAGCGCCTGGGCTGTAAGTGTCGGTGTGCCCCTGAGGAGAACGGACGCACCCGCGTGACGCTCGCCAGCGGAGGTCCGCATCGGCCGATCGGCCTCGGATCGCGTAGAATCGGAGCGATGCGATGGTCCGCACTCGCCGCGCTCATCGGCGGCTTCCTCGCGGCGACCGGTGGCCTTGCCTGCCAGGGAGAAACGTTCTTCTTCTGCGATGGGACGGAGGATTGCGGTGGCGAGGGTGCGTGCGAGGCGAACGGAGCCTGCAGCTTTCCTGACGTCGAGTGCCCTTCGGGTCGTCGATACGGAACCGCAAGCGTGCCGCCGTTCGCCGGAGAGTGCACGGCCGCGGCCGGGACGACAGGTGCGACCAGTTCGATGGCTGGCGGCACCGACAGTACGAGTTCCGCCGGTTCCGCGAGCTTCACGACGGGGGCGTCCTCAGAGGAGGACAGCTCGACCAGTGGCTCACCGCCCACGACAGGTCAGAGCTGTCCCGACGGATGGTGGGACTGCGAGTGGTCCTACCGCCGCCGCGTATCGGTCACGGCGAATGCGTCGGGGACTCACAGCGACGTGCCGGTCGCGGTTCGGCTCGGCCCCGGACGCATCGAGTATGAGCTGATGCAGGCCGACGCCGAGGACCTTCGGTTCGTCTCGGCGGAAGGGAGTGTGCTCCCCTACGAGATCGAGAGCTGGGACCCGGCCGGTACGTCCATGGTTTGGACGACGCTGGACATTGCGGGCAGCTCCGACGACCACTTCTGGATCTACTATGGGAACGCGGTGGCACAGAGCCCTACGCAGCTCACGGGTGTCTGGTCTGATGTCTACGCAGCCGTGTGGCACATGGCCGAGGGGACGCGAGACTCATCGGCGAATGGACAACACGCGACCCCGGTTGGCGAGATCGGCATCGGTCAAGGGCAAGTGTTCACGGGCGCAGAGCTGTTGACCCGAAACTCGCACTTGGATGTCGGGTCCTCTGAGGCCGTCGACGACTTGTTCGCCAGCGGAGTCACCATCTCCGCTTGGATTCGTCCGTGGGGGTGGGGGCACAACACGTATGGTCGGATCCTCGACAAGGGCTCCTCCGCCAGCTGGCTGCTCTACCTGTCGCAGACTGGACAGCTGACGTTCGCACTGAACTTCGTCGGGGAGGGCGATGCGACGCGTTGGAGGACTCTCCCAGAGGTCATCACGCTTGCGACCTGGACCCACGTCGCGGTGACCTTCGACGTGGAGAACCAGAAGGTACCGGCGCACGTCTACCTCAACGGCGTCGAGCAGATTCTCGAAGACGCTCCCGCGGTGCCGGACGCCGACTTGCTGACCGATGTCGACCTTCCGCTCGCGATTGGGAACCGCTCCAACCACGGCCGGCAGTTCGAGGGGGTCCTCGACGAGGTCCGGCTCGAGAGAACGGTTCGCACGCCGGAGTGGATTCTCCTGCAGCACCAATCGGGGCGCGACACCTTGCTGCAGTTTGGCCAGCGGGAGGCGCACGAGTGACTCGGCTGCGAAGCGGGATCGTTGTCGCGGCTCTTTGCGTCGTTGTCGGTGGTTGCGGGGCGGATGATGCGTCGATGTCGAGCGCAACCGATACCGACACCGATGGGCTGCCGACAACTGGGGGTGCGGGTACCGATCCGCTGGGAACCACTACAGCGACGAGTGAAGGTTCGAGTGGGCCTTCATCGGGAGTTGAGACCGAGGCGTCGGATACGGGGACCAGCGAGCCGGGCTCTACGACGACGGGCGCCCCCGACGCGTTCTGCACTGACGGCACCGTGGACAGCACCGAAGAGTGCGACGACGGAAACCTCATCGACCACGACCTGTGCAGCAACAACTGCCTTCTCGCGCAATGTGGCGATGGGCGGCTGCAGGATGGCGAAGGATGCGACGACGCAAATGATGACGACAGCGACAGCTGCGTGATGTGTGCCGTGGCGTTCTGCGGAGACGGATTCCTGAGCGTGGACGAAGTGTGCGACGACGGCAACGGCAGCAACAGCGACGGATGCGTTGCCGGGTGCGTTCCTGCCAGTTGCGGTGACGGCTTCGCGAGAGACGGCAGCGAGGAATGCGACGGCGACGACTTGCAGGGGATGGGCTGCGTGGACATGGGGTTCGAGGCTGGGATGCTCGCCTGTGACGCCAAGTGCGGCTTCGATACGCAAGGGTGTTGCGACACGCCTCCCTGTTGATCTGCAGCCGTCCGCGCCGAAGGCGCTGAACGAAGTCGGGTAACGCTTCGTACCCGGGCGGTACGGACACGCTCGATGGGAATCGACATCTCGTTGCCCCGAAGCAACGCGATCGACTTGGAGTCGGTCGTCTCGCTCGGTTTTTTTTCGTCACAAACCGCCGGCTTCGCATCTGTCTGCTGAGGCATGGGAAGCGTGAGTAGCGACTCGAGGAAGCGTGTGGTCTGCACCGGGATGGGCGTGATCACGCCGGTCGCCGATGGACACGAGCCCTTGCTGGACGCCTTGTTGGCTGGGCAGTCCTCCATCGACAGGTGGCGCTTCTTTGACGACAAGCGCGTCTATTCGAAGGTGGGTGGTGACCTCTCCGACTACGACTCCACGGCAAAGCTCTCTGGGCTGGTGGAGCGCATTCCTGCAGAGGTGGGTACCCGTCTGCGGAAGATCTTCCGCGGCGCTCCGATGTCGACACGTCTGTCGATGTTGTGCGCCGTCGATGCGTGGCTCGATGCTGGCCTGCCCTTCGAGGGGGGCGATTTCGCCGAGCGGACCGCAGTGATCGTCGGCGGGCACAACTTGGGCGAACGGTACTTGATCGACAACTTCAAGACGTTCCAAGAGGAGCCCGACTGGATCGATGCGCACGCGGCTTTGCTGACGTTGGACACGGACCATGCCGGCTCCGTCAGCGAGGTTCTCGGCTCTCGCGGGGCGCAGTTCACCGTCGGGGGCGCATGCGCGAGCACGAACATCGCGCTGCGCTGCGCTGTCGATGAGATCCGGCACCATGGTCACGACCGGGTCGTTGTCGTCGGGCCGACGTTCGACTTCTCCGCGATGGGGCTGCATGCGATGGGTCTGATGGGGGCGATCACCTTTCAGAGCTTCAACGACGCCCCCGCCAAGGCCAGTCGCCCGTACGACACGGCACGGGAAGGGTTCGTGCCCTCGCACGGCACCGCGGTTCTGATCATGGAGAGTCACGAGGTTGCCGAGGCCCGCGGCGCCGCGATGCACGGAGAAGTGCTGGCGGTGGTCGCAACGTCAGATGGAAACCATCAGCCCAACCCTTCGACGCAGGGACAGGCGCGCACGATCACGCAGACCCTGCGCCGTGCGGGGATCGCCCCGCAAGAGGTCGACTTCGTCTCGGCCCACGCAACCTCCACCCCGCTCGGGGACATCTCGGAACTCGCCGCGATCCGGGAGGCATTCGGTACCCACGCGTCTCGCCTGAAGATCAACGCACCCAAATCGATGCTCGGACACACCTGCTGGTCCGCGCCCGCGGTCGAAACGGTCGCGGCACTGGGCCAGATGCGACGCGGCCGGCTGCATGCATCCATCAACGTCGAGAACCTCGACCCGGCGGTCGACCTCGATGTCTGCAGCGACGGCCCCGTCGACCACGAGGTGGATGTCTTCCTCAAGAATGCCTTCGGTTTCGGCGGCACGAACTGTTGTGCGTTGTGGAAGCGTGTTCGGTGACGTTTCCCGACCTCACGGGGCAGGTCGCGCTGGTGACCGGCGGCACGCGCGGGCTGGGCCTGACCAGTGGGCTCGCGTTGGGCCGTCACGGGGCCAGTGTCTGGCTCACCCATCGTTGGGGTAGCGCCGAGCGCTCCGAGATCGAAGCCGCGTTCGAATCGGTGTCGGCGCCTCGCCCCCGTGTGGTCGAAGCCGACATCGGAAGCGCCGAGGATACGGAGCGTCTCTTCGGTCAGATCGCTGCAGAGCACGACGGACTGGACCTGCTCGTGGCAAACGCGTGTGTTGCTGGCGTTGGTGGATCGTTGGATGCCCTGCGAGCGCGAGACATCCGCCGCACGCTTCAGGCAAGCGCCTTCTCGCTGACCGAATACCTTCGGCAGTCCCGGACCCAGCTGGGGGCCGCCCCGGCTCGTATCGTCGTGATGTCCTCCGATGGTGTCGCCGTCCATCACCCCGGCTACGACTACGTTGGCTTCGCCAAGGCCGCCCTCGAGGCGATCGCGTGCGACCCGAGTCTGACGCGCGAAAGCACCACGTTCCTCATCCGTTGCCGCCACGCGTTGACGGGCGGGTTCACCGAGATCTTCGGCGCAGAGACCCTCGCGGTGCTTCAGCGCTACGAGGCCTTCGCGGTCCAGCCGCCCGAAGTGGCCGACGTCATTCTCGCCTGCGCCAGCGGCTACCTCGACGGCGTTCGCAACCAACCGATTCAAGTGGACCACGGCGCGGGCCGTGTGGACAACGTGCTGACGGCAGGAGGCCTCAGCTAGTGCGGCACGACCACGCACTCGGTGTGTTGATGGCACAGCGCCGACTGCTGCTGCGCGGTGACGGCGTCGTCGCGGAGGCGGTCGAGCGACGCCTCACGCGACTCGAGGTTTCGGTGGTCCACGAAGAGGCGTTGGCGACCGACGCCATCTTCACGTGGGAGCCGGCACCGCGGACTCCCGGCGACCTCGGTGCGCAGATCCAGCAACTCACCCAATCGTTGGACACCGGAGGTCTTCGGCGGGTGGTTCTGCTGCTGTCTGACGAAGCCCCGGTGGCAACGGCGATCGCCGAAACGTTGACCCTCTACGCGGCCGCACACTTGGTACGCAAACAAACACGCTTCAACATGGTGCGGCTCGCCTCGTCACCCTCGGCGTCCGCACTGCAGCGGGCCATCAACACTACGCTCATGCTGATCTCCGGCCGGATGGATGCTGTCCACGGCCAGGTGCTGAGCATCGTGGCGGACAGCCCGGGGGCGAGCGCATGAGTCGTCCCCTCATCTTCGTCTTTCCCGGCCAGAGCTCGTGCGACCCGGAGATGTTCGCCCGTGCGGCGGCGGTCGCCCCAAAAGCAGGTGCGCGGGCGCTGGCGGACTTTCGAACGCTGGCCGGACATCCGTTCGACGGCACGTTTTCGCGGAACCTCGACGTGCAGCTGGC
This sequence comes from uncultured Pseudomonadota bacterium, assembly GCA_913061055.1. Taxonomy (GTDB): domain Bacteria; phylum Myxococcota_A; class Polyangia; order Nannocystales; family Nannocystaceae; genus CAJXVA01. The sequence goes on from CAJXVA010000248.1 coordinate 13,261, forward strand.
GGTGCATCTCACCACTCGGGTCTGGCGGGAGTGTCTGTTGGCGGAGGGCCTGTCGCCCGTCGCATCCGCCGGTCTGTCGCTCGGGGAGTACACGCACTTGGTGCAGATCGGCGCGCTGACGCAAGACGCCTCGGAAGTGCTTGTCGCCGCTCGAGGACGGCACTACGACACCGGGCCTTCGGGTGTCATGGTTGCGGTCACAGGGCCCAGCGCAACGGAGGTCGAGGCCTCACTCGCTACGGTTCGAGATCGCCTCGGGGTCGAGCGCGGCGAGCTGGACATCTCCAACATCAACAGCCCCCGGCAGGTGGTGATCGCCGGGCGCAGCGACGCAGTCGAGGTCGCGGTCGAGCGCCTCGAAGATGACCTCTATGCGATGACCACCGTGATCGAGTCGAGCATCCCCATGCACGTCGGGCGGTTCTCACCGGTCGCGCGCGCCTTTGCCCCCGACCTACTTCGCGCCCCCTGGCCTGTCTCTTA
>CAJXVA010000249.1 GCA_913061055.1 uncultured Pseudomonadota bacterium
CGTCGGCAGCGTCAGATGTGTATAAGAGACAGACCACCGATCCCTCGGCGAGCTCGACGGGCGACGACGAGTCGACCGGCGAGCCTCCGGCCGGATGTGCCGGCGACACCTCCAACATCACCCAAAGTGGCGAGGTCCTCGCCTCGTCGGTCTTCGACACGTTGCTCGGCCCCGCCTACGAAGCCGACCTCGCGATCGACGGCAACGTGGGGACTTCGTGGTTCTCCGCCGGACCCTCAAAGGACGGCGTCGAGTCCACCTTCGAGTGGTACACGCAGTTCGATCATTGCATCGACGGCGTCGCGCTCATCTCCAACTCGATGCACGCCAACCCAGACTTCCGTGAAGGCTTCGGCTTCGAGGCGGCGACGCTGGAGATCGTCGACCAATCTGGTTCGGTGGTGTTCGAAGAGGAGCTCGATCTGTCCGGCACCCCCGACCCCGACATCGTCCTCGACACGGGCGGGGCGTTGGGCAACCAGATCCGGATCAGGTTTCGAGAGCACGAGTCCGAGGACTGCGGTGGTTTCGCGGAGCTTGCGATCGACGGTCGAACACAGCGCTGAGTGCATCGGACACCGACCCGGCCGCGCTCAGGGAGAGCACCAGCTTCTCGGCGCTGTGCGGGTCGGTCAGATGCTGGACGCCCGAGACCAAGCGTCGCGTGCCATCGCGCGCCTCGAAACTCGCCGGGGCGGTCGCGGAAGCCCAGGAAGCGAAGTCCCCGCCTGCCTCTGCCAGGGTGGTCGCGGCCAACACCGCGTACGCCCGCGTCGAGACATGAGACCGCAGCGCCTGCGCCACGTGCCCCATGGTGTAACGAGGGTTGAGGTCGACCAACGGCCGCAGTCGAAGACCTGAGTCGGTCCGGACCAGCAGCGCATCCACACCTGCGGGTCCGCGAAACCCCCTCGAAGATGCTGCCTCCCCCACGACGTCCGCCACCGCGCGTGCCATCCGGTCGAGGCGCTTGGGGTCGTCGCCATTGCCACGGAGCCATCGCCGGACCTCGGAGGACAAGCCAACGTCGGCCGAACCGATGGCTGCGTACACGAACTGGCCCGCCGCGGTGCTTCCACATCGACCGATGCCCAGCACGCTCGCTCCCACCGCCTCGACGAGGAGCCGAATGGAGAACTGCGCCACCACCTCGAACTCGGGCTCGACCACCACCCCTCCCGCCCGACGCAGGAGCGCCTCGACAAACACAACGTCATCGGCCTGCCCGCAATAGACTCGATGGCCCCGCCCCGCGGCTCCAAACGCTGGCTTCACGCGCGTCGCGTACCCCAGCGTCTCAAACTCGCTGCGCAGCCCTTCCAGTTCAGCGAGGGAGGCGACGACACGCGAGCGCAGGTGCGGCTCGGTCCACGCGGCATCGGGTTCGATGCGATCGGCAAGCTCCACCGCGAAGCGCTTGTCATACAGCGGGCGCAGCTCGTCCTTCCAGACCGCGCCGTTGTCCGGATCCGGGATGCGGACCCGCGCAGTCGCCCCGAATGCGCTTGCGCGAGGAGATGCCGCCCAGGGGCGAAGTTCACGGAGCGCCCCGAGGGAGCTCGGCGCAGGCCAAGGACTGCGTTCGAGCTCGGCCGTCTCGAATCGCGGCAGCACGAACCCGGCCTCGCCGAGCTGCTCGAGGAATGCCAGCCGAGGTTCGCGACGCACCAACACCACGTCGGAGGCCGCCGCAAAGAACATCGGCACCGTCTCCAGGTCGGCCACAGCCGCCAGCGCAGAGCGACGCGGCGTGTGCCGAAGCCCGTGCTCCACCTCTTGCTCGGCCGCGCCGTTGAACCAAAACACCCGCGCAGCGCTCCCCTTGCTGCCGCCACAGGTCCGCAATCGCTCGATATAGGCGTCGGGGAGTCCAGCTTTCCGCCGAGGCCCCGCATCAAACCCGGCGCCTTTGGCACGAATGATCTGAAGCTGGCCCACCAGGGCGTTGTCGTGGGCGTCGAACAACGACGTGTCCGGATCCTTCCACCGCTCGAACCAGCGAAGGCCAAGCGCGACGTGGCCGATCTCATCGTCGAGCACGGTCTGCAGCACCGCCGCGGTCTCGTGGTCTCCCATCTCCGCAAAGCCGCGCCGGTAGTGCTCCGCGAAGTCCAGGTTGGCTTGCTCGAACGTGAGGCTCAGATGCGCAACGAAGCCCGACGCGGTCTCGACACCGGACATCGCCCGCCAGAAGAAGCCGCTCAGCGGCCGTGACCCAAACTCAACCCCGAGCGTGCGCATCCGGTCGAGGTACAGTTGCAGGTGCGTCTGCTCCTCGCGCAGTGTCTGCACCAAGCCGCGACGAAAGGCTGGCGGCGCATCGGGGAGACGAAGCAGCGCCTGCGCGAGGAGTTCGATCGCCAGCAGCTCGTGGTTGGCGAAGGCGTGAAGCAACGCCCCTCGCTGCGCCGCGTCGTCCGGAACGTGAAGCGGCGTTGTCGGTGTCCGGCCCGCACACAACGCAAGCTCGGGCGCCCGGCCTGGCTCCCTCGGCAACCGGCCGCGCCAAACCGGCGCGTCGTCGGTCAGTACCGGCGGCGCGAGCAGCTTGTCGGCGAGCGAACGGCCGACCAGCACCTGCTCCGCGAACGCCGTGACTTCCATGGCGCCTACTTCTTCGTCTCCATCGACGTGAGCGTGTAGGTTCGATCGGTCGCATCTTCGGCTTCGGATGCGTTGGGATGGTCGACGACTTTGGCGTAGACGCCGGGCTTGTCCGCAACCATCCACACGGTGCGGTGGGCTCCGAAGAATCCCTTGAGCTCCACGACGACCGTGTCGAACGTTCCGGCGGGGACCGTGACCGACTCCTTGCGGACGAGGGTCATCTCCGGCCGCTCGACCGCAAAGAACGGCGAGTACTTGCTCCAGTCCACGGTCTGAAGCTGCTTGGCCGCCTCCCCTTTCGCGCTGGTGTGGAACGCAACGACTCCAACGCCGCCGGGGTTCGTCGCCTTGACGACCGCCTGGTACGTGTCCTCGACCGGCTTGCCCTTCGCGTCGGTTCCGGAGACGGCGTACTCCAAGGTGAGACCCATCGGCAGGCCGTCCTTCATCGCGTCGACACTCCAGGGCATCTCCAGCGCGTTCGGGTCCTTCTTCGGCGTGGCAGCCTTCCGCTCCGCCTCGGCCTTGGCCTTCTTGTCCGCCTCCTTCTTGTCGGACTCCGCGAGGACCTCCGTGACGGACTTGTCCCCAGAGTCACAACCGGCGGCGAGCAGGATCGCCAACAAAAACGCGCTTCGAGCCATGCGTGGACCATACGACCGGCCCCTGAGCGGCCGCAAGACGCGCGTGGCGGCCGATTTCAGAAGGATTCAAGAAAAATGAAATCGGACGCAATTGGTCTGAAGGCGGCTGGGTACTTCCCCTGCCGAGATGAGGCTTTCCGGACGGACACATTCCCCAGCGCGGCCCCACGCACGCTGCGCTTTCCCACTACGGACCACGGAGGATGAGGACCTCGTCCGACAGGCTGTCGATGAGGACAGCACCGAGGCCTTTGGGGAGCTGATGCGGCGCAACGAGCCGCGCATCCGCGCACTGCTGCTTCGTCTCACCCGAGGCGATCGCGTCCTGACCGAGGATCTCACCCAAGAGGCGTTCCTGCGGGCCTACAAGGGCCTGCCACGATTCGAAGGCCGGGCGCGGTTCTCCACCTGGGTCCATCGCATCGCGTACTACGCCTTCCTCAACCACACCAACCGGGTCCCGCGGCACTCCAGCCTGCCCGAAGGGTTCGAAAACACGGCAGAAGCGGCGCTCGGCGAGTTCTCCTCGACCCAGTCCGACCTGCGAGAAGACATGGATCGCGCGCTCGCCAAGCTGCCCGACCGGTATCGCGAGGTCCTCGAGATGCACTTCCTGCGGCACGTGCCCTACCGCGACATCGCCGACCACTTCGGCCTGCCCCTGGGCACCGTCAAAACCCAGCTGCACCGCGCCAAGCTCATGATGCGGACCAAAATGGACGGCTGGGCGATCGAGACGGGCCGCGAGTACGCGGTCGTGATGTAGGAGTTTTTCCGGAGTCAGCCTGGCCGGACCCGTCCCATCTCCCTACACTGGTTGAGCTTTGAACCAGAACCCGCACGGCTACCCGCAACAACCTGGTCATCCTGGAGCCCCTCAGGCCGGGCAGCCGCAGCCTGGCCAACATCCGGGCCAACATCCGGGCCAACATCCGGGCCAACATCCGGGCCACTACGGCGCACCGCAGCCGCCCCCAGGGCAGGCTCACTATCCGCAGCCGCCCGGACCCGGTGCCTACGGAGCGCCACCTCCGGGACCCGGGTACGCCCCACCCGGTGCCTACGCCGCGCCGATGGCCGACCCCCGGATCAAGGAGCTGAACGACCAGTCCAACACGTGGCTCATCGTCTCCATCGTTGGATTCTGGCTCGGCTTCGGCTTCGTCACTGGACCGCTGTCGTGGCTGAAAGCCAACAGCATCCGTCGCAACTACCGCAGCATGGGGATGCAGCCCTCGGGCACGTCCACCGCCGCGATGATCATCGGAATGGTGTCGTCGCTGGTCTACGTGTTCGCCGTCCTTGCCGTCGTCATGATGTTCACGCTCTTCGCCGGAGCCGTTGCCGCCGGCGCCTAGCCGCTCCCGGTCCGCCCGGTCTTGAACGACGCCGCTCGCCTGTCACAGGCGTGCGGCGTTTTTCATGTCGCCAGGTGCTGCGCGTGCAGTCGATGGAACTCGACCTCGTGCTCGTCGGTCACCTCTTCGAGCCCGGCGTTGAACGCCGAGAACACCGAGGAGGCGACGATCGACACGTAGCGGGCGCGTACCTCGGGCGGACCGTTGCGGGCAAGCTTGGCGACGGGGTGCCGCACGTTGATGAACACGACTCCGTCGGTGAACTCGGCCAAGACCGAGGATCGCTCATCCGTAACCCGAAGCAGGTCGAGCATCGCGTTGCTGAACATGCCCGGTGACCCCCGCCGAACGATCCGCAGCTCGGTGCGAACGGCATCGAGCAGGATGGCGTCGGGTGTCGGGGGGGCGATCGGCTCGGGCTCGGGTGCGGGTGCGGGTGCGGGTGCAGCTTCGGGCTGGGGAGCAGCCTCGGGTCTCGGCTTGGACTTGGGCTTGGACTCGGGCTTGGTCTCGAGGGTCCATTCTGGTGCCGGCGCTGGCTGGTTCAGCTTCTCGCGCTGATCCAGCGACACACTCCGGCCGTTCAGGAGCTCGAACAGAGGAACAGTCTTCAGCGACTTGTACAGCCTCCGCGTCGTTCCATCCTTCGGCTTGCGCCCGGAACCCCAGTGCTCGTGCATGCGCTCGACCAAACCTCGCAGGACGCTTCGGTCCCGAAGCCAGGAAAACGACCGATCGGAGGCCAGCGGGTCAAACCGCTCATGCACTCGCTCGTACATCTCGCGAGCCTTCTGCTGGAGATAGTCGCTGCCGCGAGCATCCAGTGACGCGAACTCCCACCCCGCATCGATCGAGACCGCGGGTCCATGGACCGCCCCGCCCACGACGAACAGAGCCGACACATCACAGTAGCCGGCGATCTTCTCGGCATCCCCCAGCGCGACAGCCCCATCATCGAGCATTTGATCGATCCACAGCTGCCCCGTCAGACCACGGCCAGAGACTTCGATGACCTCCACAGCGTCCAGGTGGCGCTTCGGCATGTCGGGTGCCGACCTGCGGTTCCCCTCGCGCAGGCGTCGGTGTCGCCGGAACTCGTCGTAGTCGACAACCTCGCCCAACAACGCCTCGAGCACGGGCTTCACGTTGGGGTACGCGCACAAGACGAGCCGCGGTAGGGCTTCGCCCTCATCCGAAGTGGCCTCGGTCCAATACACCTGCTCGTCGCGAGCGCTGAGTTCGAGGATCGCATCGAGCTCCCAAAAGGTGCCGTCGAGATGCTGGAACAGTCGCAGGTCGACGAGCGCCGCTGGACCCGTCTCCTTCAGTGCACGTCTGCCGCGATCTCCAACCATCAGCTCCAGCAACAACCGGCCCCAGCCTCGTGCCCAGCCTCGCTCCTCATCGTCGAGTTCGGGCCACGCGACGCGCAGCGCCTCCGCCAAGCGCGGCCACGCTTCCTGGCATGCGGCCGCGATTTGGATGATGTGTTTCTCGGACAGCGACGTGAATCCACGCCCGGCCCCAAAGGAGTCCAATTGCAGCACGCCCACGAAGGACCCCTGAGCCTCCGCGACCATCACGTCACAAACACGGCGTCGGCGTCGGCATGCGACGATGCTCGCGCTCGGGCCCCCCGGGAGCGCGCGCGGGATCCCGATCTGTCCCTGCAGCTCCCCCTGCGCTTCGACCTTCACCAGAACCTCATGCTCGGGCAGCTCCAGCTCGACCTTCGCCTGTTGCTCGAACGCCTCTCGAGCTTGCCAACGATCGAACCAGGCTCGGCCGTCCGCAAGCGAACGGTGGCCGAAGATGCGGCGAAGAACGTCGTGTTCGTCCTTCGTCGCGACCAGCACGACCCGCGGGATGCCCCCGGCCACGGCTTTGGGCAGATTGGCGGCGTCCATCACCAGCGCCTTGTCGTGACGGTCCAGATCCGCGAGCACAGCCGCGATCGAGCAGGTGTCGTAGAACGCCCGCAACATCGAGACTTCCCGAAGCTCCGCCCACACCGGCCCGATCGCGCGGACGAGTGCCTCGAGTCCCGCATCGGCCTCGGGAGGGATTGGCGACGGGGTGCCCTCGAACAGCGCACCGACGGCCTCGGCGGAGATCGGCTCTTCCCCCTGAGCGGCCAGGCGCAGCAGCGTCACCATACGCTCGGTCGCAGCCGAGGCCCCGTGAATGTCGTGGCAACGGTTGAACGCCTGCAGCCAGTCAGGCTGTTGGAACGGCGCGAGCGCGATGTGCCGGAGAGCCGAGCGCCACAGCGTGTCGTCGCCGCGAGTGTTCCGGGTCGCGAACATCTCGAGGAACAGCTCCGCTGGAGCGAGATCCACCACCTTCTGCAGCACCGCATGAGCCTTGCTGAGCAAGCTCGAGAAGTCGGGCTTCACAGGAGCCTCGTCCCAGTCGACCACCATCACGACCCCCTCGATCGCACACGGAAGCCCGATGAACTCGACCGAGCGGCGTTCCTTCATCACGCGGACGCTCGCCCGCCCATTGGAGCGGTCCCCAGCCCGGGCACCCACGAGAACCCCGGCCTTCACATCCATGCCCTGTGCGGCGAACCTCACGGATTGCGTGGTCTCACCGAGCAGCTCGAAGGGCTCGGCAGGCTTGCTTCGCCACGCGTCCGCCGCGACATCGGCGGCGTACGCCTCCTCGGCGGCGACGACGGCATCCGAGCCCAGGACCCGTCGCAGCAGCACGCGGCTCGCCTTGTCGCAGATGACGTAGCCCTCGAATTCCCCGGTGCGTTGCTTGCCGGCCAACAACACCTTCACGGGGTACTTGGCCGAGTGGGTCTCGCGCAGCTGCATCAACGACCACGGTGAGCCCGCGAGCTGGGGGTACAACGGCAGCTTGAGCAACGGGTGTTCCTGCTCGAACGGGTCTCGGAGTCCGCACTCGCCGAACTTGTTCACCCAGCGTGCCGCCCGCTGCTTGCTGAACCCCGCAGCCATGTAGAACGACCGACCGAAGCTCGGCCGGCACACCAGCGCGGCGAGTGTCACGAGCGTCGGAACGAGGGCAGGCTCGGCCGAGACGGCGACCGTTCGCCCCACCGACTCGAATGCGCGCATCGTGGCCTCGGCGACTGCTTGCAGTCCGCGCGCGAGCGATTCGTTGCGTCGCGAGCGTGTCCAGTCTCGGGTTGGCTCGAAGTCGGCCTCCACAACGGCAACAAACCCTGGGATGTACAGCGTTGACCGCTTGAGCACGATCGTCTCGAGCAGCTTGCCTCGGTACACCAACTGCACGACCGACTCCTCTCGGTCGCTGCGCCTGATCCCGACCTCGCCCTCGATGCCCTCTGCCGTGATCGGCTCCCGAGCGAGGTACAGCCCGTCGCCGAGCGTCGTGCTCCAGTCACGGGCGAACAGCTTGGCCTTCTCCTGGGCCCGCTCGGCGGCCGACTCATACGCCGAGGTTCGGTCCCGCAGTGACTTGCCGAACATCTCTCGAAGCGCGGATCGTAGCGACTCGGACTCCGCGCGAATCGCCCCGGCAAAGCCTTCTCGGTCTCCGCGGGGACGGGACACGAAGTCGACGTGGCCCTTTCCGCGCAACGCGTTGGTGCTGATCCAGTCGCCACCGAGTCGTTGCCAGACGGGGAGCTCGAAGTACAGCGGCAGCACGTCCCCGATCACCTTGAGCCGCCACGGCGCGCTGACCCGCTCCGCGATCCAGGTCGGCATCCGAGACCGAAGTGCGCTCGGAAGCGCCTCCCACTTGTGGGGCTCATCCCGGAACATCTCGGCCATCGAGAGCAACGAGCGTTCAAGCGCGACGGACAGCCGGCCGAGAACCGCCGTGTACGCATCGTCACGGACCACGTCGGTCTGAGAGACGTCCTTTCGCAAGGCGTGGCTGTCGACCATCGCGACGAAGCCGGCCGGAAACGACGGCAGAGGATGCGTCGCCAGCCAGACGCCGGCGTTGAGGACTTCCAGCGTCGCCAGCGGAGGGTCGTGCTCGACGAGAAACCCGCAGAAGCCTCGCATTCCCTGGCCTTCGACGTCGATGCGACCGGCGACGGTCCCCAAGCGGAGGCCCGACGAGATGCGGCCGCCGTCGAGAATGATCGGGAGTTCGGCGTAGCGAACCCGCTCCTTGAGGATAGCCTCCTCGGCGATCGTCCCCTGCAGGTTCTTGACGAACCGCAGCGCCAAGCCGGGTCGGAAGCGTTGCTTGACGTGCACCGTCGTCCCGCGCTCGTCTCGGAGCGGACAAGCCTTGGCGGCGTCGAGCGATTCGGGGCCAGGACGAAGCTGCAACGAGGCGGCCTCCTGCCCGCGGTGGCTCCACACCTTGACCCAGCGGGGATTGAGCGCCAGCGCACCGTTGAGCGCGATCGCCAGCTCCTGCCGCGAGCGCAGGTTGCTCTGCCCACGGTCGCCAAACATCGAGACGAACAGGTCGTCGAGGTCGGCCTTCGAGTAGCCCTCCCCGTCGAACCACACCTCCATGTCATCGGCATCGATCTGGAACTCGATGTGCGTCGCTCCCTGATGCACGGCCGCCTGCACGAGCATGAGCACGTACTGGCGAGGGTCGGAGAGCTGGAATTGGCGCATTTTTTCTCGCGCCTTTGCCTTGTCGATGCTGAAGCCACCGGTGGCCTCGATTTCGCCTTCAGCCGCGAGCAGGGCCAAGATGTCTTCGGAACTCATGGCGCCTCCAGCTCGTGAGCGGCCACCGCAAGCTCGCCGTCGATGCGCGGGGTCAATCCACTCCCCACGAAGAACAACTTCGCCAACATGTAGGCGGCGAGCGGCAGATCGCGTTGTGCGAGGGGCCCCAGAGCTTGGGTTGCGGGGTGATCCGCATTGACGATCACCGGCCGAGACCGGGCGAAGAATCCGCGACCGAGCGTCTTGAGATCCTGAAGCGGGGTCAGCGAGAACGGGTCCGCCTGTGACACCGCGACCTGAGCGGCAAGGCTGGAGCCCGGATAATCGAAGTGCCCAAAGCGGACCTCGGAGACCTTGTGCCCGGCCTCTGCGAAGACCGAACGTGTCGCCTCGGCGAGAGGATCGAGGGCCGCGTGTTCAGACGCGTCGCGCAGCGGCAGCGGTAGCGCCCAGTGCGATTCGAGAACATCGAACGCAAACCCAGCCCCGAAGCGTCCCAGCGACCGAAGGAGGGCTCCGTCCTCCGCGAGGATCCCTGCGTGCGCGACCGTTTTTCCAGCCGCCTCGACGGCGTCACTCAGGGGCCCGCGTATCCGCGTCGCGAACACGGTGTCATCCTCGACCCCCTTCAGCAGCCGCCCAAACGACAATCGCCGTCCGGTCGGAGTGAGCGCGACCGTGCGATCGGCCACCGCATCTCGGGTCCGTGGGCGCAGGCCGTTCTCGACATGCCACCGCACGCACGCGTGGAGATGGTTGCGCCACGGGCTCGGGATGGTGTTCTGAAGCTCGGTCTCCAACGTCTCGAACGCGCGCATCGCCAGCGGTCCGTGCACCGTGTCCGCGATCGCTTCCATCACGCGCGCGTGGCCTTCGTCCTCGATGACCGCGTCCCGGGTCAGCGTGTGCTCGAGGTGAGGACTCCAGGCTCGAACGAGAATGCCAGGATGGGGGCTCTTGCCGAGCTCGACCAGCGTCAGGCCGCCGTTGTACAGCCCCAAGAAAGTGTCCGCGCCTGCGGGATGGGACGCCGCGATCCTGGAGTAGCCATCGTCGTGCTCGACGCTGCAGGGGTTGGAGTATGTAAACGGCACCGCGATGGGATGGCCATCCACGCGGATGTCGCACACCGCGTGCTTGCACCAATAGGTGACGGTCTTGCGCACCGCGAGCTCAAACCCGCTGAACTCCTGCGCGGACATCGACTTGTAGACCCGGATGGTCGTCCCCTCGATCGGCTCATCCAACCGGAGCAGTCGGAACGCACGCTTCTCATCGAAGAGGACCCGCCACGCCTCTCCGTCGCGCGCTGTGTCCACGCAGACGACTTCCGGACCGATGGCAAACACCGAGACAAACCCGATCCCGAACTTGCCGATCTTGGTCCGGTCTCCATCTTTTTGGGAGGAGAACAAGCGGGTCAGCTTGGTCTCGATGATCTCGCGACTCATGCCGCCGCCCCAGTCGGAGACGGCAACCACGGCGGTCCCGGCCTCACCTTTGGGCTCGAACGAAGTGGTGATTTCCACCTCGTGACTGCCGGCGTCAATGGCGTTCTGAACGAGCTCTCGTAGAAACGAGAGCGGGTCCGAGAACTGATTGACGAGCTCGTCGAGTGCGTCGTCGACTTGGGCAACCGAAGGGGCTGACACGCAGCAATCAGGCTACCACGGAGCGCGAGCCCGGCGCCGGCACAGACGGTCCGTCGGCCGGCTGGTCATTCTTCCGAGACCCCGGGAATAGCCGCCGAGCCGAGCTGGTACGCTGCTGCCATGGCCAAGCTCAAAGCTGCCCTCGCGATGGGTGCCGTCGCTGCACTCGGTTTCGGAACCTACTCCCTGCTCTCCTCGAGCGACGAAGACGCCGCGGGCACCCGCGACCTCGTGAACCAGGTCTGGATCGAGCGCATGCCCGAGACGTCCCGCGACATGATCGGTCACGTCGTCATCCTCGACCGAGACGGCCAGCAGTTCGGCATCGTCGGCCGCGGCTCCAGGTGGCGTCATGCGCTCGAGGCGTTCGGTTGGCGCCTGGAGGGCAGCCAGCTCAAGTTGTTCTTCCCCCAAGACCGCGTCCGCGGCGAGGTGAAGGCGCGCACGTGGAAGTGCGCCGGCGAAGCCCCCGAGCCGTTCGAGTTGTGCCTCGAGTTCACCAACGCGCAGGGCCGGTCGGTCAAGTTCTACAGCCACTCGGACTGGGTCGTGAAAGACGCGGACAGCCTCGATGCGCTGTCGATGGAAAACCCCGAGCTGGCCGGTGTGTTCGAGAACGTCGAGCTGTCCGCGCCCGAGCTCGACATCGACTCGATGGAGTTCGAAGAAGGCCCTCTCCCCCTTCGGTAGTCTGCACTCGTGTTTCCGGGACTCCTCATCGTCCTCGTGGTCGTCTTGGCGATCGCCTCCTCAGGCGTTCGCATCCTCAAGGAGTACGAGCGCGCGGTGGTGTTCCGGCTCGGGCGGGCGCAGAAGAAGCTCGCCGGCCCGGGCATGGTCTTGCTGTTCCCGCTCGGTATCGACCGGCCTCGGGTCGTCGACCTGCGTACCAAGGTCGTCCAGATCCCTCCCCAGGAGGTCATCACCAAGGACAACATCTCGATCGTCGTGGACGCCGTCGTCTACATCACGGTCGAGTCCCCCTCGCATGCCATCCTCGACGTCGAGGAGTACATGCCGGCCACGCTGCAGCTCGCCGCGACCACGCTGCGAGCGGTCATCGGTCGGATGGACCTCGATGAGATCCTCGCCCACCGCGAAGCGATCAACGAAGAGGTCCGCTCGATCCTCGATGCGCGCACCGAACAGTGGGGCATCGATATCTCCGCGGTCGAGCTCCGCGACATCATGCTGCCGCAGGAGATGAAGCGAGCCATGGCTCGGCAAGCCGAGGCCGAGCGAGAGCGCCGCGCCAAGGTCATCGCCGCCGAGGGCGAGCTGCAGGCCGCCAAGCAGCTGACCGCCGCGGCCGAGACCATCTCGAAGCACCCCGGCGCGATGCAGCTGCGGATGTTTCAGACCCTCACGGAGATGGCGGCCGAGCCAGCTTCGAAGATCGTCGTGCCGGTTCCGATCGAGCTCCTCGCCGGTCGCAAGGAGGCGGCCGGAGGCGACGCTGATCTGGGGAACAAGATCACGCAGCTCGTGCAGGCGCTCGCCGCCCAGAGCCAACCCGCGCCGAAGGCCGTCGCGGAGCACCCCGACGAAACCCCGGCGGCGGTCACCCAAGGTCGGCCGGCGCCCAAGCGACTCGGCAAGCCGGCCCCACTGGAGTAGCCGTCCGCCCGTTCTGTGGGCCGGGGAAGCGAGCTGCCGCGGGTCAGTCCTTCGCGACGCCGTCCATCAGTCCGAGCAGTTTCGCCTCGACCTCACCCGAGACCGGGTCCGGGTGTGCGAGCTGAGTCCGAACGGCTTGTGCCACAGCTCCGGCTTCTCCACCAAAGCCCGCGCACACCGAACAACCGGACAAGTGCGCTTCGACGCGGCTTCGCTCGGCACTGTGCAGCTCGTCGTCCAGGTAGTCGTACAGAAGCGCGAGCACTTCACTGCACCACAGGCCTCCGACCTCTCGTTCGCCCTTCATGACGTCAACTCCCGTACCGCGGCCAGCAGGCGAAGTCTCGCCCTGTGCAATCGACTCTTGAGGGCGGGGATCTCAAGCTCGAGCATGGATGCACCCTCTGCGAGAGTCATCCCCTCGAGTTCGATCAGGGTCAGAATCTCTTGGTCGCTCGTCTGCAGGCTGCTCAGCGCGCGGCCCAACAGCTCGCGGCTCTCCAACGCTCGTTCGAAGTCCGGCGACTGCGCTCGGTCGCCCCACCCTGCCGTGATGGCGAGCTCGTCCAGCGGTTCCTGGTGGCTGGGCTCGCCGACCCGCCGTCGTCGCGAACGATGGACTGCATTGCGGGTGATCCTGAGAAGCCACGCCCGAGCGGAGCCACCGCGGAACGACGGCGCAAAGCGCCAGGCCGCCAGAAACGCTTCCTGCGAGACATCGTCGGCCGCCGCCCGGCTGCCAGTCATGGCGACTGCGAGCCGATGAACCGCAGCGCCATGCTGGTGGACGAGTGCGACGAACGCATCGCGGCCTCCGCCGGCGAGCGCCCGCAGCAATTCCGAGTCGTCTACTGCGTGCGAATCTTGCACGAGGAGACACCGAAGAGCGTGTACAGCGGGCACGAGCCCAACAGCCCGGTGAGGAGAGGTACCAGGCCCAAGTACGCCCACCCCGTCTTGGGGCCGACGAATGCCAGGGAGAGGACGGCGATGCCGACGATGATTCGGAGCGTTCGGTCGAGTTTGTGTTCGTTGTGGGCTGTCTCTTATACACATCTGACGCTGCCGACGA
>CAJXVA010000250.1 GCA_913061055.1 uncultured Pseudomonadota bacterium
AGAGACAGGCCTTGGGGCGGCAGATAGGCCCGAAAAACGAGGTTCTGAAACGGCGGGTGTTCAGGTGTGTGGCGAGTGTTATCGTCCCGGCGCCCTGGGGAACCTGCGGTAGTTGGGCAGTTGGCAAGTACGATCGTCCTCATATCGGACCCTCAGCCTCCGGAGGTTCAGCGCAGCTGAAAGCCGGCCGGAGCGGGGGTGCGTGATGCTGTGGTGCTACTTCCTTCCTACGACCTGACAGAGACGCTTCCTCAGGCGCTCGTTCGTGAGCCGGACACGTTGGACGACGAGGTTGTCAACTGGGTCCCACCCTTCCCCGGTGCTGTTGCGGTGGGTGTCATCGCTTCAGGGGGCGGAGCTGGCTTGCCCTGCTGGCGATGTTGTGGCGACGAGTTCGGAGCAGGACTTGATCTTTCGTTGGGTGACGGCTGGGGCATCTGTCAGCCGTCGTTACCGGTTGTCGAGGGGGTTCGGACGCGATCTACATCAACGAGACGGAGGTCCCCGGGGACAGCTTCGACATCGGGACCTGGACGCTGAAAGGTCTGACGCGCGCCCACGAGGGCGCCTGGCCCCTCGCACTGGACCTCTACGGGGAGGGCTGGTTGCCCGCCAGAGATGTGCAAGCGGTCAGGGCCCACTGCTGGAGCTCGGCGACGACCAGCAGAGCCTTCGGGCTCGAGCCGCACGCGCCGCGTTTATCGCTCCAGAACCCCTCAGCCTCTTCTGATTTTCGCGGAGCGAGGACCTCTCTTAGACACAGCCCACGATCTCGGGGGTAAGCTCGGGACGTTCGCCGAGACGAAGGCAGGACCACCATGCGTATCCTTGTTGTCGACGACGACCTTGAGCTACTCGACCTGCTGAGCCGGTCCCTTCGTAGCGAGGGCCATCGTGTCGAGGAAGCCCCATGCCTCGCAGACGCCCGCGCCGCGCTGGAGGAGTTGGTCGACGTGGTTGTACTCGACCTGGGGTTGCCGGACGGGTCGGGCCTGTCGCTGTGCCGATGGTTGCGGAAGGCCGGCAACGAGGTGCCCATCCTCTTGCTCACCGCGCAAGCTGCCGTTGCAGATCGGGTCGCCGGCCTCGACGCAGGCGCAGACGACTATCTAGCCAAACCGTTCGCACTTGCCGAGCTTCGTGCCCGGGTGCGCGCGCTCGGACGCCGCCGCGCAGCAACCGGCGGAAGTGTTCGGAGCATCGGAGACGTGGGACTCGACCTCGAGCGGCGGAAGGCGACCCGCCAACAGGTCACCGTGGACCTCACGCCTCGCGAGTGGACGATCTTGGACTGTCTCTCGGCGCGTGATGGCCGAGTCGTTTCGCGACTCCAGGTGTTGGAGGAAGCGTGGGGCGATGACCACGAAGCTGCGATGGCTTCGCTAGAGGTGTTGGTGGGTCGGATTCGCCGAAAGCTCGGCAAGGCCGTGATCCGAACCGTTCGGGGGGAGGGATACGCACTTGGGTAGGCGCTCGCTCCACAACCGGGTCACAACGGCCTCGGCGCTCGCCGCTGTGGTCGCTTCGTTGGTGACGCTGGTCGTGTCCCTCTTCGTCGTCGACGCTCGCGCAACATCGATGGCCGAGCAACGCGCGCTCTCCAAAGCGCAGGCCTTCATCGATGAGCTGGAGGTGGAGCTTGTGACCGTGGAGTCCGTCCGTCACTTGGATATCGAGGACGAGGTGCGCGAGTTCTCCCACGCCGGCGACACCATCACGGTGTATCTGCATGGAGTTCGCGTTGCAGGCAGCCCGCAGCTGGACCTTGCGACGGCAGACGGCTGCAAGCCCAACGCGGAGTCAGAAGACCACTGGTTGGTCTGCCAAGCCTCGAGTGCGCCTCATGGACTCGTAGCCTTGGTCGGACAGTCTCGGACCGACGTGCTCGCGCATCGCGGACCGCTGCTGACCGGCGGACTCATCTCGGTTCTCGTGCTTCTCATCGGCGGGGTCTTCGCAGGCTTCTGGGTCAGTCGTTGGTCACTCCGGCCTCTTCACCGACTGCGAGAGGTCCTCGAAGGGGTCGACCCCAACGCACCCGCGACCGCAGCCCTACCCCGTGCCGACACGGAGGAGGTCAACGCCGTGGTCGCGGTCCTCGACACGCTCCTCGTGAAGCTCGGGCGCGAGATCGATCGTTCTCGCCGGTTCTCCGCGGACGCGGCCCATGAGCTGCGTACCCCTTTGACGAAACTACGCACCGAGCTCGAGTTGCTCGCGGAAGCAGATGCACAGCGGGGCCCGGATTCCGTCTATCCAGCACTGGTTGAACGGACCGCGGAGCTTGGGCAACTGTTGGAGCGGTTGTTGGTGCTCGCGTCTCCAGAGCAAGCGCTCCAACGAGATGCCCTGGTCTCGATGTCGGTCGTGGCCGAAGAGGCTCTCGAGACGCTCGGGCCCGACGCGACGCGGGTCAGCTTGCAGTGCGAAGGGGATGGCACCGTCCTCGGCGACGGTGGGCTCCTAGCCATCGTCGTCAAGAACGCGATCGACAACGCGCTAAAGTTCTCCGACGGACCCATTGCCGTTCAGGTCACCGAGAGACCGGG
Organism: uncultured Pseudomonadota bacterium; assembly: GCA_913061055.1. Taxonomy (GTDB): domain Bacteria; phylum Myxococcota_A; class Polyangia; order Nannocystales; family Nannocystaceae; genus CAJXVA01. The sequence goes on from CAJXVA010000250.1 coordinate 2,550, forward strand.
CGAGGTCGAAGTTCGGATCGATGACGAGGGGCCCGGACTGGATGCAGGACAACGAGCGCGAGCGTTCGAGCCGTTCTTCCGTGGCAGGGGTGCTCGCGGCGTCGCGGGTCACGGCATCGGGTTGGCGCTGGTGGAGCACGTGACGCGTGCGCACCGAGGCTCGGTCGCCTTCGTCGGAACGCAGCCGGGCGCCCACCTGAGCATTCGCCTTCCACGCGCCAAGATGCCCGGATAGTGGCTGAAACGGCCCGTTTGGGTTTCGTTTGGGTCCGGGGCCTACGCTTGTACTCGTGACAGCGCGTCATACCCGGCGACATCGCCGAGAGGGCTACGAGAAGGCTCCCCGAGGTGCCCCGTGGGCCGCGATTGCCCTTCTCGTGGCGACCGGCTGCGCCCACCGTCCCGAGCAAGATCAAGCGTGGTCACGTCGAGATCTCGAGGCGCGGACCGGCTTGAGCACCACCTCCGAAAAGACTGACGAATCGCCACTCATCGCCGTCGGTGGCGAACTCGATGCCCGAGAAGCGACGGAACTCGCGCTGCAGAACAGTCCTGCGTTCGCGGCCGACGTCGCTCGACTCCAAGCCGCGGAAGCCGATGTCCAGATCGCGCGGCAGATCGAGAACCCTCGGCTGTCGGTGCTCGGTCCGTTCGGGACCATCTCCGCGAGCGCGACGTTGCTGGTTCCGCTGACCTCGTTGCTGCAGAGGCCCGCACGCACCAAAGCCGCCGCACGCGCTCAAGAGGCCGCGGCCGAATCCCTCGTGCAGACCGGCCTCGACCTCGTTCGCGATGTCCGAGTCGCCTACGCCGACTGCCTGCTCGCGCAACGGCAGGAGACGATTCGCGACGAGCTCGCAGGCTTCGCCAAGGAGCTCGCTGACCTGACCGATACCCGCGTTGTTACGGGAGAGTTGGCCGGTGCGCAAGGCGATGCCGTCCGCGCCGACGCCGAGCGAGCCGTCGATGCTTTGTCGGTGACAAAGACCCAGCGAGGCTTGTGCCGCGCACGACTCGAAACACTGGTCGGCGTGTCTCCTTTGCCTCCACTGGTCGCGACCGACCTTCGTGTCGCGCGGCAGGCACCGGCACTCGATGAGCTTCTCGGCGTCGCAAAGGACGCGAGGCCAGACGTTCGCGCCTCCCGTCTCCAGCTCGAAGCCGCAGGTGCCCGTGCCGGCTGGGAGCGATGGCGAATCCTCTCCGTCTCCGCGCAAGCCGACCTGCAGTGGACCTCGGACGCGGTCGGGGCCCGGGTCGGGGGCTCGGTGGAGCTTCCGGTGTTCAACCAAAACCGCGGAGGCGTGGCCAAAGCCGAGGCCGAGGTCGCGCTGGCGTGGCACCGGGTGGAAGGACTGCGACAGCAGGTGGTGTTGGAGGTCGTGACGTCGCGCAGCCAGTTTGAACAAGCCCAGCAATCAGAGGATCGCTACACGCAGACGATCGTCCCAGCGCTGGAGCGCACCTTCGACGCCGCCTCGCTGAGGTTCAACACGGGTGACGACTCGTACCTCCCCGTCTTGGACGCGCTGCGACAACTCGCCGACGCCCGACTTCGAACCGCCGAACTTCAAGCAGACGTCCGCCGAGCCTGGGCGGAACTCGAGCGAGCGACCGGGGCACAGCTCCAGGCGAACGCACCGAAGGAGGTTGCCTCGTGACCCGGGTTACAGCGCTTCTCGTCGTGAGTGCGACGTTCTTCGCGTGCGCAAAGCCGGACGCGGCCCCCGAGCACAGCAGTCCGGCCCACGTCGAGAACCCGGTCCACGAGGGCGACCTCACCCTCGTCCGGCTCGACCCAGCAGCGGTGACTCGGCTCGGCATCGAGACCGTCCTGGTCCAGGAGGGCCCGGTCTCGGCCACGCTCGAAGCCTCGGCTGAAGTCATCGCCGTCCCCGGCTCGGCCGTCTTGATTTCCGCTCCGCTGGCCGGGCAGATCCGCGAGCTGACCGAGGGTGTGCCGGGGACCTCCGTCGAGGCCGGAGAGGTCCTCGCCCGGCTCACCCCGCTCGCACCTGCCGCCCGCGACACCAAGGCCATCGCCAACCGAGAGGTCGAGTCGGCCAAGGCAGACCTCATCGCCGCCGAGCTCCGGCTCGAACGAGCAGAGAAGCTGGCGGAAGGAAGGGCTGGAAGCCAACGCGCGGTCGAGGAAGCGACCGCAGGCAGGAACACCGCTGCGGCGGCGCTGAGAGCCGCGCAGGCCCGCTCCCGGACCACGCGTGCGACCCCTCTCCTCTCAGATGTCACGATGACCGTGCGCGCGCCGGCAGCAGGTGTCCTGCGGTCAGTGACCGTCGCGTCAGGTCAATCCGTCGCCAGTGGAGCACCCCTGTTCGAGATCGTCGACGTCGATGCGCTGTGGATTCGCGCCCAGTTCTACGCGGGCGATCTGACGAGCGTCGCATCCGCCACCGTCGCCGAGGTCGCCGGGCTTGGCGCGACCTCAGCCCGCAGGAGCGTGGAGCCGGTCCCTGGCCCGCCCACCGCGACGCCGGCCGCGAATACGGTCGACCGCTACTACAAGCTTGCAGCGAACGAAACCGCCTTCGCGTTGGGCGAACGGGTGATCGTATCGGTCCCCGCCGAAGCGGAGGCGTCGGTCCGAAGCATCCCCGCCTCAGCGATCTTCCACGACGCAAACGGTACGACCTGGGTCTACGTTTGTGAAAGCGAGACCGCGTTCCGGCGCGCTCCCGTCGACGTCGCTCGGACGGTCGAAGGTGTCGCGGTGCTCGGTCGGGGCCCCGCCGCGGGATCGTGCGTGGTTTCGGTAGGCGCAGCCGAGTTGTTTGGAACCGAGTTCGAACCGGGGCACTGATGCGAGGACTCGTAGGATTCTGTCTGCGACGACGCTTCGTCGTTCTCGCCTTCGCCATCGTGTTAGTGCTCGTGGGCATCTACACGACACGCCAGGCGTCCTTCGATGCGTTCCCCGAGTTCGCGCCGCCCCGGGTCGAGATTCAGACCGAGGCGCCTGGTCTGACCTCGGAAGACGTCGAAGCGCTGGTGACCAACCCGCTGGAAGCTGCGCTCGTCGGGACCCCAGGCGTCACAGAGATCCGGTCGAAGTCGGTGCTAGGTCTCTCCTCGGTGCTCCTCATCTTCGAGCGAGGCACCGACGTCCTGGAAGCGCGGGCGCTGGTGGCCGAGCGGATCCCCCAGGCCAAGTTGACCAGCGTCTCGCGGCCTCCCGTGGTCCTGCCGCCGCTTTCGTCGACCTCACGCGTGCTGAAGGTCGGCGTCGCGTCCGAGGCCCTTTCCCAGATGGAGCTCACCGACGTCGTTCGCTGGGGAGTCCGCCCTCGACTGATGGCGGTGCCCGGCGTGGCCAATGTGGCGATCTGGGGGGAGCGAACGCGGGAGCTGCAAGTCCGTGTCGACACCACGCGGCTTCTCGCGCACGGCGTTGCGTTGGGCGACGTCGTTGCGGCGGGCCAGCGTTCGGCCGCGCCAACCGCCGGGGGGTTCATCGAAGGCGCGAACCAGCGTCTGCCCGTCGTGCATCCCCTGCCCACGATCGACGTCGCGACGATGTCACGCCTGCCGGTCGCGGTCGGCTCGGGGCCTGCGGTGACCATGGACGACGTGGCGGAGGTCGTCGAAGCACCGGCGCCGCCGATCGGCGACGCCCTGGTCACGACCGGGGAGGGCCTGCTGCTCATCGTCGAGAAGCAGCCCGGTGCCAACACCTTGGAGGTCACGCGCGGCATCGACCAAGCACTCGAAGAACTGCAGCCCGCACTTCCCGGTATCGAGTTCGACGCCACCATCTTTCGCCCTGCTGGGTTCATCGAGCGCGCACTTCAGAACCTGGGCGAGGCGATGGCCATTGGGACTGCCCTGGTCGTGGTCGTTCTGGTGGTGTTTCTGTGGGATTGGCGGACCGCACTCATCAGTGCCATCGCCATCCCCGTGTCTCTCCTCGCCGCGGCCACGGCGTTGACACTCGCCGGCTACACGCTCGACACCATGGTGCTCGCGGGGCTCATCATCGCCTTGGGCGAGGTGGTCGACGACGCGATCATCGACGTCGAGAACATCCACCGACGGTTGCAAGCCCATACGGGCGACTGGTCGCCGAGGGTGATCTTTCGCCTGGTCCTCGACGCATCGCTCGAAGTGAGAAGCGCCGTCGTCTACGCGACGATGATCGTCGTCTCCGTCTTCGTACCCATCTTGTTCCTCCCGGGGGTGGCGGGTGCGTTCTTCCGTCCCCTCGCGCTCGCGTACGGCATCGCGGTCCTGGCATCGATGGTCGTCGCGCTCACCATCACGCCGGCCCTCTCGATGGTCTTGCTCACGGGCGAGCGAGACACCAACAAGTCAGCCGGGCTCAGTCAGGTGCTCCGACGAGTCTATGACCGGATGCTCCGCTCCGTCTTGCGCCATCCCCGGGCGGTCCTCGTGGCAACGGCGGTGTTGCTCGGGACCTCGGCGGTAACGTGGACAAGCCTCGACCAGACCTTTCTCCCGCACTTCGCGGAGAACGACTTCCTGATGCACTGGGTTGGCAAGCCGGGCACGTCGCTCCCGGGGATGACCCGAACGGCCGACCGCGTGCGCCAAGAACTGCTCGCCATCGACGGCGTCCGAAACTTTGGCGCGCACATCGGCCGGGCCGAAGTCGCCGACGAAGTCGTGGGGCCCAACTTCGCCGAGCTTTGGATCAGCGTTGACCCGGATACGGATCTGGAGGCGACGCTGGAGGAGGTTTCGGGGGTCATCGAAGGCTACCCGGGTATCTATCGCGACGTGCAAACCTACCTGCAGGAGCGCGTTCGCGAGGTGCTCACCGGAGGATCCGGAGCCATCATCGTGCGGATCTTCGGTCCGGACCTCGGCGTGCTCGCCTACGAAGGTGAGCAGGTTGCGGCCTTGCTGGAAGCGGTACCGGGCGTTTCGCATGCGAGTGCAGGTGCGCTCACCATGGTTCCGCAGGTCGAGGTCGTCCCGAACCTCGAGCGCTGCGCGGCGCTGGGCATTGACCCCGGTGCGGTGCGAGCGGAGGTCGCCACGCTGATCCAAGGAACCGCGGTCGGCACCTTCGTGCGAGGTCAGCAACCGATCAACATCGTCGTGCGAGCACCCCCCTCACAACACGGCGACGTCTCCAGCATCCGTGGGCTGATGATCGGAGCTGGAGGAGGAAAGGCCGTACGGCTCGCCGACATCGCCGACGTGCGCGTGAGGCCGATGCAGACGGGGATCACCCACCTCCGAGGCACGCGGAAGCTTGACGTGACGGTCGAACTCGAGCCGGGTGCCGATCTCACGGCGACCGCGGAACGCATCGACGAAGCCCTCGCATTCCATCGGTTCACCGCCGGCCACTACGCCGAGACCTCGGGTGAACACATCGCTCGAGATGAGTCGGTGCGGGTGATGCTCGGGGCAAGCGGGCTGAGCATCGTCTTCATCTTCCTCGTGCTGCTCGCGGATTTTCGGTCGGTGCGACTCGCCGGGATCGTGATGCTGAGCCTGCCGTTGTCCTCAGCCGGAGCTGTGGCCGCGGTTGCGGCAACCGGAGGCGTCGTGTCGCTGGGAACCGTCGTCGGCTTCGTCACGGTCATCGGCATCACCGCCCGCAACGGCGTGCTGTTGATCGCACACCTCCGCCACCTTCAGGACGAGGAAGGCCAAGCGTTCGGTGTCGAGTTGGTCGTCCGGGCTGCACGCGAACGACTCGCTCCGATCGTGATGACCGCGGCTTCCACAGGACTGGCGCTCCTCCCCCTGGTGGTCGTGGGACCACGTGCTGGCCACGAGATCGAATACCCCATGGCGATCGTCATCCTAGGCGGACTCGTCAGCTCGACGATCCTGAACCTGTGGGTGACGCCAGCGCTTGCCTTGTCTGCGTTGAAGACCAGGATGTCGGACGAACCGACGGCGTGACACATTAAGCGTCGCCTGGGTCGGCTCCCGAGATAGATCCATCCCCGCTGTAGTACGCCGAAGAGGTGCCAAAGGCCGACCCTGCACATCGTCAGGGTCCCGTCCAAGGTGTCCAAGGTGTCCAAGGGCCGGAAACACATCGCAGCGAAAAGATGCAAGAGCGGCGTTGACGCTCGGTTCCTCACCCGACAGGCCGCCAACCGTCATCCTGAGGGCGCTGTTCGGAGAGTTCGCGCCGATTAGAACCGCCCCGACAGAGCGCCGCCGGGACCTCCCGCGAGCCACGGAGAGACGGATACGGTCGCCTGTTCGCGGTCCAGCTCGAGTCCGACGGACTCCGTTGCGATCGGAAGTAGGCCGATGCCGGTCCCGATCGCAGTACCGACGAGGATGTCGGACCAGTGATGCTTTGCGGCCAGCACTCTCATCGAAAGCCGTTACCATGCCATAGCTCAGCCCCTACCGCGGCGATCAGGAGCCGCGGTAGGGGGCGTAGTCGACGTTTTGCCAACCGCAGACCGGACGAGACGGTCACCGTCACCAGTACCGCTGCCGTCGATGTGTGTCCCGAAGGAAACGATTGGTGGTCGCTGTCTGCTCCCGTGAACCCGAGCGAACCGCGCGTATACGGTCGCGGCCGGCCGCTCCAAGCCTTTGTCATCCCCGTGAGTCCAATCGTCCACAGCGAGGGCCACAACACTTCCAACAGCGGACGCACCCGCGAGCGGTGGAGCGAGTAGCGATTCCAACACGTCGCGGTCGCGAAGATCACCCAGCCGCCTGCAGCCGCGGAGGCTCCGTACAACAACACGTCACTCGTTATCTCTGCAGCCGCAGACCCGTTTGTCGGAACGCGACGGTCCAACGCCGGGACCCACTGTTCCTTCTCAACTTGTCCGATCGCAAAGGTCCCCAGAGCGGAGACAGAGGCACCGCCCAGGGAGAGGCCGAGGTCAAAACCGAATTGCCGCGCCTCTCGGGCGGGTGTGCCGCTGCGACACATATCCGCCGCCTCGGCTGAAGATGAGACCCCCAGGGCCATCGTGGTCGCAAAGACTGCGACAGAAGCGAGTCGGTGGGTGATTCTCGTCAGGATGGGAGTCAAGCAACGCCATTATCGCGTAGGTCCGAGATTTTCGCGAGCGGGCCGGGAGAAAGTGGAGTTCCTCTAGCCTCGGATCGACTTCGCAACGTCGAGTTTAACCCCAACCCGCCGCAGGTAGTGCGATGTGGTGACGAGGGAGGTGTGCCCGAGCCGCTTCTGTATCGCGAGGACCGGCACTCCCGCGAGCGCCAGGTCGGCCGCGTGTGTGTGCCGAAGCCCACGCGGGTGCACGGTGCACGCGCCGCTCCAGTCCGGCCCGTTTCGCCAGTCGCAGGAGCAGGTGCCGGGCGTAGCTTGGGTCGGTGGGCGTTCCCTTGAGGGTGCAGAGCAGCGGAGCCCCTGATCCTTCGCTCTCGAGCACTGCACGTGTCGGAGGCTGCAAGACATCGGATCGAGAGCTGCACCGATGTGGCGACGCTTGACCTCTGGCTCTCGCGGGCGGTGACGGTCGAGACGGTCGAGGCCCTCCTCGAGGCTTAGGTCTGCGGAGGGGTCGCGGGTGAGCTCGCCGCTGGCTCAGGACGCTGGACGAAGACGTCCTCGGTGCGAGCAACAGTGACCGACCTGCGAAGCCAGCGTTCGAGGCGCGATAAGCTCTTGCACCGCCCAATCCGGTCTCGGACTTCTTCTGACACGGAGAGGCCTCGGGAGACAAGGGCTGCGGCGATCGACCACGTGTAGGCTTGCAGGTGCCCTGTGTATTCGTCGGCGAGCCGTTGCTCGACGAGTCGCTCTTGCAGCATCTGTTCGAGCGTGGTCTTGGAGGTGTAGGAGGTCGGGTTGAAGATGTCCTCGGCTCTGACGGCAGTTGGTGCCCGTGCGAGCCAGTTGTCGAGCGTCTTGAGCCTTTCGCAGAAGGCGACACGGTCTTCAATGTACGGCGTGATCCACAAGCGACGTGCTCGGAGAACCTCGAGTATCGACCTCCGTACGCCAGCGGCTTCGCCGTTCGCGTGGACTTCTCTTGGGTCCTTGGGGATCGTGGGGCTCTCCGTCCTCATGGTGGCGCTCATTGAAATGTGCTCGCTACGGCTGGTGTCGGCGACGGACCTTGCGTCCAGGCCGAGGAGGTTGCACTGCCGTCGTCATGCGGTACGCTGTCCTATGGGCCGTGGGAGCATGATGTCCCAAATGGACATAGCACATATTATCGGCGTTTTTGCTATGGGTGGGTAGGGGGCCTCGGGGCGGAAGATAGGCCCGAAATCCGGGGTTCTGAAACGGCGGGTGTTCAGGTCGTCGGTGGTCGCGGTTGCTCCCGCTCTGAGGGAAAAGGCAGCGAAAGCGCCAGCGTCGGCCGCGGACACGCCGAGTCAGGCAGGCCGGGGGGCGTTCGACCGGGTTCTCATGGAGGCGTTGGAAGGTGCGACGAGCGGGGACCGAGCTCCGTTGCCGCCTCAGTTTCCGAGGAGGGTGGCCTGCTGACGGACCGGGTGCGGCCTGGGGATGGGCCGTCGTGGTCACGACGCACAGCGCCAACACGCCGTGAACGTTGGCACCGGAGGCTGGCCCGCCTTCGGCATCGACCCCGTTGGTGCTCGGGTGTCACGCACGGGCGAGGTACGTCCCTCGCAGCACGCAGGACTGCGACGCTGTGGCCATCGTGCGCGAGCATTGGCCCTCCTTTCGCGAGCGGGTCGAGATGCACGCCGGTTCACTGCCTGCGTTCGTGTGCGACGAACTCGAGGCGTTCGCGACGTGTGGGGATTTCGAGCAGGGCTTCTTGGTGGCGCAGTGCCGACGCTGCGGGGATTCCCTGCGGGTCCCCTTTGCGTGCAAGAGCCGCGGGATCTGCCCGTCGTGCATGGGCCGACGCATGTGCGAGAGCGCGGCGCTGCTTGTGGAGCATCGGCTCCCGGCCGTGCCGTGGCGGCAATGGGTGCTGTCGTTCGAGGGGCCGATGGCCGTGCGGCTGGGCTACGACAAGCGCTTGCTCGCGCTGGTGTGCCAGCGCTTCGCCAAGCGGGTGCAGCAGACGCTGCGCCGACAGACCAAGCGTGAGCACGCTCTGGCCACGAGCAACACACTGCATCCGGGGATGGTCATCGTAGTGCAGCGCTTCCGCAGTGACCTGGGTCTGTTCGTGCACCTGGACGCGTTGGTGACCGATGGCTGCTTCGAGGCTCCCGAGGACGACGCGCAGGAGGTTCGCTTCTGGCCCACCGAGCAGCTGGCTGCGGACCACCTTCTAAGTACGCTGCAGCGCCTGCACGCGGACCTCGCCGAGTGTGCCCTTGACGAAGGAGAGCCGCCCGAGGATGGCGTCGCGGCATGCGTCCAGCTTGGGTTATCCGGGCTTGGCCCGGGGCTGCAGGCGGTGTCCTCGATCGGAAACGGATCGCACCCCTGGGAACCACCGGTAGAGCTGCTCTCGGCAGTCGTCGGGTCGTCGGTGGTCTCGGCAGCTGAGGTTCCCTGGGTCGTATCAGGTCCAGATGAACCTCGAGGACGTCGCGACCGACAAAAAAACGCCTGACTCCATGTCGGTCACCATTCGTTGAACGTGCCTCGCCACGGCTGCTAGCCTGTCCGAACCAATGCGTGGACGCTTGACGGAACGAAAGGCTCTGCACCTCAGTGTCTCTATCGCGGCATTCGTGGGCTGCACGTCCTCTGCCCCCGAAGAACGAGCTTCTCCCGCCCCGACTGAGCAGGCCATCGTCGTTGAGGACGACACCTGTGGGTTCCACGGTCGGTCGATGCCGTGGCACCCCTTGTATGCCTTCCCGAGCTCGCCCACTGAGCCGGTCGATCTGGAGTCCTTGATGACGCAGATCCGTCTGGTCCGAACGACGGAAGCGGCGGTCGGAACAACCACTACGTTCGACGTACTGCATACGTTCGTGGGTCCGCGAGCGACGCGGCTCGAATGGGAGCACGGCGGCGCCCTGCACCCGATCAACGAAATGATCGAGCCTCACCGGATCTTCGCACTCTTCGAACTCGCTCCTCCCCCCGAAGGCGTCATCCATATCGGATGCGCTGTTCCTCCTGTCGGCCCCTTCATCCGCGACATCGATGGCTCACAGGGGTTTGGAACCCGCTCCCCCCTCGCAAGGCTCGAGAACGTGGAGAACGCTTCCAACCGCGAAATTGCGCGGGTCCTGGCGGCCTCCCTTCCGATCGGTGGTGCCACCACGATCCGCGTCGGACTGAAACGGTACGGATCCTCGTCCGCCACAGCCAGCGTCGACGAGCTGACCTTCCTTTTCCATCCCCCACCCTCGGAGGAAGAGATGAAGCGGGGGGTGATGCTGCCCCGTCCGATGACGTCGATCTCCATCGTGACCGCGCTTCGGCTCGACGGCACAGACACCCGTGTCCTGCTCTCTGGACGGCATTCGTCGCCGATCGGAGAGATGGAGGAAGCCGAGCTCTTCGAGCAATTGGAGGCCCGGGAACGCGGACCGGTCCTGGGCCGACGATTTCAAGCCCTCGCGCAGGAGCAGGACGGCGAGATGAAGATCGTCTCGACCTGGTTCGAGTCAAAGGGATCGTGACCCGGGACGAGGGCGGATTCAATCGCCCGAGACTCCCCGTCCGATGGCCGGCTGATAGGCGCGCCATCGAGGCCGAACTCGGCGGCAGGGACGTACGTACGGAGGGGACAGGTAGAACGAGAAATGCCGCAACGATCCCGGGCTGTGGCCGACCAGGAGGTCGTGCTGGTTCGACACGTACACCCGGGGCGAACGTACTTGCTGACCCGGCGATGCTCAGAGCGGAGGTTTTTTCTGCGGCCATCGCCGGAGTTGAACCAGATCTTCGAATACGCGCTGGCGCGAGCGGTTTCGATGACTCGGGTGAAGGTGCATGCGTGGGTGGTGATGTCCAACCATCTGCACTTGGTCGTCACGGACACGTATGGGGAGCGGCCGCGCTTTATGGGCCTGCTCGACGCGGAGCTGGGAAAGGCCGCAAGCGCGCTGATCGGGCGGTGGGGTGGGTCTGTCTCTTATACACATCTGACGCTG
>CAJXVA010000251.1 GCA_913061055.1 uncultured Pseudomonadota bacterium
CGTCGGCAGCGTCAGATGTGTATAAGAGACAGCAAGCGTACGCAGAGGAGGAACGCGGTGGCGTGGATGCAGCGGCGGCGTTGCGCCGGTTCAACGACGCGCACCCTCAGGCGCCGGTTCCTCTCGAGAAACGGAACCGTCGGCGACACGCGGTGGTGTTCGCGATGGTCGGGGCGGCGATCGCCGCCGGGTTGGCAGGCGTGTGGGTCTCGAACGGCCGCAGCTTTCAGCTCGAAGCCAACGATGATTCGGTGACACTGACCCAGGACGCAGTGGAACCGTCCGCGGAGACTCGGGCGGTGGTCCCGGCGGATCCGGATCCACCTCGGGCGACCCCGCCGCTGAACCAGCCTGAGCCGGAACCGGAGGCCGCGCCTCTCAAGGAGCCCGAACCAGATCCGGCACCGAGGGAGCCGACGCGCCGGGCTCCGAAGCCGAGCTCGAGCCCCGAGTCGGAGATTCCGTCCTCCGCCCAGCCCTCGGAGCTCTCCCGCGAACTGACGATGCTGAGCTCGCTCCGAAAGTCAGCGCGGGCACGGGAGTACGCAAAGACCCTGAAGCTGGTCCGCGCCCATCGGGTGGAGTTTCCCAAGCCGACGCTCGCAGCTGAACGGGATCTGATCGAGCTCGAGGCGCTGTGCGGGCTTGGGCGTCTCGGCCAGGTCAACGATGCGAAGGAAGCGTTCGCCAAGGCACACCCCACGCACCACCTCGGTGCGAAGGCGGAACACGTGTGCGAAAAAAAATCAGATCGTGTGCAAAACGGCGACGGTCCCCGACATCAGGGGGAGTGATGGCACACAGCAAGAAGCTCGCATTCCTGTCCTCCCTCCTCTTCGTCGGCGGCATCGCTGGCGGCTGTGATGTGGACGTCGAGATCGGTGAGAGCGAGACCGCGAACGAGACCAAGGGCGAGAGCACGGACCCCGGCGAAACGACGGAGTCCGAGGGCACGACGGGCGGAGAATCGTCGGAGACCGGCGCGACCACGGGTGCGGCGGAGACGACCGGCACCGGGGAGACGACCGGCGGCGAGACTGGTGATCCTGATCAGTGCGACCCGCTGGTTCAGGACTGTCCCGACGGAGAAGGCTGCTACTCGGGCCCGGACGGCGGGTTCACCTGCTCGCCAGCGGGGAGCGCCGGGGAAGGCGAGACGTGCGAGTTCATCAACGAGTGCGAACCGGGGCTGGCGTGCACAGTCGAGGGTTGTGTCCCCTTCTGCGATCTCGCGGACGCGGGTGCCTGTGGTGGCGGCGAGTGTGCCCCGTTCGATGAGGACGCGGGCGTTGGGGTTTGCATCGGCGGCGAGCCGGGCGACTGCTCGGGGCCTGGGCAGGTCCAGGTAGGGGAGCAGTGCCTCGACACCTGCGAGCCGCTCGCCCAGAACTGCGATGAAGGGCTGGGTTGTTTCTACTCGGGCGAGCCCAACGAGTTTGTCTGCGTTGTCGAGGGAGCTGCCGGTCAGGGAGAGGTGTGCGAGTTCGTCAACAGTTGTCTCGCCGGACTCGCGTGCATCAATGGCTCGGCGCTTCCTGGTGACCCATCACCGGGAGGTTGCAGTGCGTACTGCGACCTCGACGGCCCTGAGGCGTGCCCGGATGCACTCGTCTGCACCCTCTTGCCCGAGTTCAACAGGGTCCCGGGGGCCGAGAACGTCGGCGTCTGTGCGAACGAGTGACGCGATCGGGCTCTGCTTCTAGCAGAAGGGCCCGGAGCCCTGGCGGCTCGCGCAGCTGTTGCTGCAGTCGTCGAAGTCGTCGTCGTTGCCGTCGTCGCACTCTTCGAGGTCGTCATCCACCACGCCGTTTCCGCAGGAGGCAATCGGCGCACAGCACAGGGCGGCGAGCACGGTCTCGTTGCAACCGAGGTTGGTGGGGCAGTCGACGCGCGACGATCCGATCTCGCAGCTGTCCGGGCCATCCACGCTGAAGTCGTGGCTCGTGTAGTGCCCGGAGCCCCCGAGGGATCGGCAGCGAATGGCACCGACGGCGGGGACCTCATCGAGCTCGATGGAGACCCCGTCGTTGAGCTGAACATGTTCGGCCCACGAACACAGGTGCCAGCTGGGGGCGCACAGGCTGGCGAAGTCCTTCTCGCAGGTGTTGCCGCTGGCGTCCTTGCACACGCCGATGCCTCGCTCGAAGTCTTCGCCAATCGTGGTGCTCTGGGGACCGCAGGCGTGGGGCTCGATGCTGCAGTCGGCGCTGCAGCCATCGCCGGAGCGGTCGTTGCCGTCGTCGCAGTTCTCGCCGGGATCGACCGTACCGTCGCCGCATCGGGGCTCGGGCATCGAGTCCGAGGCTCCTTCGCTCGTTCCCTCGCTCGACGACCCGCTGCTCGCGTCCTGCATGACCCCGGTCCCATCGGTGCCACCGGCGGGCACGATCGGCGTTTCACTGACCACGGTGTCGCCCGGCTCGGGATCGCTGTCGGCGATGATGTCTTGGAAACATCCGGAGGCGAACAGGACGATGGGGAGGGCGAGGAGTTGGGAATTCATGGCCACACCGTGGGGGTCGCGATCAGAGATCCGGTGTCCGTATCGGTATCGGTATCGGTATCGGTATCGGTATCGGCATCCGTGTCCGTGTCCGACTCCGTGTCCGTGTCCGTGCCGGGGAGGACTGGCCCCGTGGTACTGGGATCCGTAGAAGACGTGCCGGTGGATGCGTCCAAGGTGGTCGTGCCTTCGGACGTTGTCATCGGCCCTCCGGTGGTCTCGTCGCCCGAGGTCATTGGGGCCGGCTCGACGATGTCCGTGTCCGAGCCCGCGATGTCGGTATCGGTATCGGTGTCGGTGTCGGCGGCGAGGAGCGGCAGGCCACAGGTCCCCTCGGCACTGCAGACCTGCATCTGCGGACAGTCGGAGTGGCGCAAGCAAGACACGATCTCGCAGTTGCACGCGGGCAGCAGGGCGAGAAAGATCAGCGCGAGAATCGAACGTTTCATCAGAAGTTCACCCGGAAACCGACGCCAGCGTCGAGCTTGGTAAATGTGGAGCGTTCGCGGAGGTCGTTGCCCGCGAAGTAGACGGTGGGGCCCAGCTCCGTCACAATCCAGAAGCGCGGGTGCAGAGGAAGCGCGACACCAGCCCCGAGTCGAACCCCGAGAAGCTTCCTTGGAGCGACGAAGCCTTCGAGGCCACCGAGTGCGTAGAGACGAAGTCGGCCCAGCGAGGTAAAGGCGCGCAGCCGGAATCCGAGGCCGAAGAGTTGCCCTCGCTCGAACTCGAACATCACCGACGGGGAGAACTCCAGCCATTGGTGCTCAGGGTGGAAAAATCCCACGTCGAACAGCAGCATCGCCGGCGAGCGCATGACCTGGGTTTTGGGGGGGCCCGACGCCAAGCCGACTCCGCTGGCGCCCAGGGCCGTCACGCTCACCTTCTGCCGACCAAGATCTTCCTTAGGCTCAGCCTTGGCCTCGGGCGGCGCGGCCGCGAGGAAGAGCGCGAACATCGAAAACATGCACGGCTGACAAGAGCAATGACCGTGCCAGGCTCTGTCCTCCGAAAGTCGGAGCGTTTGCTCAGCCGTCCGACCGAAGCGTCGTCAAGGCTGACGGCGCGTCGAGAAATCCCTCAAGGTCGATCCCGAGCGGGCGATGGGTTCACAGTGGGCCATCGCACGACCATCGCGACCGAGATGAACACTCTCCTCGAGGAGAGCCGCTGGGAACGAGTCTCGCGCGCACTATTGCTCGGGGCGTTGCCCCTGAGCCTGCTCGCCTTCGTCTCGATGTAGTCGTCTTCGCTTCATTGCGGTCCAACCCGCTTCGAAGCCGGCGTAGAGGCACGCGATGGTCCAGACCGGCCAGACGTGGGTGATGGACGCGGCTGTCCACACCACGAGGATGACCGCAGCCCGCCCCCAGTCCCGATTCATCAGCTGCCCTGCGCCGGGCAGCAAGAGACTCGCCCCCACAACCGCAACCACCCAACGCATGGTTGGTCGTTCGGGATCCGTCGCGGGAGCGGGCGGTCGCCACACGGCCCGCGCGAGCTCCTCTGGGTCGGCGGGCATGCCTGGAGAGTGTAGTCGAGTCCGCCGGCGAGGCGCTTCCGACTACGCAGCGAAGTGCAGGTCGAGCAGCTTTCGGGTGTCGGTCGGCGACATTCCAAACGTCTGGTCGAGGTCCTCTTCGAGCCGGGCGAGATCCTCTGGGCCGAGGCTCGGGGACTGAATGAACGCGACCACACGAACCGCGTCGGGCACGGGCAGCTCTTCGTGCACGTCGCGGTGGTGCGACGTCACCGCAGCGGTGATCTCGTCGGGGAACTGCCACGACTCGCACATCAACCCTCCGAAGTCGCCGTGGTCCCAACCCAGGGTTTCGCGCTCGAGTTCGTCGAGTACACCCCAGTTCCCGTCGACCTCTGCCAACAACGGTCGGTACTCCTTGCGCATGACCTTGGCGAGGATGGGGATCGCCATGTCTTGCAGGAGGGATCCTGCGTACGAGATGCCGGCCTCGGCGGGCTTTACGTGACGAGAGATGGTCTCCGCCAAAGCGGCGCGTTGGGTGGCGATCTCCCAGAACTGCTCCTGGGAGTATCCGGTGGCTTTGGGGTTGGGGAGGGCGTCGCGGGTCGCGTGCGCGAGCACCAGGTACTCGAGGTTGGCGCGGCCCAGGAGCCCGACCGCCTGGCTGGGGTCTGAGATGCGCCGCGTTCGTGCTGCTGCGGCCGAGTTGACAGACTGAAGCAGCCGCATCGTCAGGCCCGCGTCTCGCTTGAGACACTCCCCAATGTCGCGGTTGCTGGAGTTGTCGTCGCGAAGCAAGGCTCGCACCTCCATCGCCACCTTGGGCAGGGAGGGAAGCTTGAAGTCGCCGGCCATCTTGGCGAGCTGCGCCTTAGGGTCGCGCTTGAAAAGTCGCTTGAGGATGCCCATTAGCCTGCCCTCCGCGCCATCTTGTCGGAGAAGATCGAGAGCATCCCGCCCAGCATCATGTAACCAAGCGCCACCTCCAACATCACGAGGAGCTGGGCGCTCGTCGAGGTGGGAAGAACATCGCCGTAGCCCAGCGTCGTGATGGTGACGAAGCTGAAGTAGAACGGCGAGAGAACGGTCGGACTACTTCCGAAGTCGACCGCGACGAACTGGTATGCGACGCCGAAGGCGATCGCCACGGATGCCGTGCAGGCTCCCCAGCGACCCAGGCTGCGACCGCAGTCCGAGGTGAACCACCACACCCAGTAGATGAAGGCGTGGACGCGACTGAGATTGCGGAACTCGTGAATGTAGTTCTGGTCGAGGATCTGGCGCCGCAACAGGTACGCGCCGGTGAAGTCGACCTTCGTGATCTCGCATTCGATCCACTGCGCAGAGTCGGCGCCGCGAAGCTCTCGCACGCAGGCTCCGTCGAGCTTGGTTCGGTTGAAGATCGCTTCCGCGCACGAGGAGCCGCGCGCCGATGCCCCGGTGAGGTCAGCTCGCTCGAGGTCTGCACCGTCGAGGTTGCACTTCACCATGCGAACATCGACCAGCGAAGCATCGCGGAGGTCAGCGCGGGAGAGATCCGCGCCTGAGAGCGTGGCGCGGGTCAGGTCTGCACCAAAAAACCGAGCCTCCACCAGGCTCGCGTTGCCGAAGCAGGCTCGCGTTGCGTTGGCGCTCTCGAAGTTGGCTCCGTCGAGTTGAGCGCCCGTGAACTCTGCGTCGGTGAGGTCCGCCTCGTAGAACAGCGCGCCGGTGAGGTCAGCGTCGGCAAAGTTGGCTCCCCGCAGCGACTTGCCACAGAAGTCGTGTCCGCGAAGGTCTTGGCCGGCATAGTCGGCGTGACCCGGCGTCTGCTCGGCAAGCTCGTTCGAGGCGCTCATGCGTGATTCGTGGGGCGACGGCGCCGATGGATCAAGCTGGCGACGTGTCCCGAACCGGGTTGGCGACTCGAATTCCAAAATCTGAAAAGTCTTCACGTTGTGGTTGACGAAGACGATCGCTCCTCCTAACCTGAAATTACTTCATGTTTTGAAATGGAGATCCTCAAGAAGAGCCGAGAACCCAAGCAGGCACGCAGTCGTGAACGCGTGGAGCGAGTGTTGGCGGCCGCGAGCGCCCTGATCGCCGAGAAGGGGTGTGCTGGCCTGAAGGTCGGCGAGCTCGCCGAGGCCGCCGATGTCACCGTGAGCTCGATCTACCAATACTTCGACAACAAGGCCGGGGTCATCATGGCCCTGGCACAGCGGCACCTCGACGCGAACCGCCAGGCCCTCGAAGAGGCTTTCGCAACGCCGCCTCGCACGGCAGAAGAACTCGCCGAGACGACCACTCGTCTCATCGAGTTCTACTACGACCTGTATCGCAACGATCCGGTGGTTCGTGACATCTGGACCGGTGCAGCCTCGGACAAGGCGCTGGTCGACCTCGAGGCTCGCGATACCGAAATGAGCGTGGCGCTGGTGTTCGAAGGTTCGAAGCACCTGTTCCAACCTCGGCACCACGGTGCGGTCCGTCGAGCGTTGTTGTTGATCATCCAGTTTGCCGACGTCGCAGTCGAGACGGCCGTCGCCGCTGACCCGAAAGAGAGTCGGAAGATGATGGATGAGGCCCAGAGCATGCTCTCCGCGTGTTGGGACGCCGCCATCACACCGCTACTCCTCCGGTCCGACCGGGGCTGAGCCCTTCCAAACCCGGGCGGCGCACGGCGTCGCTCCGGTGTCGCTTACGAGCGCTTCTTCGACCCCGCCGCTCGCCTTCGGTACTCCGCCACGGGAACGCCGCCAACGGCCCAGTCCTCCATCTCGACTTCGTCGATCACGACGAAGGTCGTCGCGGGGTCTTTGTCGAGCACTCGGACGAGGAGGTCGGTGACCCCGCTCATGAGCTGCGACTTCTGGGCTGCCGTCACCCCTTCTCGGGTCACCTTGATACTGACGTAGGGCATGGTCTAGTTGCCTCCTCGGTTGTTGTGGCTGATGTGGAAGACCTTGGACATGATGCGCCAGCGGCCGTTTGTGCGTACGAGGGTCAAGAAGTCGACGAAGTCGCGTTCGCCCATCGAGCAGCGCACCCGGGCGAACGCTGTGTTCTCCCCCGCGAACTCGATTCCATCGACGAAGTCGAGCCGTGACTCCTGGCGCGACGCGGGAGACTCGCGCGCTGCGACGACCGACAGGTACTCCGTCATGTCGCGGTAGAGGAAAGACTCTTCGTCCGCCGTTGCGTACACCGCCTTGGGGTGGAAGACCTCGGCCAACAGATCCGTGTCGCAATGGTGAAGCCCGTCGAAGTACCGCTTCAGAACTTGATCCACAGCCGCGAACGCGATCATGATGCGACTCCTTGTGGAATGAGCCCTTCAGCGACCATTGCCTTGCGTACGGCGGGGCGTTCGCGGATCCGGGCCACGTATGCTTCCGTCTTGGGCCACGCCTTCAACGTCAGGCCCGCGGGCTCCGACCAGTTGAGTACGACGAACGCATAGGCGTCCGCGATGGTGAAGTGCTCGCCCAGCAGGAATGACCGGCCGTCTGCGAGGCGGGCTTCGATGTGGCTGACACGGCGGCCAACCTGCGCCGACACGCTGACGCGCTGTTCTGGTTCGAGTTCTTTGCCGCTGAAGAATGGGCCAAACGCTTTGTGCAGCTCCGAGGAAACGAAGTTCAGGAGTTCCTGCAGACGTACGCGCGCGAGGGTGGCAGGTGGAGGGGCGAGTTCGGAGTTCGGAGCGAGACCGGCGAGGTACTGAAGGATCGCCGGGTTCTCGGTGAGGACTTCGCCGTCATCCGTGACAAGTGCAGGGACGTAGCCATTGGGGCTGATCCGCAAGAAGTCTTCGCCCGCTTGCGTGGTGCCGTGGGCGGTGTCGGTCTTGTCCAGTTCAAAGGTGAGTCCCAGTTCGTTCAGGACAATGTGGGAGGAGAGCGAACAAGCGCCAGGTTTGTAGTGCAGTTTCATCGGTGGGTCTCGTGTTGGAACGTGCACCCAAGATGACGGCCCGGTTGCTCCTTGCAACCAGGTTTCGATCGGTTACCTACGTTTCCGGTTACCCGGTGGTTACCTGGTCACGCGGGCGCCCACGGGCTCGATGCGCCCGCCGGCTTCACCCCGACCTCAGGCGGGATCGGGCAACCGGCCGGCCCTCTTGAGCCGGTGCCCCACCGCAACGATCGCATCGAGAGCCGGAATCAGCTCCGCCCCAAGCTCGGTCAGTTGGTACTCGACCGAAGGTGGCGACGTCGCCCGCACGTGTCGCGTCAGCACTCCACGCTCTTCCAACTCGGACAGGCGTGCCGACAACACCTTCGAGGAGATCGGGGGGATGTCGGTCTTGAGCTCGTTGAAGCGGCGAGGGCCAGCCCGCAGAGACCAGATCACGTTCGGGGCCCACGCCCCGGCGATCACCCGCATGCACTCCGTCAGCATGCAGGGCTCCGGCGGCTTCTGGCTCTTGTTGCGCCGAACTTTCAGAGGCATCGGTTCGTGACCCGGTGACCAAGGGTAACCCAGCGGAGATGCGGCCGCCCCTCAGAGCTCGGCGGTCCGCACGAACACGGAAGGCATCAACCAGCCGGCGTCTCGCGATCCGGTAGCCCCGTGGGGACGGTCTGCATCAGGCCGCGATCCGCCAGCGCCCGTCCTTGAACGCCGCAAGGAGGGCCTTCGCCCGTCCCTTGTCGATATCGACGAGCGTCGAGCCCGGCGACAGCATGTCGTTGAAGCCGGTGTATTTCTTCAAGTCAGCGGCTTTCATCCGCTGAAAGCCCATGCTCCAGTCGCCGAACAAGCGTTCCTCGATCTCGGTTCTCGCGACCATGAGGATCCGAGCGTGGCGTGGGTCCTTGGAGATGTGCTGGAACAGGGCCTCGACGGTCTCTTCCTCACCCTCGAGAACCTGGAAGAATGTGCCTTCCGCGAGGAGCAGCACCCCGGTCACGTCCCGCTCGGCGTTGCGGGCACGCGACAGCTTCAGCAGCTCGACGAGCTGTTTCTTGGAGAAGGGTTTGGTCGCTGCGCTGGCGTAGACCAATTGAATGAGGGGCATACGGAAGCTCCTGTTGGGTCGCGGCCGCACGGACGGCAGCTGCGGTATCGGAGACATCGGCAGTCGCGCCGCTGGCTTTATCGAATTCTGACCCCAGGGGCCTCGACCCGGAGACTCAGACCTCGGCGGTGCGCATGAACATCGGCTGGGCCAGTAGCCACAGGCTCAGCATGCTCATCAGGATCATGCCGACCATCATCACCAAGTGAACTCGGAAGCTCGCCTTCTTGTCCTTGTACAGGCGGAAGGCGGCTCGCTGGGCGACGACGATGCCGTAGATGTGGCCGATGATGATGAGGGCGACCTGGAGGTACCAGATGCTCTCGGGCGACCACAGGGCGGACAGGGGGGCCCGTGCGGTGCCGAAGAAGTCGGTGCCCCAGCCCAGCGGGTCGCTTGCGAGGCGTCGCAGCTTGGACCACTCGTAGAACACGTGAGTGGCGTTGTGGGCCAAGTGATAGAAGAGTGCGATCGGAAGCAGCGTGAACGAAAACTTGATGAACAGCTGCCGCGTGGAGTAGTCGCGCCGGCCGCTGACGGCTCGCATGAGCCAGCATAGGGCCCAGTACAGGACGCCGGGGACGACGATGCACAACAGCATCATCAGCGTGAACGTCATGAGGCCGCCGCTGTGGCCCCCGAAGCCCAGCACGTCGCTGCCCAGCAGGCTCACCTGGGTGTCGATGAGCCAGCCGCGAAGCCCGTCTTCCCACTCCATCCAAAGTGGAATCATCGCGGCGCCGTGAAAGGCACTGACGATGAACACCAGCACGGCCATGTAGGCCTCGTCGGGCTTGGAGCGGTGGGGGTGCAGAACGTCGGCGCCGCTGCTGCGCACGTTGAGCGCGATGTTGTCGTGCGGACAGCTCTTCACGCACTCGGTGCACAGCGTGCAGAACTGGTTCTCGTTCATCCCGCCCATGAACTCGTGGGTGGGGCAGGGCAGGCCGTGCCCTTCACGACCGTGGTAGCAGTCCTTGGTCTGGCACTTGCGGCAGACATCGGGGTCGCGGCGGCGCAGCTCGAGCATGCCCATCATCGCGTACTGCCCACTCACCCGGCCGACGAAGCAGACATAGCGACACATCGCCTTGCGTTCGTAGGTGACGAGCAAGATCCACGCGAGGCCGATCATGGCGAGGCCGATCACCGAGGTGAGCCACGGGCGGTTGGCGGCGTCGAAGACGATCTCCAGCCAGGTGACGAACGCGAACAGGATGATCGCTGGCCACATCCAAGCCTTGGCTTTGGGGTAACGCTTGCCCAGGCCACGAATACGATCGGTGCCCGTAAAGGACAGGCGCATCACCCAGTCGGGCACCGCAGTCCACGGGCACATGAAGCACCACAGGTTGCCCGCGAAGAACACACCGAAGATGAGGCCGATCCACCAGATGTTCCAGGTGAGGACCGGTGCGATGTTGCGGCCGGGGTCCTGCGATCCCACGAATCCCACGACGATGACGGCGAGAAAGCCGATCACAACCGGGAGCTGAACGACGGGCTGAAACCACCGGCTCTTCATCGCGCGCTGGAACCAGGCGAACTGGGTCAGCTCGAACTTCCAGTAGTTGCGCGCGTAGGAGCGCGGGTTCTTGTTCTTGCCGTAGCGCTCGAAGATGACGAACGACAGCAACAAGATGACGATGCCGGCGCCAAAGAAGACCTCATTCGGCAGTCCCGGCATCAGGTGCACGTAGGCCTTCTTCTTGACCGTCTTGGCGTCGTCGAACGCCTCGGGGTCGAAGAAGCCGCCCTGGTCGAGCTCGTCACGGGTGGAGGCGTTGATGCCGACGTCTTGCTCGCCGCCTTCGTCGAGGATGATCGCGCCCGACTTGGACCGCTTCCTGCCGAACCGGTCGACGGTGTACTCGGCGTCTTCGGCCTCGGGCGTGATGTCTTCCACCGGGGGCATCGCGGGCGCTTTGGTGGGAGTGATGTCTTCCACGGCAGGCATGGGCGGCGCCTTCGCCGGAGTGATGTCCTCGACTGGAGGCATGGGGGGCGCTTCGGCCAGGGCGCCCGCAAGGCGGCCCTGCAGATCCGAGTGGACCACCACGACCGCGTCTTCGGTGTTGCGAGCGTGGACGCGGTGCGAGCCGATCCACACGAGACCGATCACCGCGAGCATGAGGGCAAACCACAACGCGAATCGCCCGCCACGCAGCAGCGCAAGCGGGTCTTCGGGCTCGCTGTCCGGCGCGCCCTGGCCGAGGACGGGAAGTCTCTTCAAGCGCCGCCCTCCACCTGCGCCACCACGACCACGTTGGGTCCACGCCTCCAGGTGGAGGTGTCCACAGTCAGTGGAGCGGGAGCACTGCCAGCGCTGCCGTCGCCGAGGTCAACGGCCTTGGCGGTCATCGTGCACGGGTCTTCAACCCCGCTGAGCGTCGCCCACAACAGCTTGCCGTAGATCCCGTTTCCGCTGCTGCCGACGGAGCTGGGCGCGGCACCGATGGCCAGATGCTCGCCATCGGGCGCGACGGCCAATGCATACGGCGACAGGATGTTGCCCTCGGTGTCCCAGGCTTCGTCGAGCCCGGGCAGCGTGTTGCAGATGCCGGTCGTGGCGATGACCTTGACCCCTCGCTCGCCGTCGGGGGCGATCGCGCCTTGGGCCAGCAACCAGTGGGTGTCGTCAAACCGAACGACTTCCCCGAGCTGGCCGTCGCTCATCGCAATCTCTTCGACGGGGACGAACTGGCAGGATCCGGGCGTCACGTTGTAGAGCTGCGCGGCAACGTCGTTGAGCGGGGTCGGCCCGATCCCTACGAGCACCCCGCCCGCGCCGTCGTGGGCGAGGTAGCGGGTGCGACGGTTGTTCTGAAACGGGAGGTCGCACAGCGTGCCGCTGATTCCCGCAGCCGCGTCGGCGGGTGAACCAGACAAGTCGCCGAGGTCGAGAAACGCGATCGCCTCGTTGCCATCGCAGGCCACCGCGGCGGTTTGCTCGTCTTCGAGAAGCACCATTTGCGATGCTCCGAGGCAGTCACCTCCGGTCAGCCCGCTGAGCTCGGCGAGCGCGAAGTCGGCCGGGTTGTTCGCATCGACGATCGCCAGCTTGCCGGGTGTGGTCCAGCCTTCTTCGCCCGTGAACAGGTCGTTGGCGAACACGCTGACCAACACCTTGCCCTCGAGGACCTGGGGCATGGTGAAGATCGGCTCCAGCTCATCGAAGCGGGTCTCGACCACGCCCTCGCTGAACGCTCCTCCGACGAAAAAACTACCCACCGGCACGAGCGCCGCGGCGCGGTCGTCGAAGAACGCGCGGGGGAAGGTCAGCATCGCGCCGAGTTCCCGGGTGGGGTAGTGCCCGGTGACGACATGAAGCCCGTTGTCGGACAGCGCCATACCAAACGGCTCGTCCAGCGGCCCGAGCTCGGTGCCGGGCTTGAGGTCGAGGTCGATGCCGCCGCGGTACGAAGGCGTGTCCCCGGCGAGTCCGCCGAACACCTCCACCCGGTCGTCGAGAGACTGCGCGACCAAAACGACCCAGCACGACTCCCCCGCCGGGCAACCGATCATGTTGTCGACCTGGGGCGTCGACGTCGTGTCCGAGCCGGGATCGGTGTCGGAGCCCTCGTCGCCGCTGGGGTTCTCGGCAAGACAGCCGGAGACCACGCAACCGAGGAGAAACGCTGCGCCGGGCCCGAACCTCATGGGAGGGACCGTAGCAAAGCGCTGGGCCCCGACAAAGCAGGGCGGCCGGGGGCGCGATCGGCGACAGGGAGAACTCGAGGCGGAAGGAAGCCTGTCACGCAACTGAGCACGTCGCTGGCCGTCTACAGAGTCATGGTTGTCTTGCGTTCGCTGGCTCGCGACCGGATGAAGCGCGCTCGATACCTCCTCCTGGCGGCGCTCTTTGCCGGGTGCGGTGCCCGAAGCCAAAGCGTCACACCTTCGGACGCGGGCAAGCCGTCGCTGGCCCCGTCCGAGCACGGGCGGTCGTCCTGCACATCGACCACCCTGCGGAGCCTCGCACCGAGCGTGGGTACGGTGGTGGGCCGGACCGATCGCACCACCGACGTGGAGATCGAGGATGTACCGCATGCCCTGGAGCTTGCCTGTGGCGACCGCACCCCGACGCAGTGCTACGAAGAAGCGAAGACGCTCGCCCCGCTCGTCGGTGCGCAGGAACGCAGCGTCGTCAAATACCGCACGGTCATCAGCGGTCATGCGGTCGCTCTTGACGTCGACGGCGCGACCGTGCCGAAGGTCTATGCCAGCGAAGCCGACCTCGTGGACGAAATCCGGCGACTCGAGTCTGAGCACAAGCGCGTGAACGTTGGCTCCGTCGGCCGAGCGGTTGCCCACGATTGGAGCGTCGTCGATGTCCAAGTCCGCGGACCGATGCGAGCGCGCCCGGTTGCGACGACCGACCTAGAGCTGACGCTGCCTTCGACGTCACTGCGAACGCTGGCCGAGTCCGTGCACGTGCTGATGGACGAACTCCGCAACGCTGACGTTGTTGTCTGTCTCTTATACACATCTCCGAGCCCACGAGACCTCTCTACATCTCG
>CAJXVA010000252.1 GCA_913061055.1 uncultured Pseudomonadota bacterium
ATCTACACTAGATCGCTCGTCGGCAGCGTCAGATGTGTATAAGAGACAGATTCGAGCCCGCGCTCGTGGGTCGTGTCGAGGGAGACGGTCCACAGCTTGAGTTCCCAACCTGCCGCGCCGGGTCGGGCTCGAGCGATGACCGAGATGTGTCGTCCGGTGAACGAGTCGAGCGGGCGACCCAACACCGTCTCGAGGTCGGCTCGGACTTCAGCCTGGGTCGGGCATCCGTCGGGAGCGTCCCACCGAAACTCTGCCGAGCCTCCCTCGGGGGCCATCACCGCCCACAGGGCGAGCGTCGCGGTCGCCCAGCTCATCGCCGCGTAGCATCGTTGCCCGCAGGGGCGTGCGCAAGGTGACGGCTAGGGCAATGCTCTCCGGGTTCGTTCGGTGTCGTTGTTTCTGCCCACGACCTCGAACTCGATCGCAGAGTTGCGATCAACCAGCTGCGGTCGTTGGTGCCGGAGGCGACCTCGAGCGTGGCCGAAGAGGCGCGGACCCTGGCGACGCTGTCGCACCCGAACGTGGTGCGCGGCCCTGGAGGCGGGTCGTTCAGCTCGTGATTCAGGGCGGCGGCGGCTCGTGTTGTACGCGGACGCCGGGGCCGAGTTTGAGGCCGAAATCGCCGCGGTCAAAGAAGAGCTCGCCGGGTTGGGCGAGGCGCAGCCGTGATTGGCAGCTGGGCCTGCGCGGCCGCGCCGAAGTCGTGCCGAAGATAATAAAGTGCCCCGGGCACCCAGCTCTCCGTTACCGTTGCTACCTTCCGGTCCTGGCGGAGTTGGCGGAGAAACCGTCGCCCGAGGCATGAACCCCAGCGATCTGATTTGGGGAGTACTGGCTAGCGGAGAGGGCGGGATTCGAACCCGCGGTGGGTTGCCCCACACATGATTTCCAATCATGCACCTTCGGCCACTCGGACACCTCTCCAGGCGCTGCCATCACTCAAAATGTAGATCGTTGTGGTTCGTCGTGTCGTGTCGTGTGCTTCGCTCGAATCCCGGTGCTTGTGGGCGGTGGGGGCCGGTCGAAGGCTTTAGCGGAGAGGGAGGGATTCGAACCCTCGGAGGGCGTGAACCCTCACCAGATTTCGAGTCTGGCACCTTCAACCACTCGGACACCTCTCCAAGTGTCTTTGGGGGGCGGAATGTACCAGGATCCATCGGACGGGCAAGCCCGATCTTCGGCGGCCCTCTGCGCAAATGGCGCAACGCGAATTTGAGGGGATTAAGCCCGTTAAGCACCCAGGGCGGGGAGGCTGATCCTCGATGCCACGCCTTCCCCGATGCCTCACCGCCCTCAGTCTGCTCACCGTTGGAGCGACTTTCTTCGCCAGTTCCTCTGCGGTCGCGGCCGAACCCTCCGAACGTCGACTGCAGGGCATCGAAGCGCCCTCGCTGGGACTCGTCGCAGATCCGAGCGGTGACGAGGGCGTCGTGGGAGCGTATGAGCTGCAGCAGGGGCATGAGCTGACGCTGACCTCGGAGGTCGTGTCGGACCACCACCTCGAGGTCACCGTTCGTGGGGAGGCCCTGGCGGTGTTCGTGGATGTGGACTTCGAAACGGGCCAGCTCACCATCGACGGCAACCGTGAGGCGCTGACCGAGGCGGACCACGAAGCTCTGTGGCAGGCCTATCGGGACGTGGGTGACATGCCGGCGGGAAACCATGCCGCGCGCGTGTTCTTGTATCGGGCCGTGGGTCTGCTCCTGGAGGCCCCCAACGACTTTGATTGGAGCCACTACGAGTCTCCGTTGCCCGTGCTCCACCCGGACGCGCCGTCGTATCTCGAAGCCGTCTCTCCACCAACGAAGACCCCCAGAATCGATCGCCTGTCCCGTTGGGACAGTGCCGTTCCGTGGGACGGCGACGTGCCCGAGTCGCTTGGGCTCGATGTGATGGCATCCCCGGGCCCAGAGGGGGGCTCGTTCGGTTCCTGCGGCAGCTACCTGACCGATCGCGCGGACGGGAAGATTCGCTGCGTCGAGCATGGCAACTACTACTGCGTCGAGTACGACTACATGCGGAACGCGTTCTCGAAGAAAACGATGAAGCAGGCCGTTCCAGCCATTCCGCCGTGGGTCAGTCGGACCGTCGCGCGAACCATCGAGACGTCCACCGGCGAGCGCGGCACCTATCCATGCTCCGGTCGATGCGGCCCGGGCTGCGACCCCAACCCGGGCTGGCTGGGCGGACACAACGCTTGGGGACTGGGCTGTCTGATTCACGACCAGTGCGTCTACGAGGCGTTCGATGCCAAGGACCACGCCAACATGGCGAACAACACCGGCAACAAGCACTGCGGCGATGAGATGGCGAAGGCGTTCGATGACTTCTTCATGCCGCTGTCGTTCTGCCCGGGGACCGACACCGTCGGCGGAAGCGGCAAGTGGCGCCGTCAGTTGGCCGACCCGCGAAAGCGCTCGAATACGGTGAGCTCGGCGCGGGTCCCGGTGCACAAGAAGATCACCGGACTGCCGCCGAAGCCCTCGACCGGGGGTGGTAGCACCAACGGTGGCGGTGGTGGACCTCCGCGTCCTGGCAAGAACGGCCCGATGAAGTAACGGATGTCGGTCTTCGCCTCTGTGCACTCGAGTGGGTAAGCTGGTGCCTCTGGAGAACCAGCCGCCGCCCTCGTCTTCGGACACCCAGACGGAAACGGCTCCCGGCCATGGTGCGGTCGGGGAGTCGTGGGCGCGCCCGGAACCTGGCACCCACCTGGGTCGATATGCGCTGCTCGAAGAGATCGGCGCGGGCGCGATGGGGGTGGTCTATGCGGCCACCGATACGGTGCTGGGCCGAGAGGTCGCGCTGAAGGTCATCCGTCCGCGGCGGGTCCACAGCGGCGAGTCTCAAGAACGGTTCGAGCGGGAAGCTCGGCTGCTCGCCGCGGTGGAGCACCCCGCCGTGGTCGAGGTCTATGACGTCGGGCGACACGCCGGTCGGTCCTATCTGGTGATGCCCCGCCTGCCGGGTCGGACACTTCGGGATTGGCTGCGGACGCCGCGGAGTCGCGAGGACATCCTTGCGATGTTCGAAGCGGTGGGGGCCGGTCTCGCGGCGGCGCACGCGGTCGGTGTTTTGCACTGCGACTTCAAGCCTGACAACGTATTGCTCGATCGCTCGGGTCGGCCCCAGGTCGCGGATTTTGGGCTGGCTCGGCTCGACGTTCCCGAAACCCTGCAAGGTGTCGAGACCGCGCGCGTTGGTTGTGCGTCCGGTACGCCTGGGTATCTGGCGCCCGAGCTTCATCAAGGGGATGCGCCTTCGGTCGCCTCGGAGGTCTATGCGTTCTCCGTCGCCTTGTACGAGGCGTTGTTGGGCAAGCGCCCGTTCAGCGGCCGCGACCTGTTGGCATCGAAGCTTCGGGGGGTCGACCGTGGCGAGGTCTCCACGCTCCCGCGCGCGCTTCGGTCCCGAATCCTCGCCGGCCTCGATCCCGACCCCCACGCCCGTCCCACGACGTTCGGTCCGCTGGTGTCGTCGTCTCGGACACTTGGCGCGTGGGCGTTGCCACTCGTGGTTGGGACGGCCGCGGTCGTGGGGCTCGCGATCGCCGGGCCGGTCTCACTCCGACCGACCTGCGCCCAGCGGGCGGACTCGGTCATTGACGAGCCCGCGCTGTGGGCTGGGGTACCAGAGAACGCTGCCGCCGCGGCCACGGTCGAGCACGTGCACCGCAAGCTGGAGGCATGGCGTGGTCGTTGGGGCGATGCCTACCTGCTCAGCTGCGATGCGGGGGACGATGTGCGCACCGAGTGTCTCGCCAAGGTTCGCATCGCTGGGGAGGCGTGGATGCGTCCTCCAACCACGGCTGGTTCGGAAGTCTCCCGGGCAACCCGCTGGTCTGCACGTCTCACGTCGGTACCGAGTGTCGACGCCTGTGACGGCCTTGGCCGCGAAGCCGTCTCGACATTTGCCGCCGACTTGGCCGAGATCCGGTTTTCGTTGGACCGGGCGCACAACCGCGAGGGCGTTGCGCAAGCGCTGGCGTTGTCGGATCGCGCGGCGGAAGTGGGGGATGCGGACACTCGGTTTTCCGCGCAGATCCTGGCTGCGGATGGGCTGAGCAACCTCCGCGAGTTTGAGCGCTCTGAGGAACTGCTGCGCGAAGTGATCAGCGCGGCGGAGTCCACCGGGCGTTGGGAGGCCGCGACCGAAGCGTGCATTCAGCTGATCTGGACCGTGGGGGTGGGCGATACGGACCTCGAAGAGGCGAGGGTGCTGGCCAAACGGGCCGAGGCTTATGCCACTCGGGCGAATGACAACATTCGGCTTCGGGTGGGTGCGCTCGCGATGTTGTCTGGGGCGCTCGAGCGGCGAGGTGAGCTTGTCGAGGCGGCGGGGGTGGTCGAGGACGGGCTGGCCATCGTCCGCGAGCACCCCACGGCGCCGCGGCTGGATCACGGCCGATCTGTGCTTATCGAACGTCGTGTGTCGCTCGCGGCCAAACGCAACAAGCTCAGCATCGTGTTGGACTCCGCGGACGCAATCGCAGACCTCGAAGAGGAGGAGGGCCCGTTCTCAGGACCCGTGCTCGCAGCGCGGTCAGCCCTGGCACACGCGCAAGGACTTGCGGGCCAGTTCGACGCTTCGATCGCGGGCTTCGACACCGTCGCGGGTCGCTACGCTCAGATGGGGGAGGGCATGGCGTTTTGGGTGCACCAGCTCGCGGTCAATGCTGCGGTGATGGAGATTCGGGCCGAGCGACCTGCACGGGCGCGGGCCCGGCTGGAGACGGCCTGCCCTGCGATGGCGCTGACACGGTCGGAGACGCAGACCAACGTGCTGCTGTGTTCGCTCGCGCTCATGCGCGCTCAAGCGCTGACCGGCGCACCGATCGAGATGGACGCTGTGCTGGAGACCCTCGGGACCATCGAAGGTCGCTACGCAGGAACACGCCCAGCAGTCCAGCAGGCCAAGGTCGCCGCGGCCGAGATCGCGGTCACGGTGCAAGCGACCGATGAGGCGGTGGAGTTGTTGTCGGCTGCGATTACCGTGCCCTCTCTGGAGGCCGAGATGGCTTGGCTTCGGGCGCGAACCGAGCAGGATCCCGGACGCGCGGTGGCGAAATTCGAGGCGGTGTGCTCGGTCGCCTCGCCGACCCTGCGTCCCGACCTGTGCCTGCGCGCGCTCGAAGAGCTTGGAACGCGCTCGTTGACGATCGATGTCGAGGCGCGCAAGCGGGCGTTTCTGGCCCGTTGACGGCGACCAGTCGTCGCGAGTGAAGTCTCCCTCGCCCCGAATCGTCAACGGCGGGGACCCAGAGAAGTCGCGGCCGGAGATCGCGAGGTTGCCGTACTGTCCCGTCGCGAGGCACACCACGGGCGGGTCGTCGGGCGCGAGTCCGTAGCCCGACGCTGTGTCTTCCCAATCGTTCTCGAACGCATCGAGAACGAGGTTGAGGTCGGCGATGGACGCAACGCTCAACGCGTTGCATGCCGCCATGCTCGCACCAGGTTCGCTCGGGACGTCGCCGGTCCCACCCGACTCGGAGCCGCGGGAGTCGTCCTCCGAGTCGCTCCCGGTCGCCGTCGCGCCACCCGTACCCTGAGCGGCGGTTTCTCGACGGAGGAGCCCTACTGCAGCGGCCAGGGGGTGAGCACGTTGTCGGTGCCGTCGCCGTGGCAGTCCTCGCAGACGTCCCACGCGACGGTATCGGAGAGGACGTCACCGTCGTAGACCTCGAACCAGTACCACTGGCCCGCGTCCTCCTGGCGCTTGATCATCACCGCCCAACCCCGAATGCTGTTGCCGGGTCCGTACAGCTCCTTGACGTTGGCTGCTCCGATCGGGTGCACACCCTTGCCGTCCTCGAACGAGTCGAACAGCACGTTGTTGAAGAACGTCCGCACGTTGCCGAAGTGCGGCCCGGTCGACGCGTGCACGGCCGACTCGGCCTGCCAGTCGTTGTATTCACCGCCCTCGAGCCACGTGATCAGCGACTCGACGTCGCCGGGCGGAAGCTGCGGCTCCTCGGTGCCGCCGGTGCTGGTCTCACCGTCGCCGCTCTCGCCTGGGCCCGTGGTGGAGCCACCCGTCGGGTCGACGCCGGTCTCGCCCTGCGAGGTCTCGCCTGCCGAGGATGGGCCCGTGGTTTCGGACGGCCCGCTGGTGCTGTTGGCGCCCGAAGGGTTCTCACTCTCGCCGGCCTCGCCCTCGTCGCCGCTGCTCGAGCCTGTTCCCGTGTTGGAAGCCCCGTCGCTGCCGTCGGAGTCGCAGGCGCCGAGCGCCAGGAGGCAGGACACGATCAAAGGGACGCTACGCATAGTGGCGGGGGTACAAGCTGCACTCCAGCTGCGCTACACCCGAACCGATCGAACTTCTCGCACAGGCCGTGCGAGCGACTCGAACGATCCGCCGCCAGTGCTCGTCTTTGGAGCTCGTGCGTGCCTGGCCGTACGATGTGGCCGATGACCGACCCCTTCGTCCCTCGCGTCGGCGCAGTCCTCAGCGCCGATATTGCCGTGCCCGAGCACGACCGGGTTCGGAGGTTCTACGCCGCCGTGCTCCGGACCGGCGAGCGGCCACGGTGGGGCGAGAACCTGATGAACGACCTGGGTCTGCCGATCATCGGGGTCGGGGAGCGCGTCGAGGCGTATGAGCACCTACCACTGCAGTGGATGCCGCACATTCAGGTGGCGAGCGTCGGCACCAGCGTGGAGAAGGCGCTGTCGTTGGGCGGCCGGGAGCTGATGCACAACAAGAACGACGAGGGCAACAGCCAGTGGGCGGTTGTCGCAGATCCCAACGGCGCTGCGTTCGGTCTGATTCCGGTGAGCCCAGCGTTGCCACCACCTTCGGACGATGCCGAGGTCGCTGCGCGCGCGAGCGCGGGGCGGATCGCGTGGCTGGATCTCACCGTCCCCGACGCCGGCACGACCCGCGACTTCTACCGCGAAGTCGTCGGCTGGTCCGCACAGGGGCAGGAGATGAAGGACGCGGGGGAGACCTACGATGACTACTGCATGCAGGTCGGTGGCGACGCCGTGGCCGGCGTCTGTCATGCGCGCGGGGTCAACACCGGGCTACCCGCGGTGTGGGTGCTGTACTTGCCGGTGGGTGATCTCGAGCAGAGCGTCCACGAGGTGGAGGCCGGGGGCGGCGAGGTTGTGAAGACCAGCCTCGGCGCGGACGGTACGGCCTCGAGCGTGGTGATCCGCGATCCGGTCGGAGCTTGCTTGGCGCTGGTGCCGGGGTAGAGCGATCGAGGATCGCCAACGACATCTCTCTCCGTGCCCTGGTCGCGTCTCGGCGCTCCTAGCCTGGGCCGGGCCCGATGTCACCGTGGTCGACGTCGACTTCATCGGCAGTCGCTACGGGTCGAGCCGGATTGTGAAGCCGTCGGCTCCGGGGCCCCCCAGGCCTGACTGCAGCAGGCCGGTGCCGGGGTTGATGTCTCCGACGAAGTACCCCGCGAGCCAGAGCGCGTCGTCGGGCCCGAACGCCACGTCGTTCGGTTGCTGGGTCTCCTCGCCCTGGGTTGCATCGGTCACGACCTGAAGCCAGCGCAACGAGCCGTCTTGCAGGGAGAGTCGGGCGGCAAAGGCGTCGATTCCGGCTGGGAGGGGCGCCGGCACGCCGTCGTAGGTGAACGTCGAACTGTAGCTGCCAGCGATCGCGATTTCGTCGCACCGGGTGTCCAGTCCCCAGATCCTCGCCGCACCATCAAAAGCCCGGTGCCACTGGACCTGGCCAGTGTCGGCGTCGAGCCCGACGACGAAGCTGCCTCCCGAGACGTCGCGCCCCTCGATGTCGAGCGACATCTCGCCGCCGGAAACACCGACGATGACGAGCCCGTCCTGGCTGGACACCCGCGTGGTCGCGGCGAAGCCTCCCGTGGCCTCGAACACGACGCTCCATACGTGCTCTCCGTCCTCACCGTCGAGCCGGGCGACGACGACGTCGGGCGCGGGCGTGCCACCGTCCCCCAGCGGCCCGCCGCCGAAGTCGAGTTGATCGCTCGTCGTGGCGACGGCGAGGACGTCACCGTCGAGGTCGGCGAGCCCACCCAACTGTTCCTCACCCTCGCCGCCCCAGCGTCGCGACCACACGTGCTCGCCCTTCTCGTCGAACACGCCGATGTTCACGTCTTCTTCGATGGGGGTGTTGTTCAGCACTGCGCCCCCAAAGCTGACCGAGCCCGATGCCGCGCCGCCCATGACCATCCCGCCGTCGGGACGAAGTGCGACGCTGGTGATGATCGGCGCGTCGACGACAGCGCCGTTGGGGATCACGATGGGACCATCGAGGGATCCGTCCGCATCGACCCAGCCGAAGAGGGCGCAGCGGCCGTTGCAGCCCGGAACATCGACGCCGTCGAGCGCAAGATCGCCCCGAAAAACGCCGATGAAGGCCGCCCGGTCCTCGTCCCCATCGATGGCCGTGAGATTGACGAACGGAGTCGAGGCGCCGATCTGCTCCGTCTCGAGCAGGTGCGTCCACTGGTAGTCTCCCGTGTCGTCGAGTCCTGCCAGGACGCCGCGCGCATCGGAGATGCCCGTCGAGGCTGGGATCGTCGCAAGTGGGTCGACGGCGGTCTCGTACCTTCCGATCCTGGCGGCGAGGATGGCTGCACCGTCGACGGGTGCGACCGCGATGACCTGATCGAACGCGCCTGTGATCTGCGGGGTTGCCTCCCCGAGTCGCGCGGCCGCGGTGGCCGCTCCTTCGCCGCGCAGGGGCATACATGCCTGTGGACCGTCGGTGGTCTCGCCGGAGCTTTCGTTGCCCGAAGAGTCGGAGCCGGTCGTGAAATTACCCGAGGATCCGACGACACCGGTGCTGTCCACGCTGGTCTCGCTGGTGCTCGAGGCCGTGGCCGACCCGCTCGTCATGCCGGACGGGGTTGTGGGGTCGGTGCTTCCCGTTGAGGCGTCCGCAGCCGTGGTTTCGCCGTTGGTGCCCGTGCCGGCCGCGTCGTCGGCGCAGGCAGGAAGGAGAGGGAGAAGGACGAGAGGGAAGGCGAGACGAGACATGAGTGGGGCCGCCTGTGAAGTGGCGTATGGGTACGGACGCATGCCGAGGCCGAAGTCGCACCGCGTCCTCGTTAAAACGGAGAGGCAGTCGATGCCGAGGTTCGCCGTCTAGACCATATGGAGTGACCGGCTCGAAGTCGTCAAACTGGGGTTCTCAAACAACCTCAAACCACGACTTCGAGCCGGTCACTCCATATGGTCTAGGAATCGTCGACGACAACGTCGACTCGTGGACTGAGCCGGTAGCCCGCGGCGCTGCGCTCGAGGATGTCGGCCAGGCCAGCCTTGCGGAGCGAGCTGAGGGCGACGTACAGACGGTTGCGACCCGACCGACGCACGAGCTTTTCCTCGGGCCACACCTCTTGAACCAGGACGTCGGGGTCGACGGCGTCGAGGCTGCCCGCGGCGCGTCGCCGAGAGAGCGCCCACAACACCCGGGCGACCGGAGAGGTTGGGGCGTAGTCCGGGCTCAGGGCGTCACCCCAGGCGAAGCGCACGCCCTGCGCGGCGACGGTCAGCGCTTGGGTCTGTGGCGGACCGTCGGCTGCCGCCCTGGACGCACGGACATCGAGCAACGCATCGAGGTCCGGCGGGAGTGCGATGACTGATGTGCCATCGCTGGCAGCGATGCAGTGCTCGAGCACGCCTTGGAGTTGGTGCAGATTGCCGGGCCAATCGTACGCAAGCAGACGGAACACCAACTCGGGGTCGAGGGTGGCGTCCGCATCGTGCTCACGGACTGTCGCGACGGCGAGCTGAGGGATGTCCGCCCGGCGTTCGCGAAGCGGTGGTACCGAGACGAAGCCGGAGCCGAGCCGGCTGGCGAGTCCGTGGGGAACCGGCGTGCCGCTGAGGAAGGCATCGAGCGAGAGCGAGGTGGTGGCGATCAGCAAGGGCGCGTCTTCGCCTCGGAGGATCCGCTCGAGGTGATGGGCGGTCGCGTCGGGATGGGCTTCGAGCTGCTCCACCGCAAGGCACGTGTGCGGTCGAGTTGGAAGATCCTCGTGGGGTCGCCAGTGCGCCCGCTCCCGGCCGCCTGCGATCCACTCGATGAGCGCTCCTTTGCCTGCGCCGGTCGGACCTGACAGCACCAGCGGGGTGCCTCCGGCCATGCCGCGACGAATCGCCGCCAGCGCAACCGAGTAGGCGACGCTGGAGGCCGGCCCGGGCTCACCCTCTTCGGCCGGTGAGGGCTGGCCGGGTTCTGCGAGGACCAGCGTTTGGCCCAGGCCCAGGATCTCGGTCTCTCGGATGGATCCCTGCTCGAATCGCTCGGCGTTGAGAAAGGAGCCGTTGCGGCTCCCCATGTCGCGCGCGATGAGCTCTCCGGAGCTGTCGACCTGCAGCGTGAGGTGTTGGCGCGAGAGCTTGCTGTCGGTCAGCGGGAACTCGTCACCAAACGCGCTGCTTCCGCGGCCGAGCACGACCGACTCGCCCGCCGTCAGCACCCGTTGGGCGCCCGCGTCGGGGCCCGTCGCCAGCGTCAGCGTCCAGACTCGTGACGGCCGTTCGCGCCCCACGATATGGGAAGCGGTCTGCGTCTCACCGACGGTCACCCACCGAAGCCTACCAGTCGCGTCCTCTGTCCGGTGAACGGGCGATTCGGGGCCACTAGAGCTGTTTTCGCCCGGATTAACTCCGTTAATCACGCCGCGCAGCCAGGTTGTGTCGGTGATTCGCCGACCCCTGGCTCTGTTTGTCTTGTCCTCGTTGCCGCTCGTCGCCTGCGACGCGGGGCCCTCCGAAACCTCCACCGACCTGCGTCGTGGTGAGCACGCCGCTGGCGACGCTGGCCGAGATGGCGAGGGCGGGCCTCGCAATGATGAGATGGCGTGCGCAGCGTTCCTCGACGAGCTGCTGGACGACCTGCGCGACAGCCCAACCGCGCCCTGGTGGGCCTACAGCGATGTGACTCCCGGAGGGGTCATCGGGCTCGCTGGCGGTTCGGTGGGGGTCGGCGGTGGCGCGGTCACCGAGATCATGAACCTGCCGCAGTTGTGCGAGGCGATCGAAGAGGAGCTGGGGCTCCCGTCCGGCTATCTCCAGCCCGGAACCGAGTCGTTTCCTGGCTCCTACGTCGAGGGGTGTGCGTGCACCGACTGCGGCATGGAGCCCGGTGCTCCAGGCCTCGACGCCTTCGACAACATCGGTCTCGGCAACGCCGTGAGCCCGCATGAGATCTACAACCCGCAGCAGCTCGCGGACCTTGCGGAAGCGCAGCCGGCATGGAGCCGGAGCTTCATCCAATGCACTGACATCGACCTCGAGCCCTACTACGCCTCGGGCGGGGATGAATTCAGCATCGCGACCGGAGAGGAGCCGTTCTCCGGGGTGTACGACGGCGGGGAGCGGGCGATCGATGGATTTACGACGCAGACCCGGGGCGGCTTGTTCAGCGGTCTCGCTGGCACCGTCCAAGGTCTCAGCCTTCGCGATGCCGTGGTTGCAGCAGATGGAGACCACGGCGGGCTCGCGAACGCAGCGGACGGCGCGTCGATCTCGAACGTTCGTGTCGTCGCGCCGTACTTCGGAGCGTTGAGCGGAAACGAGGTCGGCGGAGTTGTTGGCAGTCTGACGGATTCATCGCTCTCGAACGTGGACGTCGAGAGTCCTGTGTTCGACGACTACGGTTACTCGGCCAGAGTCGGCGGCATCGCGGCGCGGATGCGTGGCAGTACCGTCTCCAATGTTGTGGTCAGCGATCTGGATGTGGAAGCCCCTGCGGCTCGGGCGGGCGGGCTGTTCTACGAGAGCAGGGAGAGTGATGTCTCCGACGGTTGGGTTGACGGTGGTCTCATCATCGTCAATGCAGGCGGTGGGGCCGCAGCCATCATTCGTGCGAGCACCTTCGCGAACGTGGAGGCATCCGCCGACGTTCGGGCGTACACCGCCGGGGGATTCGCGTACGGCCTCCAGCAGTGGAACGAGGACGACGCGTCGACGATCTCCGACTGCCTTGCCGAGGGCGATGTCTCGCCGCGTGATGGAATGAACGGATTCCCCGGAGGGGACAAGGGCGGTTTCTTCGGTTGGGTTCAGGGGGGAACGATTCTGCGGAGCGCTTCGACGGGGGACGTTTCGTTCCTGACCTCGATCGACAGCTCGTACCAATCATCGATGGGGGGCTTCGTCGGAACGCTCTACCCAGCGCACGAGATCGCGATCGAGGACGCGTTCGCGTTGGGCAACGTGAACCGTGCACTCGGATCCACCGGAGACGACAACGTGGGTGGCTTTGCCGGGACAATCACGGGCCTGGGCGGTCCGACCGAGAACCTCGCGATCGCGCGCTCGTTCGCGGCCGGAAACGTCGAGGGGGTGACGACAGGTTCGTTCGTTGGAGCGGTTGACGTCGACAACGCCACGATCACCGAGTCGTTTGCCCTCGGGCACCACACGGGGGATGGCGGCTGCTTCGTGGGAGGCGGGACGATCAACGACGATGGCAACAACCACGTCGCGGACACGCCCTGCAACTGCACGCTGGAGCCAGGCGTGAGCGCGGCTCCGATCTCCGACTTCGATCAGCCCAACGAGAACTTGGGCTTTGCCTGGTCCACAGACGTGTGGGCCTTCGAAGACGGAGCGCTGCCCTCGTTGCAGTAGGCCCGCCTCAAGTGTCAAGCTCGTGCTCGTGTCGATGCGTACGATCGCAACTCTCGTTCTCGTAGCCGCGGCCCTGACCGGTTGCGAGAAGGGCTCCGCAACGGTCGAACCGGCCGCGGCGACCCCACCCAAGGACGTGCACGCCTGCGATAAGGCAAGCACGGTGCTCGTTGCTGCGCTGCAGAGCGGAGACTTCGAAGGGTTGTCCAAACAGACCTCGGGCGCACTGACCCACGACCTCAGTCGGCCCGAGTTCGACGATCTCGCCGCCATCGTGCAGTGGCTGGGCCCGTTGCAGTCCCGTACGGTCGCGGACCACGACGACAGCCACGGCGGCGGGGTGCGGACGTATGCAATGCAGTTCGATCGCGGAGGGGCCGTCGAACTGGAGGTGTCCATCGAGGCCGACGGGAAGCTCGTCGGGTTTGAGTTTTCGGGCAAGGGCTACACCGAAGCCGAGCGCGGGGTGCTCGCCGA
This sequence comes from uncultured Pseudomonadota bacterium, assembly GCA_913061055.1. Classification (GTDB taxonomy): domain Bacteria; phylum Myxococcota_A; class Polyangia; order Nannocystales; family Nannocystaceae; genus CAJXVA01. The sequence continues at coordinate 13,056 of CAJXVA010000252.1, forward strand.
GCCTTGGCGCGAGTTCAAGGTTTACGACTTCCACTTCCTGGACGCGGACGGAAACGCGGTCCCGACGGGAACGCCGATCGCTGGGAACAAGGTCGACTACGAGATCGTTGTGGGGGGGATCGAGGCTCTGCTCGGCGAACACCACCTCAGCGTCGAGAAGATCGTGTTCGACGAAGCGGGCACGGCCGTCTTCCGCGAGCCGATCGAGTTCGACACCAAGTTCGACGAAGATGCGATGGGCGTGCCGCGTGGGTCGGTCCGTGGCTACGTGGAAGTGCCCGGCCCCGGGAAGTGGAAGATCGATCTTCGGATCACCGACGAGAACGCGCACCGCGACATTGAGCACGAACAGTCCTTCGAGACCGTCGCTGGCTAGGGGCCGTCCCCAATTCGATGAAACGGCCATAGCGGCGCCCCCAGAGCCTGTCTCTTATACACATCTGACGCTGCCG
>CAJXVA010000253.1 GCA_913061055.1 uncultured Pseudomonadota bacterium
ATAAGAGACAGACCCCGAAGCTTGATCCCTCGCTGGCCCGCTTCCGCGACGACTACCCGATCCTCGCGACCAGCACGTACATGAACAGCAACTCGATGGGCGCCATGCCAACGGCGGCCCGCGCAGCGCTGTCGAGGTACGCCGACGCCTGGGAGGAGCAGGGCGTCGAGGCGTGGCACGGGTGGACCGACCTGGTCACCGAGGTGGGCGACACCGTGGCCAAGTTCTTCGGCGGTACCCCGGGGCACACGACGCTCAACCAAAATGTCGCGTTCTTCCAGGCGGCGATCGCCAGCTGCTTCGACTGGTCCGGACCGCGCAACAAGGTCGTGATCGAGTCGCTGATGTTCCCCAACGTGATCTACGTCTGGGACCGCTACCGCGACCTGGGCGCGCAGCTGGACCTCGTTGCCAGCGACGATGGGATGACGATCAGCACCGAGCGCATGCTCGAGTCGATCGACGAGACCACGGCCATTGTCTCGATCAGCCACGCGGTCTACGTCTCGGGCGCCCTGCAGGACGTCAAGGCGATCTGCACCCGCGCCCACGAGGTTGGCGCGCTCGTGATGCTCGACGTCTACCAGACTGCCGGTGTCCTCCCGTTCGATGTCGTCGAGCTGGGTGTGGACCTGGTCGTCGGAGGGAGTCACAAGTGGCTGTGCGGCGGACCGGGGACCGCGTTCTTGTGGACGCGCCCTGGACTCGCCGAGCAGCTCCAACCCCGCCTGACGGGCTGGATGGGTCACGCGGCGCCGTTTGCCTTTGAGCCGGCGCCGATCCGGTATGCCGAGGGTCCGTGGCACTTCATGGGTGGCACCCCCTCGATGCCCGCCTACTACGTCGCACAGGCGGCCTATCAAAACCTGCTAGAGGTCGGAGTCGAGAACATCCGGGCACACAACCTCGCGCTGTGCCAGATCATCATCGACCGGGCCCAAGGCGCCGGCCTGCAGATTCACTCCCCGACCGATAGCCGGGTGAGGACCGGGTTCGTCGCGGTGGAGTTCTCCAACTCCGAGCAGGTCTCCGGGCAGCTCATCGAGGAGCGCTACAAGCACGACTGGCGTCCAGGGTGCGGTCTACGGCTCGGCCCGCACTTCTACAACACCGAAGCGGAGGTCCACCGGATGATGGACCGCATCGTCGCGCTCGCGAAGCCGTAGCGGCGATCACACTGCCGAGCGGGCGGTGCATCCGCCCGCGCTCCTAGAGCGACTGACGGACCATGCTTAGCTTGAACACCCCCCACCGCCTCGCGGGAGTCCTCCTGCTCCTGACCGCCTGCAACACACCGGGCGCCACCACCGACACGGATGCGGAGGGCTCCAGCGGCGTGGCAGCGAGCGGATCCGGCAGCACCGGTGTCGAGTCCGAGAGCGACCCCACCGACCCGACGACCGAGCAGACCAGCGGTCCCACCACCGGCGACGAGACCGGCGGCGCCGACACGACCGGGGGGACCGACGCCGAATCGGCCGCGTTCTTCGAGGCGATCGTGGGGTTGTGGGTGGCGCCGGTCACATCGTGGACGTCGGCTGGAAGCTTCCCCACGATGAACATGGACGTGCGGGCCGCCAGCGACCGCGTGCTGTTCTCTCGCGTCGACCTGGACGCCGACAACTCGCTGAGGTTTGCGTTTCAGGTGGAGGAGCACGATGGTGAATCCCAGCTGGTCTTCCGCAACGGTGGCGAGTTTCTCGGCATCCTTCGCGACTCCAAAGCTGTGCTCGAGGAACGCACCGGCGACACGTGGCGGTTCTGTTCGATGACCGCTGGTTGCGGCTACATCGATGCCCGATTCGCGTTCGAGACCGCCGACCGGCTCCGACTCGACGTCGACGTCATGGGCATGCGTCACATCGAATGGGTCGCGAACCGCCTGGAGACGCGGACCTCTGGAGGAGACTTCCCCACCCCGCTCCCCGAGCCCAGCGACGCGCCGTTCCCTCCGATGCCGCAGCTGGAAGTCCAGGCACAGTGGAGCGTGCCCCTGGACGATGCGGCGGATGTCTGGCTCGTCCTCACCGACACGCAGTGCGGCCTCAACCCCATCGCGAACTGCGTGCCCAGCCGTTACATGCTTGCCGAGGCCCCCGCGGGGTCCACCAACGTGACGCTCGTGGTCGAGCAGATCCACGCGGGCCAATACAGCGCCAACGCCGTGCTCGACCGCAACCGAAACCTCACCGCCGGGGTGCTGCTGCCCGATGCGGGCGATGCGGTGTCCTTTCCCCTCGATGCGCCGACCGACGTGCCCACCGAGGGGACCGGCACCTTGATGCTGATGCTCGACGCGGACATTTAGTCGCTCCCCCTTCCAAGTTCGGGTCGAGAGAGTCGCGCCCTCGCTGAGGTTGTGAGACGGGCTCTCGCCTCAGGGGCGGACGACGCCCGCGCTGAAGTAGATCTCGTTGCCATCGACGCCGGGAACCAGGTCGGGCTCGGGCTCGAGGGCGTCGATGCGGGTGACGCCGCCGTCGTCCTCGAGCACGAACAGCCCCCTCGGCTCGCCGGTGTCGGACCGGCTGTACATCAAGATGTTGCCGCCGTCGTCGATGCCGATGACGTCCATGGGGACCGAGACAAAGGTCTCGACGCCCAACGGGGAGATCCGCATGATCAGGGCCTGGGCACTGGAGGCGAAGGTGCCATCGCCCAGGCAAACCCGGGTGACCCACAAGCCGTTGGGGCTGATCCGGGCGTTGGAGGGGGGCCCCGCGCACGGCAGCGAGTCCCCCGAGATGATCCGCGGCCCGTCGGCGCCGATCCGAACGACGCGAGAGTCATCCGACACCAAAACGATGGCTCGGCCTCCGGCGGTCAGACGAATCGACCCTGGGTTGTCCCAGAGCTTGGGCGCGGAGCGCATCGTCTTGGCCGAAAGGTCGGCGAGGTAGACGCGGTCGCCATCATCGAGCACGGCGAGGTCGACATCGATGGCGGCGAACAGCGAGGGCAGCGTCCGGGGGTCTTCGGGACACCCTTCTTGGATGACGACCTCGGTCGGCGCGATCTCACCGTTGGGCCCGGGCTCGTCTCCCCACGACCAGGTCCAAAACCGGCAGCGGCCCGGAGCCGGCGCGATGATTCCACGACCATCGGGCGAGACACAGGTGCGATGGGGACACCAGGTGTCCGGCGCTTGCAGGTCGGACACCAAGTCGGGCGGTCCGGCGTACAGCTGCCCGGTACCCAGCTCCGTGATCTCGGCGAACTGCAGACCCCCGGGATCCACATCGCTCGGGTAGCCGAACGCAGTGATACGCCCCGAGGCCCGCGAGGGCACATCTTGGTGCTCGACCCAGTACAGCACCGGCGCGTCGGATGCGGAGATCAGCTCGAAGGCGCCGGTCACCAGCGGATCGGGAGGCTCGAGCAAGGTTTGCACCCCCGCGCCCGAGGATGACGTCGGCATGAACGAGTACCGGGCGGCCGTCGTCCCGTCCGGCGCACGCAGCAGCGCGTCCCCGCTTCGGGTGAATGCAAACAGCGGACTCAGGGGCGCCCCGCCGAGAACCTGATCGGACAGGACCGGCTGCCGGGTGTCTCCCAGACCCACGAAGGCCGTCTGGCGCTTGCCCGCCAACGCCACCCCCCGGCCCCGGGCGTCGACCGCCATCCCGAACCGTTCCAGCTCGGAGCCGCTCACCTCCGGCTCGAGCCGGATGGCGTAGCGGCGCCCTCGGTCGTAGATCTGCACATCTCGGCCGGAACCGTCATCCACGGACTCCACCCAGGCGGCCACCACGTCGACGCGAGGCTCGACGCAGCCACCCAAGATCGCGGTGATTGCGGACGCAGCGCTCATCGCTGCCAGGCGCACGTGGGACATGGCACAAGGACCGTACCAGGGCCCGGGCCACAGCGCTTGGCGGGTGCTCCAGAGGGCTGTTAGGTTCCCGCCTTATGGCAAGCGAAGACGACACGCAGGGCACTGAGGAAGAGGGTCCGGACGACGTGATGTTCAACGAGGGCGAAGACGATCCGGAGGCGGTCGCCGAAGCTGCGGCGGACATCAAGCTCGTGATCCTCCCGTTCGCTTGCACGAACGAAGGCAAGGGTGCTCCGCTCGCCATGGGCGTGCAGCGTTGGTGGGCCCAAGAGCTCGCCACCCGTGGCGTCCAGGCGGCCGCTCCGGTGTTCACCGCGATGGCCGACCAAGGAGGCCGCGAGGTCCCGGCGCTCATGGTGTTCCGCGAGCCGTGGACCGACGAGCGCGCGCTCGAGGGCATCAACCGCTTCCCCAACGCGAAGTTCGGCCTCGTCACCGACATCCGAGTCGACGAGCAGAACATCGCCCTGACCTCGCGCTTGGTCGAGCGTGAAGGCGAGTCCGGGTTCAAGGAGCTGGGCAAGTGGAGCTGGGGCTCCGAAGCCGAGCAACTCCCCGAGCGCATGCTCGGTGTGCTCAAGGAGCTGGGTGGACACTTCGACACCGAGGTCGAAGAGACCGACACCAAGTCCGCGTTTGGGACCGAGAACCAGGCGGCGCTGATGTCGTTCCTCGTGGGCCTGGGCAACCTCAGCGCGCTTCAGGGCCGCTGCATCCCGACCACCCCCGACCAGCTGCTCACGCCGTTCGTCGACGCCATCAACCGCGACCCGGGCATGGACAACGCCATGCAGGGCCTGCACATGATGACCGACATCCTGGTCAACAACCCGATCGACAAGAGCGCGATTCCGCTGTCGCTGCAGGCGCTGTCCGTGGCGGCCCAGAAGCGCAAGGAAGACAAGCAAGCCTGGCACCACCTCGCCACCTTGTTCCGTCGCCTCGGTGACGCCGCATCGTCGGTGCAGCACTTCAACCAGGCGTTCAACCTCGATCCCACCGACGAGCAGATCACCACGCAGTTCATCGACACCCTGCGGGCCGCTGGCGACAACGACAACGCGCTCAAAGTCGCCGAGTTCGCCGCCGAGAAGGGCAACGAGAGCCCGCTGGTGATGGCACGAATCGGCTCCTTGCTGATCGAGAACGACAAGTTCGACGAGGCCGAGCCGTTCCTTCGGCGCTCGATCGAAGAAGGCAAAGTCCCCACCGCCTACGGCGACCTCGCCAACGTGCTGTGGGACCGAAGCAGCGGCGCGGACGACCAGGGCTCCGAGGACCGCGAGGAAGCCATGCAGCTTCTGCGCACCGCCGTCACCCTCGACGGCATCGGCAAGAGCACGCTCGACATGCTGCTCGACCTGCACGAGGACGAGGGGCTCGAGGACGCCACCGGGCTGCTGCAAGAGGCTGCCGAGAAGTTCTCGGGGAGCGCCACCGTGCTGCGCTACGTCGCGTCGATGCACCTCGACGACGAGGACAACGACGACGCCCCTGCGAAGGCCAAGGAGTATCTCCAGAAGATTCTCGAGCTGCCCCGCCGCTCCCTCGACGACGATGCGTTCGCCCGTCGCGGTCTGCTACAGACCACGATGGACGACTTCGAGGACCGCTACGACACCGCCATGGAGCAGGTCCGCTCCGGCGACGCCGGGCAGTCCGCCGAGGCCGCCAAGTTCCTTCGAGAGGTCATCTCGGCCGACGAGAAGTTCTGGCAGCCACACCTCATGCTCGCCCTCGCCGTTCGGGAAGCCGAAGGCGACACCGCAGCCCTGGGTCACCTGATGAACGCGGTCAAGCTGCGGCCCAACGACGCCGAGATTCGCAACCTCATCGCCGCCATCCTGCGCAAGCAGGGCCGCCCCAAAGAAGCCGTCGAGCACCTGCGGGCGGTCGTCGCAATCAACCCCCGCGACATCGAGCCGGTCGTCTCGCTCGCATCCACCATGCGTGACGCCAACATGTTCGACGAGGCTCGCCAGGTGTGCCAGGCCGCGCTTCAAGCCGCGCCGAACCATCCGGAGTTCACCGCGATCATGGCCGGACTGCCGGAACCCAAAGAGCCCAGCTAGTCGCCGCGCTTCGGCGTCACGACAAAGGCGGCGCGTCCTCGGACTCGCCGCCTTTTCTTCGTCTTGGCTCGGACCTCGCCTCACGAAGGCGCTCGTCCGACGCACGCTCACGAGGACGGCAGCAGCGTCGGTACGACCGCGACCAGATGCGCCACCAGTGCCAGCACCGCGGCGCTTGTCCCCCTCGCCGAGGGATAGACCGCGTACATCGGGGACGGCCCTGGCAGGGCCCCGGGCAGCACCTCCACCAAGGCACCAGACTCGAGCTCCCGCCAGCAGGTCATCTCCACCACCGGCGCGATGCCGAAACCATCGATCGCCGCCTTTCGGGCCGTCTCTTGGCGGTTGGTGCGAACCCGATTCCGAAACTCGACCTTCACGGGGCCGTGGGGACCCTGAAGTGCTGAGATGGCGTTGGGGACCCAGTTGTCCATCGCGACGCAATCGTGGTCCGCGAGGTCTTCGGGAATGGTGGGGGTCCCCTTGGCCGTGAGGTAGTCGGGGCTCGCGACCAGCAGCAGACGCGAATCGACGAGCTTGCGGGCGCACAACACCGTCGAGTCCGGCGGCGCTCCGCCTCGCAGCGCGACGTCGATGCCCTCGGCGAGCAGGTCGACCCGGTCCAGGGTGTGAATCACCTCGAGGTCCACGTCGGGATGGTCGCGGACGAAGCCGGTGAGCATGGCCCACACCACGCCGCCGTCGTCCGGGGGTGCCGTCACCCGAAGCAGGCCGGCGGGGGTGGAGCGGAACTCACTGACTGCCCGCGCGGCATCTTCGACGTCCAGGAGGATCCGGGCGGTCCGCTCGAAGTAGATCCGACCCGCTGGCGTGAGGCCGACGGAGCGCGTCGTTCGGTGCAGAAGCACGTAGCCGAGGCGGTCCTCCAACCGAGCCACCCGCCGGCTCACCGCAGAGGGCGGCAGCCCGAGCGCCCGGCCCGCTGCCGAGAAGCTGCGACGCCGGACCACCTCGGTGAACACCGCCAGGTCGTTGAGGTCGATGTCTGCAATCGCCAAGGGCACCCCATCAAGCTGCGGCAGAACCCGCGGCCCACTTTTGCCGAAACAACAAAAGAGACATCCATTATTGGCGTCTAGTGCACCCGAAGCAATGGTGGTTCACTGCATCCATGATCAACCGCCTCGCACTTGGCGCTCTCCTTGTCTCCCTGTTCGGATGCGCGTCGACCGCGCCAGCGGAGTCCACCGCGCCCATCGCGGTCGGTGAGGCCTCGCAGCAGCTCGACGGCAAGCGCTACCGCGAGACCCGGGTTGGCATTCACATCGATGCCCCGCCCGCGGCCGTCTGGGCGGTACTGACCGACGCTCCGGCCTACCCCACGTGGAACACGACGGTCACCTCACTCGAAGGCACCATCGCCGCTGCCGAGGAGATTGAGCTGAAGGTCAAGATCGATCCCAAGCGCACCTTCAAACTCGAGGTGAGCACCTTCGAAGCCCCCACCCGCATGGTCTGGCAAGACGGCAACGGGATGTTCAAGGGCGTTCGCACCTTCACCCTGACCGCCCTGCCCGATGGCACCACTGACGTCACCATGGCCGAGGTCATGACCGGGTCGATGATGGGCATGATCGCGGGGAAGCTTCCAGACTTTCGGCCCGACTTCGACACGTTCATGCACGACCTCAAGACGACGGTCGAAGGCGGGGCCGCCTAGCGCTTGATCCGGAAGATGCGGGCCTTGCCCATCTCGACGATGAACCCAAACGGAACGTGCAGCTTGCCGTCTTCGGGATCGAGCATGCCCGGCGGTGGGTTGGGAAATGGCGCCGCCTGCCGAATCGCCTGAATCGCCTCGTCGTCGAGATAGTCGACGTTGCTGCTCTTACTGGTCTTGATCTTGTGCAGGCTGCCGTCGGCGTTGAGAATGATCATCACCCGGGTGGTGCGGGTTTTGGTTCCGTTGATACGGCCTTCGGGGTCTCGAATCCGTAGACGCGCGACAGGATCCCAGAACTGGTCGATGTCGTCCTTCATGCGGTTGAAGAACGAGGCGTACTTCCACCGCTGGGCGTTGAGGATCGACGCATCCCCTTCGTCGACATCGTCGATCTTGTCACGGGAACCGGGTTGCCCCCAGTCTTTGGAGCGAGACCGAGGGACGCCCTTGAGCGAGCGCGGGCTCGGGGCAAACGATGGGGCCGGCGGCACGGGCGTGGATGTGTCATCCCCCTGACCCGCTCGCTCCCCGTTTCCTCCGACCGACCGGGTGCCGCCCAGCGGAAGCGCGAGCCCACGAGGAGCAGGAGCGTCGGTGGTCTTGGGCTGGGGGCCTGCGTTGCGGTCCGCGTTGGCCTTGGGATTACCCTGCGGCGTGGCGGCCCGCGAGCGTCGACGCGGGGGCGCGACGGTTTCGCGCTCGGTGCTGTTGTCGAACTCGGAGACCCGCTTGGTGTCCGGTGGAGGCCGCTCGTCCGTCAGAGCATCCAGCCGCACCGACTCGGCGATCTTCGCGGGGTCGTCGACCTCCGGGTCTCGCTCCGGGCTGAGCGTCACCTCCATGACCGTGTTCTCGCGCTGTGGGATCGTGCGGTCGCGCCCCAGCTTCACCATGCGATCACCCACGGGCCACAGCACGAGGTGAGCCAGGAAGGAGGCCACAATCGCCCCCACCACGGGACCGACGGGGCTGCTGCGTCTACGCCGCGACACGCCGCCGGGAAGTATAGCCAGCGTTGGGCAAACCGCTCACGGCAGGGACAATCTGGTCTCCGCCAAGATGCGGGCGTAGATCGCCGCTTGGCGCTCCAACGCCCCTGGAGCGGCAAAAAGCACGACTCTGGGGTCTTCTGGGGCGGGTCCGAGGGGGCGCTCGAGCGTGATGCCCAGCTCCGCTCCGTTGCGGCGCACCGCGTACGCCTCCGCCTCGACCGACGCCTCCACGAACGCTGCGGGCAACTCCCGGGGAACCAGCGTCAGCTCCGCATCGAGGGCCGGATCGAGCAGCAACAGGCCCGGGACGTCGAGCTTGGCATCATGGTCCGGCACGACCACCATCACCTGTGCGAGGTCCCCCGCCCGAAGCGCGAGGCCGTCGAGAACGCCCACTTGGAGCGGCAACGGCAACCCGGCCACGTCCTGCCGCTCGTCCACGAACTCGAACGTTCGCGGGGTCGAGACCACGGCTGGACCGGCCTCGAAGATCGTCCATGAGCCGTCCGCGACCAAGGAGAGCGGCTCCTCTCGCGCGGTCCGAACCAGCGCGACCGAGCATGCCGCCACCAGCAACAACGCGACGCCCAGCTCGACCCACCGCATGCCAGGACGGCTGGGGATGAACGCGAGCAGCGCTCCCACCACCACCGCTGCCAGGAGCCCATGCCAGGAAGCTTCGACCGCCAGGAACCCGGGGATCGCGGAGACCCCTTGCACGACGGCGACCATCACCAACGGGACCATCAACCGCCGCCGCGCGGCCTGCCGCACGCCACCGTCTCCGGGCTTGAACAGCAGGGCAACCGCCGCGCCAAGCAATGCTGTCGCCGCGGGGCCGCCACCGCCCAGCACCATCCCGAGCTGCGGGCCCAACACCGCGCTGACGAACACGCCGACGGCTGAGCCCAGCAGGGCGATGATCACGACCCGCCCACTGCCCGCCATGCGCTCGACCAACGGCGCGGTAAACCAGATCGTGTACAGATCGAGCAAGAGCCCCAGCGGGTCGCCGTGAACCCAACTCCCGGTCCAGATCCGCCACCAGCCATCCCCGCGGATCATCTCGGGAGTGGAGGCGCCGATCTGCAGTAGCGCGAGGCCCCCGGCATCCAACCACCGCATCGCGAAGTACCCAACACCCAAAGCGACCAAGATCGCCGGCGTGGCGATCAAGGTGCCCGAGCGCTTGACCGAAGGCGCGATGCGAATGAACGCGGCCAGGCGCGCCGCAACAGCTTCGACATAGGGCACCAACTCATCCGCGATGCTGACCGGCTCGAGCAGCGCCGGCGGGGCACCGAGCTCGCCCATGGCCCGGCGGGCGGACTCCACAACCCGATCATCGCGGCGCCCAGCCAGGTCCTTCACCTGCTCCAGCTCGCTTCGAGCTCGGCCTGCGTCGCCCGCCTGCCGCGCCGCGAGACCCCGGAACAGCGCGCCGCTGGCCTCCGAGAGTCCGAGCTGACGGCGGGCTGTGTTGCCCAACGCATCCTGAACCGTTCCCTCGGCACCCGCGTAGACGAGGAACGTCAGGCGCGCCTGCGAGACGAGGCCCAGCGAACGAGGGTCGTTGCCCACGGGCCCGTCCTCGAGAGCCTGCAGCAACGCGGCCGCACGCTCCAACGCCCCGACTTCGCCGTAGGCCCGCATCAGGCCCAAGACCAACGCCGGTCGCAAGGCGGCGTAGCGGGCGTGAAACCGGGATTCGTAGTGCCGAATCCCTTCGTCCCAGCGCTGTCCGTACAACAGCATCGAGACGATCTGCTCGTTGATCAGCGCCAACTCGCCGCCGTCCTCGGTGTCGTGCGCGAGGCCGCGAAAGTAGCCAATGGCCGCATCGACGCCGTCGCGCTCGAGCACCGCCAGCCCACGCAAGATCGGTTGTTGGCGACCCAGCCCTGCCCCGAGCATGAGCATCGCCCGCGCTCCGGCGGCCCACACCGCGAGGCGCAACATGCCGCGTCCGAAGAAGATGCGCGCGGCGGTCTCGAGCACCCAGGGAAGGACGACGACCAAGACGGTGAGGCCCATCGCCACGATACCGACGAACCGAGAATCCTCGGCCACGCCCAGCAGCGTCAGCCCCAAGATCGCAGCAAGCACCCAAACGTAGCCGCGCGGGCTGTCCTCTGTACGTCGTGACGAGCGCAGCAGGGCCATGCCCACCAGCGCGGTCGTCAGCAGCAGGAACTCATCGAACATGCGGCAGGCAGACGTGCGGCAGGAGTACGGCTAGCGGTTCGAGCCGCCCGGTCCCGCGGGTCCGCTCGGGTCGGAGTCGTTTTCGAGGTGTCCGATGAGCCGGTACTTCTGGTAACGCTGCTCCACGAGGTCCTCAGGGCTCAGAGCACACAGCTCGGACAGATGCTTGCGAAGCGTCTCGGAGAGTGCGCCGGCCGTCGTCGTGAGGCCACGATGCGCGCCGCCGACCGCCTCGGGAATGATCTCGTCGCAGATGCCGAGCTGCCGCAGATCGTGGCTGGTCATCTTGAGCTGCGCGGCAGCGGTCTGCTCCGCTTCGGGGTCTTTCCACAGAATGCTGGCGCACCCCCGCGGAGAGATGACCGAGTACACGGCATGCTCGAGCATGAGGATGCGGTCGGTGAGGCCGATCGCAAGCGCTCCGCCCGACCCGCCTTCTCCGATCACCACCGAGATGGTGGGGACCTTGAGGCGGGAGAGCAGCTCGAGGCTGGAGGAGATGGCTTCGGACTGCCCGCGCTCCTCGGCACCCAGACCGGGGTAGGCACCGGCGGTGTCGATGAAGCAGAGGATCGGGTGACCGAACTGCTCGGCCAATCGCATCAATCGCTGCGCCTTGCGGTACCCCTCGGGGCGCGCCATGCCGAAGTTGCGGTAGAGGTTTTCTTTGGTGTTTCGGCCCTTCTGGTGGCCGATGATCATCACCGTGCGATCGCCAAAGCGGCACAGACCGCCGACGATCGCGGGGTCGTCCGCGAACGCCCGGTCGCCGCGAAGCTCCATGAAGTCGGTCGTCATCTCGCCGATGTAGTCGAGCGTGTATGGACGATCGGGGTGCTTGGCGAGCTGGACCTGCTCCCATGGGGTGAGCGAAGCGAAGCGTTCTTTTTGGAGCTCGCGAGCCTTCTCTTCGAGGCGCTCGATCTCCTGCGCCATCTCTCGGCTTCCGCCGCTGAGGTGCTTGAGCTCCTTGATCTTCCCTTCGAGCTCCACGATGGGGCGTTCGAACTCGAGTACCTTGGTCGACATCGGCGTGTTCTTCCGTCGGGTGCGCTCAGCCCAGCGCGAGAAAGGCCTGGACCCTGTCCCAGGGCATGGAACCCGACTCGGGGATGTGTACGACATCCGCGGCCGGAAGTTGATGGCGAAAATACGTTCGCTGTCGACGCGCGTACTGCCACGTGGCCTTGAGGATGTCCTCGCGTGCCGCCTCCAGGCCGATGCGGCCCTTCACGACGTCTACGAGCTGTTTGTAGCCCAACGAGCGCATCGCCTTGTGATGCTCATCATATCCGTCCGCGACGAGGCTCTCCACCTCGGCCAGCCAGCCGCGGGCCAGCATGTGATCCACTCTGCGCACCTGCATCTCACGCAGCGCCTCCCCGGGATCGAGCCACACGAACAGCATGCGTGCCCGGGGCTGAGGAGGATCGGCGGCGCGCAGTGCCGAGATCGGGCCCCCGGCCGCGTGACACAGACCCAGGGCGCGGACGACCCGCACCCAGTTGTTCGGGTGGATCGTCTCCGCGGTCGCGGGGTCCGCCTCGACCAGGGCGCGATGCGTCGCCCCAGGAGCGTCGCGCTCTGTGTCCGACCACTGTGTTTCGAACCTCTCTCGCTCGGTGCCCTCGAGGGTGGGTGCGCTCGGATCCCCCTCCCCGGTCGCCCGCCACAGCGCCGCGCGGAGGTACAAGCCGGTCCCGCCGACAAGCAGCCCTCGGTCCCCGAGGTGGGACCAGGCCCCGGTCGCAAACTCGCGGGCGGTGAACGTACCGTCCGGGTCGACCAGATCGATCATCGTGTGACGAACCCGGGCCTGCGCCTGTGCCGAGGGTTTGGCCGACCCGATGTCGAGGCGGCGGTAGACCTTGACGGAGTCGCAGACCACGATGGGAAGACCCACCCGCTCGGCGAGCTCGAGGCCCAGCGTCGCCTTCCCGGACCCCGTTGGCCCCACCACGCTGACCACCCGCGGCAGCGGCTCGCTCACGTCAGGTCCTCGGGCTCGAAGCACCGAATCCCGGGCACCTTGCTCAGGTCCCGCTCCTGCTCGATCAGCTCCCGGACCCATCGTCGGGCGAGCCGCGGCGCAGGGTCGGCGCCCTGGGCCTGTGAGAGTACGGCGGCGATGCCATGGGTCCCAGTCTGCTCCGCCTCTTTGGCTGGAGACTCGACCCGCAGCCACGCCACCATCTTGTCGACCAGGTCGTCGATGTCCGGCTCGTCGACGCAGTCCTTCAGCTGAGCGGGGACCGCCCGCACCAACAAGGCGTCCTCGCCGAACGCCTCGAGCACAACCCCGAGCTCTTGCAGCGCCGGTGCGCGGGACAAACACAGCTCGACGTCTCGGGCGCTGCGTCGGACGACCACCGGCGCAAGCAAGCCCTGCGCACCCACGGAGCCGCCACCGAGTTCGGCGACCAATCGTTCGTAGACCAGATGGCTGCGCAGTCGCCTGAGGTCCACCGAGACGACCGTGTCTCCCCAGCGCAACATCGCGACCGGCCCGGGCAAGCACGTCAGGAGCGACAGGGCTGGGCCTTCGACCGACTCGGCGCTGCGGGGCTGTGGAGCGGCGGCCGGGGTCGGGAACTCTCGCTGGGTTGGGGTGCTGTCTCTTATACACATCTGACGCTG
>CAJXVA010000254.1 GCA_913061055.1 uncultured Pseudomonadota bacterium
GCGTCGAGCCGGTCTTCGCGGCCATGCCGGGCCACCGCCAGCGCGATCATCGTGGCCATCGACGTTCCGCTGAGCAGGATGCCTTGGGCCGACTGCGGGAATCCGACCAGCTGCTTGAACCATCCCAAGACCTCCCGTTCGACATGCACGGCCGCATGCTCGCGGCCTCCGACATTGGCATTCATCGCCGCGGTGTAGATCGCAGCCACGATGCCCTCTGCCGTTCCCGCGCCATGAACCCACCCAAAAAAACGCGGGTGCGTATTGCCGACGCCGAAGGGCAGCACATCCCGCTCGATCGCCGCACACACCTCGGGGAGTGGAGTCGGGTCCCACGGAAGCACGTCCCCTTCGGTCCGCTGCGGGGGCGCCTGCCAAGCCGGACGCTCCCGAACACTGGCCATCGTGTCGATCGCGTGATCGAGGGCCTCGTGCGCAAGTCGGCGAAAGACGTCCCAGTCGGGAGGGTCGAGGCTGTCGTCACGCTCGCTCATGCTGCCCTCGCGACCCTACCGGCTGGTGCAGGCGGTGTCCTGTCCCGCGAGCATGATGCAAAACCTGTCGACGGGGCGATCGTGGCCTGCGTCCATCACGAGTGCCCCTGTACGGTGCGACGTCTTCATGCACGACGGCTCTGACAGGCTCGTCAGTCCAGGCATGGCTCGTACCAGGCCATCTTCTGGGTGCGGTAGGCCTGTGCCTCGGCGTCGGCGTTGGGGTACGCGTCGTAGCGGTCGGTCGCCCAGGCTTCCCAGTCCGCGTCGACCTGCTCGAGGGACGCCCCCAGCACTGCCTCGACGGCCTCCCGGTCCCAGCCTTCGCGCCCGGCCGCCAGGTCCAACAAGACCTCCCGCCCCAGCTCCTCATCCACGTAGCGGAACCACGATGCCCGCAGGATGTAGGACTGCCCCTGGCAGCGCAGGCTCAGCTCCTCGTGCCGCTCACGGTAGTCCGCCAGCGTGGGCCCCCCCTCCAGCAGCCAGTGCCCCACGACCACGTCCTCATCAAAGCCAAAGAGCGAGAACCCGGTCTTGCCTGGATCGACCAGCAGCGCCACATACTCCGCCCAGCCCTCCAGGTAGAAGCCAGAGTTCTCGATGTCTTCCACCGCCGGGCCCACCAGGTCGTCATAGGCGATGGCGTGCACCAACTCGTGGGCGTACAGGGCGTGGTAGCCGCCTTCCGCCTCGGAGAAGCGCCACATGTGGACCGTCCCGTCGTCGTCGACGTAGGGGGACTCGCCGAAGTTGCCGTGGAGCTCCACCCGGATCGCGTCATCCATCACGATGTCCTCCGGGTGCAACGCCGCGATTTCGGGGAGGAGCGCTTCGCCAACGTCCAGCATCGAGCGAATCTCACCTTTGGAGGCGTGCCGTCTCTTCCCGACGATATGCAGGACATCACCCTGCGCCTCGATTGGAGCGCAGCCGGTGACGGCGAGGCCGAGGGCGGCGAGGGTGATCTCAAGCTTCGTCATGTTGGCTCCTCGTTCATCCGTGTGTTCAGGCCGTCAGGCCGTGGGTGGAGGGCTCCATCCTATACGGCCCGAGCTTTCCCAGACCCGGACGATGCAGACGTTGTTCGACTCGTCGCCGTGATTTTCTGCGCGGTGTGCCCCAGGTCTCAGGACAGCCGAAGTGACAATCTCGGCCCTATGGCCGTGCGTCGAGGGCTGAGGCAAGTGGACGACGCTCGGGCGCGGCACTGTGGACCGCCCGGCGAAGCAGCCTGATCGCGGGTCAGCGATGAACCCAATGCGTCATCGCTGACCCGCGCGCCGCCCGACAATCCTCCCGCGCCCCTCGGTCCGCACCAGATCCTTCACCGCATCGTTGGCCAAGAAATCATGCGGGAAGCCCAGGGGTACCGCGCTCGCCTCGTTGAGCTTCGCCAGATGCGAGTCCTCGAGCTTCAGGTTCACGAAGCCCATCGAGTCCCGAATCTGCGCCACCTTCCTGGCCCCCGCGATCGGGATGAAGCCGTAGCCTTGCGCCGCGACCCAGGCCAGCGCGACCTGGGCCGACGAGGCACCGAGCTCGTCGGCCACCGCGTCCACAACCCGCGCGATGGACAGCGCCTCGTCCGAGGTGCGTCCGCGCTGCTCGTTTGCTGTCTTGCGCAGCGAGTCGTTGTCCCCCCCGCGGGTGTACTTGCCGGTGAGCACGCCGGCCCCCAGCGGGCTCCAGCCCACCACCGACATCCCAAACAGGTCCGCCATGGGCAGCAGGTCTCGTTCGGGTGTGCGCTGCAGCAGTGAGTACTCGATCTGCAGGCCCACGTAGGACGTCCACCCGCGAAGCTCCGCCGCGACATTGGACGCGGACACCACCCAAGCGGGGGTGTCGCTCACGCCCAGGTAGAGCACCTTGCCCGCGCGAACGAGATCGTCGAGCGCGCGCATCGTTTCTTCGTAGGGCGTGTAGTCGTCCCAAGCGTGCACCCACAGAAGATCGACGTAGTCGGTCTGCATCCGGCGCAGGCTGTCCTCGACCGACTGCACCAAGTTCTTGCGGTGGTTGCCGGCCGCGTTGGGATTTCCATGGTCCATCGCCAGCGTGTACTTCGTGGCAACCACCGACTGCGCCCGGTCGCGCTTGGCCAGCCACGTCCCGACGATCTCCTCGGTTTGTCCGTTGTGATACTTGTTCGCCGTGTCCAGGAAGTTGCCGCCAGCCTCGGCGTAGGCGTCCAGGACCGCATGGCTCGTCGCCTCGTCGGCCCCGAAGCCCCAATTGTCTCCAAAGCTCATCGTGCCCAAACACAGCTCGCTGACCCGCAGGCCTGAGCGTCCAAGGAGTCGGTATCGGAGTTGGATCGCGCTGGTCATCGGCACGGGTTCGTCACCGCGGCTTGCAAAGTTTCGTCCTGCTACGCTGAAAACGCCATGAACGCTCCCGGAACGCAGCCGGAGGCCGAGTTCGCTCGTCGGCTCGCCACGTCTTTGAAGCTCGTCGAGTCGACCGTGTCGGTCGTCTCCTACGTGCTCATCGCGGTACTTGGGGTGCTGTACTACGTGGGGGTGCTCCGGGAGCTGTGGGTCCTGCTATTCCCTGCGGCCCAGCATCTGGCGCTGAAGATGGCGATCGGCGGGTACTACGGCGCCAAAGTCGCCCCGAGCGTCATCGAGGAACGGAAGCGCAACATGCCGTCGCAGTAGCGACTCCGAGCGACGTCGTGTCGGGTTTCACCACGGGCTGCTAGGCCAGGCGCTCGCGAGTCATCGGCTCCCGCTTCCCGACACCTGTTCGAGCATGTCGCTCGTTGTGCGGGCTAGACGTCTACCTGATTGAGGTACGTTCTCCAGATCCCCTCGAAGTCGGGGCACAGAGGATCCACTCGCTCGTCCCGTCCATGGGTCTCAGTTTCCACTCGACACCCGCCGCCGCACACGAGCACGTGTTTGCATGGAGCGCACTTCGGGTGGCTGGAGACCTTCCAGCCAAACCAACTGGAGAAGCGCTCGGCAAAGACTTCCAGCCCCGGCGAGAATCGGCCCAGAGCCTTCTCCTCCCCATGCCCCGCGTATTCTCGGCAGGGGTAGAAGAACCCGTCGGGGCTGAACGAGAGCGTCCCCGCCCGTTTGGCATCGCACGCGGTAGTCACCGCGACCTTCTTCCCTTCCCTCGCGACCATGTCCAGGAAGTGAGAACGCTTGAGGACCGCGTCGAATCCCGCGGAGACTCGAGAATGTGCAGAGCTAAAACGCAGTAGCTTGCCCAGGACGGCGCCTTCACTTGACCCTGAACGCCCCTCGAACGCCTCAGCATTGGGATACATGGTGATCCCGCACTTCATCTCGAACCGAGTTCCCTCAGCCAACCACCCGCGTCGTTCCGCCAGCTCGTAGAGTTCCTCCAAGCGGTCCACGTTCGCTTCATCCACGATCGGCTGGAGGACGACTCTCGCGCCGTCGTCGAGCATCCGGTCGACGTTTCCGGCGACCTTCTGGAATGTTCCCCTTCCGTTGACGAGCGAACGTCGGACGTCGTGGATCTCGGGAGGGCCATCGATCGACACGAGGAACGACATTCTCGAGAGAATCCCCTTCTCCGCGAGTCGTGGCGCAAACTCGTCATAGTAGTAGCCATTCGTGACAACATCGACTCGCAGCCCAATTTCGACGGCTCGGTCGATCGCGTGCATGAACGGTGCTCGTGTACCCGGCATGATCGGCTCGCCGCCGAAAAGGGTGACCGCCTTTGGCATGGCTCCATGAGGGATCGCGTCTACGATGGAGGGCAGCGCCGAGAATGCATCGTCGACCGTTCCGACGCTCATGACGCTCGAGTTCTTCTTCTTGATCTCGTGCCCCTGAATGCAGTAGCTGCACCGAAAGTTGCACGAATGGGTCAGAAATAGATGCATTCGAGTCGCCCCCTTGTCCTCCGACATTTCGCTTTGCCGTGCCAGGTCGTGGACCCGCGCTCTCTCATCGTGTTCGACGGGAACGAGCGCCTCGACGTCTCGGAGCAGCGGTTCGAGCGCTCCGAGCGACTCGCAAGCGCGGTCCTTCAGGGCGAGCAACTCCTTCTGTCCGTAGTCGCGGTGGTCGACTCGAAGAACCTGCCCACGGTCCTCGAGCAATACAAACGTCGCCTCTTTCGCAGGCAGGACGGTCGCGTACATATTCCAACGAACGTTATCTCTGGTGTTCATAGATAGTCTTTCCTGCAGCTTCGAAGATGCCCGCAAAGGGAGCGCAGTTCGGGGACGACAATCCTCCGGTCTTGACAGCCGCCTTGTAGGCACACCCCCCGCCACAGATGAGCGACCATTTGCAGCTACTGCAGTGAGGCATGACGGTGGGCCCTCGACTTCTCCATTCGTTCAGTTTCCGCCTCCCCTTCTCCGGCAGTTTCCCGTGCGTGGCGACCTCCGAAATGTCCGCGAGCTTGAACTGGTCCTGTCCTGCACCGAACCAGCATGCGTAGACGCCATTGCGGGCATCGAGCATGTAGTCGCTGCGAGTTGCGCCGCAATACCGCATTTTGAGCCTGGGCCGATGGCCGCTGCGAATCGCGTACAAGAAGTCGAGCCCGTGGATATCCCACCGAAAGCGGAGGAGGAGGGGATTCTTCTCCGCTTGGGCGACCAACATGCGAGCCATCTCGTCTTCTGGGGCAAAGTACATCTTGCCAGCGTAGTCGCGCTCTAACGGGGCGAGGTATCCCCGAAACAACGGATCATCCAGCCACCCGCGGCTGTCGAAGACCTCGAACAAGTCTGGGAGATGGGGAATGTTCCTCTGGTCGATGTTGACTCGAAGGTTGACGAGGACACCGAGTCCCAGACAGGCCTCAATGCCGTCCAGAATGCGTTCGAACGAGGATTCTCGTACAAGACGGACCGGCCTGCGTTTGTCATGAATTGCCCGAGGCCCATCGACCGTTATCTGAACTCTGCCGATCCCCATCGCCTTCATCGCGGCGGCATGTTCGGCGAGCTCGAAGCCGTTGGTAATCGCTTCGAAACGGCGGGCACCAGCGTCGTAAAGCGCCGACACGAGAGTCTCGACGCCCTTGAAGGTCTCGGATCGGATGACCTCGCCCCCAAGCACGGTGAACGATGCCTTCTCCAGTTCTCTGCCGGATTCTGCCGCCAGATGAGTGCAGGCGGACACGACTTGGGCGATCTCCAAAGGTGTCCACTGCTTCTGTTTTGAGGTTAGCGAACCTTCGTAGCAGTAGGCGCACGAGAAGTTGCATCCATACGTCGGGATCAACTGGAACGAAAGGGGGTGAGGCGAATCCTGGAACTCCGCTTCCAAGTTCTCCAGAGCGTGGGAAGCCTCCGCGCCCCCTTCATCGCGTTCGACCGCCGTTCCAGCATCCACGGCCTCGTTTGCGGGTCCCTGCCACGCCAATCCGGTAAGGAGGTTGAAAACGAGCCGTTCACCGCCGCTCAACTCGATCTGGTGGGTGTAGTCTCGAACAAGGCGGGCGGCAGAGTAGCCATGGGGAGGAGATGAGATAGACATCAGAAGGCAGTCGGGTACGCAGCGGTGAGGCACCGGAGGCCCGCTGGTGTGCGGCCCCCCGAATGCAACGAACTGGGGCTAGCCCCAGGGGTTCTCCTGGCAGCCGTAGGGGCAAGCAGGACCGGTGATCTTCACGTCGAACCCACCCATGAGCCGGGTTTCCGTCTCGTCGACCCACGTGTCGGAGTGCACCGCGACTGTCGTCGCTCCAGTGGTGCCGTTGGTCGCCAAGTCGACTGCGGCCTGGTACTGGGCGTTCGTCAACCGGACGAACGCGAAGTCCATCCCGTCCGGAACGGAGATCCCCGCGAGCGCCGCGGTGTCGATCTTCACACGCCATTTGCCGCTTGGGAGCTGCTGGGCGTTCTCCAGCCAGTTGAGCCACATCGTGACTTCGCCGCCCTTGTCCGTTTCAGGATCGCCGATCTGACACGTGGCACCCTCCGCGGGGCAAACGTCAGAGGCCTTCGCCTCCGCGGTCGAGGACAGGATCCCGACCGCAACGAGTACAAGCGTCTTTCTTCTGCTGATTGACTTCATGTTGTTCTCCGCCTCGAGAAACGAGGCAGAGGCTCCTTCGCGACGAGCGGCGACCGAGTGACGAAAGCGTGAGCCGCGCATCACTCGACAGACGCGGCGGGTCCCGAGCCCGCCCTGACTACGCCGACGCTCCAAGCGTACGCCAATGACAGTGCGCATTGCCTTGCGCCCGCGGCGGGCATGGGCACGCCCGAGGAGGACCCCTCCCGCGACGCGCTGCTCGTCGACCGGTGGTGCCGCCATCCCGAGAGGGCGCAACCAGTCATCATCGGGAAGCGGCGGACCCGGCAAGACTCGTAGCGCTCAGGCAGCCCGCGCCGGCTGTGCCCGACATGGGCGCCTGTACAGACGCGAGCGAGGAGCGTCATCCACCAGAGTCGATGCGGCGCGGCGGAACGCAGCTGAGAGTCGAGCAAGGGGAGACCTCATCGCGGCGAACATCCAGCGCGACTAGGCCGAACAGTCAGAGGCAGGGAAGGCCGCATTCGCGCCGCACCTCGCACAACGAACACGCTAGCACCGCTGTTGGGCGGCCGCCCGATCACGCCACCCCGCCGCCCAACGGGCCGTCGCAGCGGCCGGCTTCTGCGTGCGAGACTTCAAACGCCCGCTCGTCGGCGCCGGGCGGCATCCCAACCGACGCGTTTGGCCACGCGGCGCTCCTCGACCGCGCAATACAGCACCGGGACGACGAACAACGTGAGCAGCTCGAGCGCCATCCCACCGACCGCGGGAAGCGCCATCGGCATCATGATGTCCGCCCCACGTCCTTGGGAGGTGATGACCGGCAACAGGGCCAGGATCGTCGTCGCGGTGGTCATCAGACACGGCCGGACGCGTCGCGACCCCGCCTCCAGCGTTCGGCGCCGCACCTCGGTGACCGTCGTGGGCGGGTCCTGCTCGAAGCGCTGCTTGAGGTAGGTGGAGATCACCACACCGTCATCGGTGGCGATGCCGACCAACGCGATGAAGCCGATCCAGACCGCGACCGACATGTTGATCGTGTGGACCTGAAACAGCTCCCGCATCGGCATGCCAAGCAACTCGAAGTTCAGAAACCACGGCTGGCCGTACAGCCACAAGAGCACGAAGCCACCCGAGACCGAAACGGCGACCCCCGTGTAGATGATCGCGGTCGTCGCGACGCGGTGGAACTGCAGGTAGAGCAGGATGAAGACCAATGCCAGTGCGATCGGGATCAGCATCATCAGCCGCTTCTCGCTGCGGATCTGGTTCTCGTAGGACCCGGAGAACTCATAGCTGACGCCGGCAGGGACCTGCAGCTCCCCGTCTTCGATCCGCGCTTCGATCACCGCCCGCGCCTGCTCGACGACCTCGACCTCGGCGATTTCGGGCTCGCGGTCAAACAGGACGAAGCTGGTCAGAAAGGTATCCTCCGATTTGATCACCTGAGGGCCGCGCACGTATTGGATGTCGGCGAGTTGGGCCAGAGGAACCTGTTCGCCACCCGGCGTCGGGACGAACACGCGGTCGAGGGCCTCGAGGTTGTCGCGCTCCTCCCTCATGTAGCGGACCCGGACCGGATACCGCTCTCGCCCCTCCACCGTGCGGGTCAGCGTCATGCCGCCCAGCGCCACCTGCAGGACGTTCTGCACGTCGACGATGGTGAGTCCGAATCGTCCGATGGCCTCCCGGTCGAGCTCGATCTCCAGGTAGGGTTTTCCGACCACCCGGTCCGCGAACACGGTATCCGAGCGGACCGCAGGCACGTCTTTGAGCACCTCCTCGAGACGGAGGCCGAACGCCTCGATCGCCTCCAGCGTCGGGCCGTGAACCTTGATCCCCATCGGCGCCCGCATCCCGCTTTGCAGCATCACGATTCGTGCGCCGATCGGCATGAGCGTGGGCGCGCTGGTGACCCCGGGACGCTCGGCGGCTGCGACGATTTCGGTCCAGATGTCCGCGGGCGTCCGAATGTGGTCACGCCACTGCCGAACGCGAGACCCATCGGGCGCCACCGCATACTCCGGAACATAGGTGACGACGGTCTCGAACATCGACAGCGGCGCCGGGTCGAGAGCCGTGTCGGCGCGCCCCGCCTTCCCCACCACCCGGTCGACCTCGGGGATCTGGGCGATCGCGGCATCGATCCCGGAGAGCATCTCCAGGACCTCGCCCATCGACGCATGCGGCATCGTCGAGGGCATGTACAGGAACGACCCCTCGTCGAAGGGCGGCATGTACTCGCGCCCAAGCCCCGGGAACGCGTGCCTCACCTTCGACACCGGTTGCACCGTGCGAGCCTCCAGGGAACGCTCGCCAAACACCGTGTCGAACCCCAGCCAGGCAGTGGTCCCAAACAACACCACGGACGCTGGCAGCAGCAGGAACACCGTTTTGTGACGCAGAAGGGTCCACAGCAGCCGCGGATAGGCCGACTCGAACAGCCGGAACGTGCCCATCACCAGCGCGATGAGGCCTCCGACGAACACCACGTTGACCACGAGCCCCTCCCCTCCGCCCAGTGGCATCCAGTTTTGCGCGAGCAAGAGGGTCACCGCGACGATGGCGAGCAGGTTCTCCACCACCGTGATGCCGCGGTTTACCCCGAGATTCAGCAGCGGCCGCGCGAGGCGATAGACACCGAGCCCGAGGACGAACGCACCCCCCAGCAAGGAGTACGGAAGCAGTAGCGCTCCCAATCCCAACAGGACCCAATCCCGGGCATGCTCGGCCCGAAACAACGAGCGAGCAACGCGGCCGATGCCGGTGCTGGAGGTCTTGGGTGCGGCCGGGCGCTCTCGAAACACGACCAGCGCGGCCCCGGGCAGCACGACCAGCGCGAGCAGGAGAACCCCGCCCATCGCAAACGTCTTCGTGAACGCGAGCGGGCCGAACAGCCGCAGCTCGGTGGAGGAGAGGCCGAAGACCGGTAGAAAGCTGACGACGGTCGTCAGCACCGAGGTGACGACCGCAGGCGCGACCTCGGCTGTGGCCCGACGCACCACGGCCGCCCGCGAGGCGCCGACAGGGGCGTCCTCGAGGTGCTGGCTGATGTTCTCGACGAAGACGATGCCGATGTCCACCATCGTCCCGATGGCGATCGCGATGCCGCCCAGCGCCATGATGTTGGCGTCTACGCCCCAGAGCTTCATCGCGACGAAGGCCGCGAGCACGCCCAGCGGCAGCATCAGCGAGATCAGCATCGAGCTCCGCATGTTTCGCAACATGACCAGCACCACAATGATCGTGATGAGGATCTCCTGAAAGAGCGCGGTCGATAGCGTGCCCAGCGTCTCCTCGATGAGCGTGGTCCGGTCGTAGAAGGGGACGACGGTGACCCGGCTGACCGTGCCGTCTTCGAGGGTGCGACTGGGAAGCCCAGCTTGAATCTGCTCGACCTTCTCCTTGACCGCCGAGATGACCGCCAACGGATTCTCCATGTAGCGCGCCACGACCACGCCTCCCACGGCAGGAGCGCCCTCGTCGTCGAGCGCTCCGCGGCGCAATCCAGGACCCATCGAAACCCGCCCCACGTCTCGAACCCGGATCGGGGTGTGCTCGCGGGCCACCACGACGGTCGCCTCCAAGTCTTCGAGGTTCTCGAGGAACCCGAGCCCCCGCACCATGTACTCGGCGCCGTTGACCTCGAGCGTCCGGGCCCCCACATCGAGGTTGCTGTTGCGCACCGCACCCGCGACCTGGGCGAGCGTGACCCCGTGCGCCCGCATCGCCTCGGGGTCGACGTCGACCTGGTACTCCCGTACAAAACCGCCGACCGAGGCCACTTCGCTGACGCCTTCGACGGCCTGCAGCGCGTACCGAACGGTCCAATCCTGGATACTCCGGAGCTCGTCCGGGTCCCAGCCTCCGACCGTTCTCCCCTGCGGGTCTTGGCCTTCGAGCGTGTACCAGAAGATCTGCCCCAAGGCGGTTGCGTCGGGGCCGAGCGTGGGCGTGACGCCGTCGGGTACGGTCCCCGGTGGCAGCGAGGCCAACTTCTCCAGCACCCGCGACCGCGACCAGTAGAACTCGACGTCGTCGCCAAAGATCACCGAGATCGTGGAGAAGCCAAACGCCGACGAGCTCCGGACGGTGCGCACCCCGGGGATGCCGAGCAGCGCGGTCGTCAACGGATACGAGACCTGGTCTTCGATGTCTCGCGGCGATCGTCCCTCCCACGCCGTAAAGACGATCTGTTGGTTCTCCCCGATGTCCGGGATGGCATCGACCGGGACCGGGTCCCGCGGAATCGAGCCACTCTCGAAGGAAAACGGCGCCACGTAGATGCCGCCTGCGACGAGCATCGTCGCCAGCACAAACGCGATCAGCTTGTTCTCGATGAACCAGCCGATGATCGCCTCCCACAAGCCCTGAGGCGCGTCGTCGCCGGGCGGCGGTGCAGAGGTCAATGCTGGTGCCCTCCCCCGCCCGCAGTGCGCACCGGCCTGGTCGAAGGGGGCCTGAGGTAGGCGCCAGGGGCGACCTCCTTGCGAATCTCACCGCAGTCCAGCATCGACGCTCCAAAGTAAGGGTTATCGACGACAGCCCCCTGCTGGACCCACAGCGCTCCTTCGTTCCGCGACGCCATCGGACAGTGGGCGAGGCGGACCGCCGCCTCGAGCGGGTTCCCGAATCGCCCGAGCAACCGAATGACCGCTTCGCTCAACGGCTCGAACCCCGCCCGGGCATCCTCGAGCGTCTCGGCTTTGGAGACGTGTTGTCCGTGCCCACGCAGCGCGACCGAGTTCTCCGACCACGCGTCCTTGGCCTCGGTGGGCCGCGACATCTCCACCGCGACGACCGCATCAATCAGCGCCGATGCCGAGGTCTTGGCGCCCTCCAGATCGTCGTCGGCCAACGCCACCTGGGCATCCAGGTACGCGGCGACCACCGGCGCGAGACCCTTTCGCTGCTCATCGGAGAGCTCGACGATGCGGTCCCAGACTCCTTCTTCGTGGTCGTCGGCCGAGGTCATCATGCTTGCCCCACCGCGGATCTGAAGATCGGCATCCAAGGCGAACGCACCGCGGGTCACGACTCTGTCCCCCTCGGAGAGGCCCGCCACGACGGGGTAGACCTTGCCGAGCCTCGGGCCAAGCCGAACGGTCCGCGCTTCATAGCCAACACGATCGCCGGCGTCCACTTCCACGTAGACCACCGCACGCCGACCGGTGAACAGCGGTGCGGTCGAGGGGACGACCAGGGGTGTGGGCGAGCCTTCCGGATGCTTCGTCGCGACCGTGGCCTCGGCGAACATGCCGGGCCGCAGCCGGCCGTCACGGTTCTCGAGCTGAACGCGAACCCGCGCGGTGCGGCGCTTGGGGTCGAGGATGGGGTCGATGAACGTGACGGTCCCCTCGAACACCTCGTCGGGAACCGCATCGACCGAGACGAGAACGGTCTGCCCCAGCGAGAGTCGGGCGAGGTCGCTCTCGTACGCGTCGAGCTGCACCCAAAGCGAGTTGAGGTTGGCGATGCGATACAGCGACGCCCCGGTCGTGATGTACGCGCCCTCGGTGGCGATGCGCTCGATCACCGTGCCCGAGAACGGAGACCGGATTGCCACCGCGCGCGTCGGCTTCTTCTGGCCTTCCATCCGCGTGAGCTCGGCATCGGGGACACCGAGCAACCCGAGCTTCTCCCGGGACGCATCGAGGGCGGCATCGGCAGCCCAACGGGAGGTCTGTGGGCTGTCGCGCATCCGCTCGACCTGCCGTTTCGCAACGAGCAGGTCCTGGTGGGCCGCGAAGACCTCGGGGCTGTAGAGCGTCGCGATGACTTGGCCTTTGCGGACACGCTTGCCGGTCTCTTTCACCCGCAGATTGTCGATGCGTCCGCCAATCCAGGCGGTGACCGTCTTGAGCGAGGCCTCGTTGGGCTCGATGCGCCCCAACAGGCGCAGGTCCGCCGTCGCATGCGCCTGGCGGCGGACCGTGGCCGTGGTGAGCTTCGAGAGCATTCGCGCTCGCTCCGAGAGCACGATGCGGTTGCCGGGTCCCTGAGCGTCATCGCTGCCATCGCCGGACAACGGGATCATGTCCATCCCGCAGATTGGGCAGGGCCCGGGCTCTGGTTGCCGAACCTGGGTATCCATCGCGCACGTCCAGATCGTCTCGAGCTCGGACGCTTCGTCATGGGCGTGGACTCCGTCGGTCTGGGCCTCACCGGACGACAGCAGCGCAACGGCGCCCGCACCCAAGACAACTCCGGCCACCACCAACAGCACCGCACGCATCACCCCGCCAGGCCCGGACGGATCTTCCTGCGGCGTTGGCCCGTCGTCATTTGAGCGTTCAGCGTCAACGTTGGTCGTCATCGGAAACCGCCTTGTCGGGTCGAGAGTTCGGACGAGAGGTGCGGACCGGGCGACCGACGGCGCGCTCGAGCCGGGCCAGGTGGGTGCCGTAGTCGGCCTGGGCGGCGAACCGTTCCCCGCGAAGGCCCAGCAGCGCCTGCTCGGCGATCAACAGCTCGGCCACGGTCGCCCGACCGGAGACGAAGCTGGCCAGCACCGACTCGAACGCGGTCTGAGCCTGGGGGATGAGTGTGCTGCCGTACACCTCGACCCGGCGGACGGCATCGTCGACCAGCGCCGCGTGTTCGCCGACCTGCGCCGCGACGCCGTTGCGGGCGTCGAGCGCTCTGGAGCGAAGCGCTGCCCCGCGAGCCCGAGCCTCGGACGCACCGGCTTTGTAGGCCCGCGACCACAGCGGCACCTTCATCGAAAGCGAGAGTGCGACCGCGTCCTTTCCGCTGTCGGCGGGCCCCGGGTTGGCGGGCGCCTCGCCGGTGAGGATCCAGTCGACGCCAACGCCCTTGAGCGCTTTGGTGATCTGGTTGCTGTCTCTTATACACATCTCCGAGCCCACGA
>CAJXVA010000255.1 GCA_913061055.1 uncultured Pseudomonadota bacterium
GAGATGTAGAGAGGTCTCGTGGGCTCGGAGATGTGTATAAGAGACAGATCGACGGGCTGCCGCGGCAACTGCCCCACCGCCGTGCTCGCAACTCACGCCGATGCGTACGAGAGCTTCCGAGCCTCGCTCGACGAGCGGGTGTGCTCGACCTACCGCGACGACAAATGCCCCTACGCCACTCCCCGCTGCATCAACGGCGCGCCCGCGTGTGTTGATGGGCGCTGCGAGTGGGCTCGGCGTAAAGGCTGACGAATCGCTCACTCCCGCGATGCGTGGAGTTGCTCGGCGACCGTTGTCCGCAGGGCCGAGAGTGCGAACGGCTTGTGTAGCATCGGCCGAGCCGTCGACTCGACAAACGAGCGAGCGTCGGCGCTGAACGCAGCGCCGGTCATGAAGACGAATCTCTCGGCCAACTCGGGGTCCGTGTCGGCGATGGCTCGAAAGAGTTCCATCCCCGTCATGCCTGGCATCATGAGATCGC
Source organism: uncultured Pseudomonadota bacterium (assembly GCA_913061055.1). Lineage (GTDB taxonomy): Bacteria > Myxococcota_A > Polyangia > Nannocystales > Nannocystaceae > CAJXVA01. Next base: position 482 of record CAJXVA010000255.1, read on the forward strand.
AAAGGACCAGGTCGAAGACCTGACCACCGCGAATCCGCTCGAGGGCGGCACGACCGTCTGGAGCCACCTCGACGTCGTACCCACGCAGAGCTCGGGCCGTAACCTGCGCCACCCGGTCGTCGTCGTCCACGACCAGGATTCGTGCATCGCGAGGTTCGGACGGCAAGCGGCCGGAGTGGCTATCGGGAGCTTCACGCGGCTCAGCATTGTGGAGCGCGAACGTCACAGTCACCGCGGTGCCGCGAGGCGAACGACGCTCGGCACGAATGGTTCCGCCGAGCGATACGACGATGCTCCGGCAGATCGAGAGTCCGAGGCCGGTCCCGCTCCCGGCGGCCTTGCTCGTCACAAACGGGTCGAAGATCCGCTCTCCGAGTTCGGCCGGAATCCCGGCCCCGGTGTCGCTCACCGTCAACACGACCTTCTTGTCGTCGTGACAGGTATCGATACGAATCTCGTTGTCGGCGGTCGAGCCCGATTCGATCGCATCGATGGCGTTGGTCACGAGATTGAGAACAACTTGACCCACCTGGCTCGCGTTACCAGCGATTGGGGGCAACTCTTGTGGCTCACGGACCAACACCGCGCATCGATCGAGCGCGCCCTTGGCGATGCGAATGGTTGCGTCGACGACGTGGTTGAGATCAACCGCCGTGAACTCGGTCCGGCCCGGATGCGAGAACACGCGGAGGTCGCCCACCAGCGCCGCGACCTGTTCGAGTCCGTGGACCGCGTCGGAGAACGCGCCGAGCAACTCCTGGTCGCCAGCAGGCTCGAGCGTTTCGCGGATGAAGTCGAGGTTGCCGAGCACGTAGGTCAGGGGGTTGTTGATCTCGTGCGCGACGGCCGAAGCCAAGGTGCCCAGAGACGCCATGCGGTCGTTCATCCGCAGCCGCTCTTCGGTGAGTACTTGTCGCGTCCGGTCGCGGACGACAAAGAGCACCGAGTCCTGGTCACAGAGCCCCGAGATCGCCTCGAACCACTGCCGCCCATCGGGAAGGTCGAGAGCGTAGGGAACGGTCCGCCGCTCCCCATCTGCGAGGGTCCCCAGGACCGCATCATTCACCCTGCTCGCGACGTCCGGAGGCAGGACCTCGTCCACCCGTTTGCCCACGAAGTCACTGGGCGGCATCAGCAGCTGCTCGAGCTCCGGCGCCTGGTACTCCTCGAACACCAGGTCCCGGGACACAACGAACATCAAGTCGGGCAGCGCTGCGAGGATCCCTCGGATGCGGGGCTCCGCCCCCAACCTGCCGAGGGTGCTCGTCTTGGAGTCGTTGTCCTCGTGCATCTCGTCGATCCCAGGTTGCCACCGAGAGCGAAGACCATATCGCGCCGAGTTCCGAGTCGTCGAGCCCAGGCTGGACGGCCGCGGCTAGGTCCCCCAGGGACGGAAACCGCGTGGGGCAATCGTCCCCGAGGTGAACACGAAGAACGAGGTGCTGTACTTGAGTTCGGTGGCATGTCCGGGATGGACAGGCACGACGGCGTCGGTGCTGTTTCCCTTCTGGAAGACCCACGGAAAATGGATGTTGATGGGGTGGTTGCCCGGCGGGAGTGGGACCACCTGCGGCCGGTTCCACTTGAACGGAATCGGTCGCCCGTAGACCGTGATCACCGGGCTCGTCATCATGAGCATCCACTGCAGGAAGATGTACTCCGCAGTCACGTACAGGCCGGAAGTGAGCTGCGCCGGGGGGCCCGCGTAGGGCTGCTGCGGGTGACCTTGTTGCGGCGGATAGCCCGGCTGGGGCGGATGCCCAGGCTGGGGATGCCCGGGCTGCGGGTATCCCTGCTGGGGATGCCCGGGCTGCGGGTATCCCTGCGGGGGATGCCCGGGTTGCGGGTATCCCTGCGGGGGATGCCCGGGTTGGGGATGCCCGGGCTGCGGGTACCCCTGCGGGGGCTGGCCTGGCTGCGGCGGCTGGCCGGGCTGTGGGGGATGTCCGCCGGGCGGCTGTCCGTTCCCCCACTGTCCGCCGCCGTTTCCTTGGCCATGCATGGGCCCCACAGTAGCCGAAGCTGTCGGCGCCGCGCGACCGAGAACTATGCCCCAGAGCAAGAGAGCACAGAGCGGAGTAGACTGCGGCCGTGCGCACGGCGTTGACCCTGCTCCCTCTGCTCGGCCTGCTCGCGTGCGAGCCCAAGACCGCATCTGACCGCCCCGCCAACGGGAAAGCAATCGTTGAAGACGGCTCGATCCGGCTCATCCTCAACGACCCCAAACAGTTCGATCGCCCGCAGGACATCTGCGAGGCCGAGCACTGTAAGGCCTTGCTCGGCCTCATCGAAGGCGCCCAGACCAGCATCGACTTCGCGATCTACGGGATGAGGAACCAGACCGTGATCAAGACCGCCCTGGTCGCAGCCAAGTCCCGCGGCGTCGAAGTCCGCGGGGTGGTGGACCGTGACCTCGAAGGGCAGAACTACTACTCGAGCACCGAAGACCTGGTCGCGGCGATCGAGAACGTCCGCAGCGATTTGAAGGCCGACCTCAAGATCGCGAGACAGGAAGCCCGTGCCCGCTACGATCGCGAGCCGAAGTGCGACCGTCCCAAAGGTTTCGAAGGTCCATTGCAGTGCCTGGCCTACGACCTTGGAGACTCTTGCCTCCTCGCCGCTCATGCCAGCCGCGAGCCCATCGAAGGCGGCGCCAAGATCATGCACGACAAGTTCTTCATCGTGGATGGGCGCCACGTGTGGACAGGCTCGACCAACGTCAGCGACTCCGGCACCGGGGGCTACAACGCCAACCTCGTCACCGTCGTCGAATCGAAGACACTCGCGGGTTGGTACACAGAAGAGTTCGAGCAGATGTACGAAGACGGCCGGTACCACGGACGCAAGCCCCGGCCGAAAGGGGAGAAGAAGCTCAAGCTCCCCGATGCTGAGTTGGAGGTCTACTTCTCGCCGCAGGAATCTCCGATCAGCTCGCGACTCAGACCGATCCTGCGCAACGCTCAGAGCAGCATCGACATCGCGGTCTTCTTCCTCACCCACAAGCACGTCGTGGCCGACCTCATCGACGCCTACCGCCGTGGGGTTCGAGTTCGCGTGATCATGGACGCCACGGGGGCCAAGAACGGGTACACGAAGCACGAGTTGCTCCGGGCCGCTGGCATTGCGGTCAAGGTCGAGAACTGGGGCGGCAAGATGCACATGAAGTCCGCGGTCATCGACGGCGAGACGGTCATCACTGGTTCCATGAACTGGACCTCCTCGGGCGACACCAAGAACGACGAGAACACGATCATCGTTCACAGCCCCAAGCTGGCCAAGCAGTACGAGACGTTCTTCGAGACCCTGTGGAATGACATCCCGGACACCTGGCTGACCGCGAACCCCGACCCGGAGTCCAAAGACTCCACCACCGCGTGCACCGACCAGGTCGACAACGACTTCGACCACGAGGCCGATGGTGCCGACCCCGGATGCACCGACGCCGCCCCGCCTCTACCCGCGCTGCCGCCGTGGAAGCTCGTTCAGAAGAACGGCCGACTGACGTGCGAGCTGGGCATGCGCGAATGACCCAACCGCACCAGCCTGCCACCGTGGGCGAGTGGTACGCGCAGGCCGACCGGTTGCGAGTTGGGTCCGACTCGACGGTGGTCCGGGACAACGGAGATGGCCCGGTGGTCTTGTGCCTCCACGGGTTTCCGACATCCTCGTGGGACTTCGAGCCCATCTGGGATGACCTGACGGGGCGGCGTCGCGCGATCGCGTTCGACCTGCTGGGACTCGGCCGGGCCACCAAGCCGGACCGTCCGATCCCCGTCGCGGCACAAGCCGACCTTGCGGAGGCGGTTCTCGAATCTCGCGGCGTCACGCGGGCAAACCTGCTGTGCCACGATCTCGGCGACAGCGTTGGACAGGAGCTGCTCGCCCGCCAAGCCGCCGGTGCGAGCCCCATCGAGTGGACGTCTGCTCTCTTCCTCAACGGAGGAATATTCCCCGAGACCCATCGACCGCGACCCATTCAGCGCTTGCTGATCTCCCCGCTCGGTCGATGGGTCGCGCGGCTGTCGAGCGAGCGAACGTTCCGACGCTCGATGCAGCGCATCTTCGGGCCCGACACGCCTCCCACCGATGCGTTCCTAAAGGGAAGCTGGGAGCTGCTCATCGCCGATGGAGGCCGCACCGCGTTGCCCCACCTGATCCGCTACATGGAAGAGCGCACGACCCAGCGCGAACGATGGGTGCGCCCGCTTCTCGACAACCTGGTCCCCACACGCGTGATCAACGGCAACGTCGACCCCGTCTCCGGTCGCCATGCAGCCCAACGATACGCAGAGCTCGTCCCCGACGCTGACGTCGTGCACCTGCCCACCATCGGACACTACCCGCACGTAGAGGACCCAGCGGCAGTCTTCGCTGCCGCAGACGCGTTTTGGTCGACCCGCGAGTAGGCCTGCCGAGCCCGAGGAGACGAAGTCAGCGGGAGACTTCGAGCTGGTACACCGCGCAGCTGCTGCCCGGTGTCGTCCGATACACCCGGATGTAGACCACGTCGGGCCATTGGACGAGCGCGTCCATCGGCTCGGTGCAGCATCCGGGGTCGTCGTCGACGAAGCTGAAGTCGGTCAGCCCCTCGGCCAGCCCCTCGGGCGCCCCCGCATTGCCGCACGGCATGCCGCCAGCGCCGCACTGATCGGTCAGCACATCGAACACGAACTGCTCTTCGGTGTTGACCGCGAAACCGATCGTCGGCGTGCCCTCGCCGGGCCGCCCCTCAGTGGGGAAGCTGACCTGGTACCAGTCGAAGTTGTTCTCAACCGGAACGTTGCCGACCACGCCGGTCTTCGAGCTGTCGACCGCGATGACGCCGAGGTCGAACGGGAGGTTGCAGTTGCTCCCAACGCCGTCGTCGGTGCACTCGCAGCCGGCCGCGGGGTCGTCGTCGCAGTTCCAGTCGACGTCGTCGCACTGCTCCATGGCGCCCGGGTTGACCTCGACATTGTCGTCGTCGCAGTCATCGCCGGGCACGCAGCCGTCACCGTAGCCGTCGCCATCGTTGTCGATGCAGTTGCCGCCTCCGGGGCCACCACCGGTCCCAGAACTCGAGCCAAGCCCCGTGGTCACGAAGCCCGAGTTGCTGTCGCTGTTGCCACCGGACGTCGGTGCGGTGCCGCTGGTCGCCGAGCCGGCCGACATCGATGCCGAGTCGTTGACGCAGCTCTGGCCGAACGTCTCGCAGCTTCCACTGTCGACGTCGGCACCCCCTGCACATGCAGCCATCGGTAGCGCGCACGCCACCAACCACCGCAGGGAGTCCCTCCAAGCCCGCATCCAAACCAACGATAACGCACCGAGTCGCAGGGACCCAAGTGTCAGACGAAGATGTGCCCTACACCAACACACCCAGCGCATGCCGACGCCACGCCGCGGCGGTCTTGCGGCCCTCGGAGAACGCGCCGCGTTCCACGCGAGTGAGGCCAAAAGGCTCGAGCTCGCGCACCAGACCCACGCGGCGCTCCATCGGCCAGCTCTGCATGGACTCCAGCTCTTCGGATGTGATCCCGAAGAGTTGCAGGAACAGAATCGAGCCAAACTGGGTGTCGACCTTGCCAAAGCTCGGGTCCGGAACGGTGATCACTCCGTGCAGCTTGGAGGGCTCGCTGTCTTCTGAGGCCTCCGCCAGCGGGCCTCCCAGGTCGATCATGTGCCCGGTGTCGAACCCGCCGTGGCCCGACAGCGCGTAGTGCCCGATGCCCTGCAGCATGCGAATCGGCCATGTCGGCGGCTGGGTCTCGCCGGCGCTTCGCGGGAGTCGGAACGTGATCTCAAACCCAAACCCGGAGACGTTCGGGTCGTCGGAGGACTTTTCGAACAGCTCGGTGAGCCCGTAGGTGACGTAGTGCCAGTGCTCTGGGTTGGAGCCTTCCCAGACGCAGATCGCTGGGAGCGGATTGGGGCTGTCGAGATCGTAGCCGGTCTGGCTGGCGAACTGGTGGGGGGTTTGTCCCGGGTAGATCGTCAGCCCGACGCGGTCGAGCGCGGCCCACCCGGGGGCCTCGACTGGGTACTGCTCGCTCATCCCTGGGTACGCTCGAACTCTCTCATGAACTCGACGAGGGCATCGACGCCGTCTTCGGGGAACGCGTTGTAGATCGACGCGCGGCAGCCACCCACCGAGCGGTGTCCCTTGAGGCCACTGAGGCCGGCCGTCGCGGCCGCAGCGAGGAAGTCTTTCGTCTTCGCATCACGGTCCTCGCCTCCCAGAGTCCACGTCACGTTCATCTGGGAACGGCTCCCCTCCTTGGCGTGGGCGCTGAAGAGGCTGCTCTCGTCCAAGGCGGCGTAGAGCTTGCCGGCTTTGGCGGCGTTGACCTTGCCCACCGCCTCGACTCCGCCCCGACGCTTGACCCACCGAAGCACGTTGCGCAGCACCAGAATACCGAACGTGTTGGGCGTGTTGAACAGGCTGTTCTTCTCGACGTGGGTCCCGTAGCGAAGGATGGTCGGCACGTAACCGGGTGCCTCGCGAGACAGGAGCTCTTTGCGCGCAAACACGAGGGTGACGCCCGAGGGGCCCAGGTTCTTCTGGGCGCCGGCGTAGCCCAGCGCGACCTTGTCCAACGCCATCGGCCGGCTGCCGATGTTGCTGCTGAGGTCGACGATCAGGGGGACGTCCCCGCTGTCGGGCAGCTCCGCAAACTCGGTGCCGTAGATCGTGTTGTTGGATGTGACGTGCAGGTAGCTGGAGCCCGCAAAGTCGGACCACGTCGCCTCAGCGGGGATGTGGTCGTAGGTCGTGTCCTTGCTGGACGCCACCACAAGGGTCTCGCCCAGCCCCTTGCTCTCCTTGATGGCCTTGGCCGACCACGCGCCGGTGTCCACGTAGGCCGCTGCCTTGCCCGGCACGCCGAGGTTCATCGGCAGCATCGCGAACTGCAGGCTCGCTCCCCCCTGAAGCAGCAAGACCTCGTAGTCGTCGGGCACGCCGAGGACCTCGTGAACCAGCGCGATGGCTTCGTTGTGAATCGCGTCGAACGTCTTGCTCCGGTGCGAGATCTCGAGGATCGAGAGCTTGGACTCCAGCGAGTCGTCGCCAGGGACGTTGAGCTGCCGAACGGCAGCCGCAGTCTCTTCGAACACCGACGTGGGCAGAATCGCGGGGCCAGCGGAGAAGTTGTAAGGGCGGGCGACGGACATCGGGCGGACTGTATCGCGGCGCGTTCAAGCTTTCGAGGCGAGTTCGCCGAACAGCGCCGCGAATCGAGGGATCAGCTCGGATACGGAGAACGGCCTCGTGAGGTCACGTCGGTCGGCCCGCAGCGCAGCGCCGGAGCCCAGCAGCTCGCGCAGCGCCGGAACGAACCCGGCGTCGTCGGCATACCGAAACTCTTCGGGCCACAGCTCCCGGTACGCGAGGCGATCCGGAACCAGCGGCCGGGCACCATGATGCACCGCCTCCATCACCGAGACGCCGAAGAACTCGTGGTGGGCCGTCGACAACACGACGTCGGCGCGGTCGAGCAAGCCTCGGTAGGTCGCGGGGTCGGCCGGGCCCCACTGGACGGCGCGGGAGCGCAGCGCAGACTCGGTCTCCTCAAACACCGGCGGCACTCGGGAGAACCGCTGGCCACATACCGCCACCCGAAACGGAAGCCCTTCCGCGGCGAGCTCGACCAGGCCACGCAGACAGGTCTGAGGGTTCTTGTCGTGTTCCCAGCGATGATTCCACAGCAGCACCGGGCCCTCCAGGTGCCCCGCCGCGGCCGCGACCGGCTCCGAGGTGAGCGGGAGCGGCACGCCGAGCACGCTGGAGCGCTCGCGGATGCGGTCGATCCAGCCGCTCGGCACCGCGTCGGGCATGCGCCGCAGCAGGGCCGTGCCGGCATCGAGGAACGAGTCGCGATTGAACGCAGAGTTGAACACGCACCGGTCGGCGGCCAGGGCCGAGACGAGCTGGGTGAAGCCAAAGTGGTGGTCGCGAGGCTGCGCGGGTCCGAGGGTTGGAAACGCGAGCTGGTTTTCATGAAAGTACAGCAACGCCGGCACGCCCTGGAGGGACGGCGCGAGTCCGACCAGCTCGGCCAGCGGCACATACGAAGACGCCACCACCAGGTCGTAGGATCGGGAGAGCGCCTCGGCGTGGGCCAGAGCGAAGTACGCCGCGCTCCCGCGCATCCTCCACTTCCAATGCCGCCCCGGCAGCGTCAGCGTCGTCCACTGCGCGTCAATCGCGCCGGTCAAGACCCGCGAGAACGCCGCATGTGATCCACTCTCGAACGGCTCGACGTACAGAATTCGCATGGGTAACCGGGATGCGTGCTCAGGGATACTCGAAGTGCGGCGCAAAACGCCACCTCGGCGGCCGTAACACCATCTGCGTGGCACCCGTCTGCTCTGTGCCGCACCCTTGCCCCAAGGACGACGACCATGACCGACCCTGCTCCGTCCCTCGCCAAAACGATCGCCCGTCGCGACTTCATCCGCAAAGCCGCCTCCGGCACCGTGATCGCCGCCATGGGAGGTGGCCTGTACACGATCAGCGACCACCTCACGAGCGAGGCGAAGGCCCAGTCGAGGGCCGATGGTCGCGCTCGGGTGCCGCCGGGTCAGCGCGTCATCTCAGCCCTCAAGCCGATGGGCGGCCAAGCCGGGGATCCCGCGCGAAGCAGCGTCAAGATCAAGGTCCACGGCGAGGTGGAGCGCCCGCTCGAGCTCGACTTCCGGGAGTTGCTCGGCATGGACGCCATCGACACCCGGGCCGACGTTCACTGCGTGACCGGTTGGACGATGCTCGACGCGCGCTGGAAGGGCGTGCGGGTCAAGGACCTCGCCGAAAAAGCGGGACTCAAGGATTCGGCCCGGCACGTCATCTTCGAATCCGCCCACGGCTACACCGCCAACGTCCGGCTCGACGAGGGTCTCGCGGACAATGTGATGATCGTCTGGGAGCACGACGGACGGCCGCTGCGTCGCCCGCACGGTGCTCCGGTCCGAGCCTTGGTTCCGGACCTCTACTTCTGGAAGAGCTCCAAATGGCTGACGGGCATTCGGTTCACACGACGGGACCAGCCGGGCTACTGGGAGACCCGGGGCTACAGCAACCACGCCGACCCCTGGAAAGAGGAGCGGTATGCCTGAGGGCGACGCTCCCGCGACCCCGGCGAAGACTCAACGAAAGAAGAAGTTCAAGTGGCGTCCGTGGCTTCGGGCGCTGCATCGGGACTTGGGCTACCTCGCCGTCGGGCTCACGTTCGTCTACGCCCTCAGTGGCCTCGCGGTGAACCACATCGCAGACTGGGACCCCAACTTCACCAACTTCGAACGCGAGTTCGTGCTCGAAGGCCCGCTGCCAGACGACGAACAGCAGGCGGCCGCGATCGTGATGTCCGCGGCGGGTATCGAAGAGACCCCGCTGGATGTCTACAGCCCCGCCGACGGCGAGCTCGAGATCACGCTGGAGACGAGCACGCTGTTCGTGGCGACGAAGACCGGCAAGGTCTACGAAGAGGGCCAGGAGGAACGCTTCGCCTTGCGCGCCGCCAACTGGCTGCACCTCAATCGCGGGAAGAAAGCGTGGACCTACTTCGCCGACGGCTACGCGGGCGCTCTGTTGCTGCTCGCCGTGTCGGGCATGTTCATGATTCCCGGGCGGAAGGGATTGATGGGCCGCGGCGCGGTGTTGGTCATCGCTGGGATTGCGATCCCGTTGGCCTACCTCGCCTACGTAGGCGGGCCGTAGCCAGCGCACCGGGCCGCGCGACCGGACCCCGACGAGAGGCCCATCTACGCCACCGCAGAGGCAGGCGGGTCTCCCGTAGAGGCTCACAAACCTCGGATACCCACCGGCCGAGCCCCGGCGAATTGCGCGGACCTTGGCAACGCGGAGGCCGTTCGATAGAAGACGTCGCGAAGTCGGCCTTTCCCGGCTCCCTTTCATTTGGAAACTCGACATGACCCGTAACGTCTGCCTCCTCCTCGGTCTCGCTCTCGCCCTTCCTCTCGCCGCCTGTGGCGACGACGGCGGCGACGGTGACACCGGCGCCACCGCAACCGCTGGTACCGACACCGCCGGTACCGACACCGCTCCGACCGCCGGCACCGAAACCTCCAGCGCGTCTGCGTCCGAGTCCGAGACCGCCAGCGCAACCGCGTCGGAGTCCGACTCCGAGTCCGCGTCCGAGTCAGCATCCGAGTCAGCCTCCGAGTCCGCCTCCGAGTCCGACTCCGACACCACCACCACCGGCGGACCCGATCTCACCACCGGCGCGGACACCTCGACCGGCGGAGGCGACAACGCAGCCTGCGAAGCCGCCAAGGACGACGACGAGTGCTCGATGTGCCTGAAGACGACTTGTTGCGACCAGCTTCAAGACTGTCGTGACGACTCGGATTGCAACTGCATCCTCGACTGTCTCGACGTCATGGACATGGGCGCTGCTGGCCTCGCCGCATGCCAGAAAGAGTGCGAAGTCGTCGGACTTCCTCCCGCCGTCCTGGCGCTCTCGGGCTGCCAAGCTGGTATGTGCCCCGCCTGCGACGAGTAATCGATACTCACGTCGTGAAAACGAGCGGTGGAGCCCTTGGGTTCCCCGCTCGTTTTTTTGTGGGCTCGGCCGTACATCTTCTCCAAACCGCATCACGGTATGCTCCCCGAATGCGATGGTTGGTGGCACTTGCGCTCCTCGGATTGAGCGCCTGCTTGCCATCACAGTCCTATTCGTGTTCCGACGACCAAGCCTGCGTCGCCGGCGATGAGGCGGGCACGTGCGAGGCCACGGGCTACTGTTCGTTTGCCGACGGCGACTGCGGGACCGGTCGGCGATACGGTCAGTTCGCGGGCGACGGGCTCGCCGGCCAGTGCGTCGTGGAAGCGGACGCCTCCACGTCGGATGCCCCAACAACTCTGGAGCCTTCCACGACGTCGGCCAACGAAGGCTCGGAAGTCTCGACCACGACCGAGGCGGTCACGAGCTCGAATTCTTCCGGTGAATCGACATCCACGACGACGACGGACGGCTCGACATCGTCGGGGAGTTCATCGACCACCGGCCAGCCTCCCCAGCCCAACCTGGTGTTCGTCAGCTCGCAGACGCTCGTCGGGGCGGGCCTCGATGCAGAGGCTGGAGATGCGCTGTGCACCGACCTGGCGACAGCTGCGGACCTCGAAGGGAACTACCGTGCTTGGTTCCCCAGCCCCGACGCATCGGCTGCCGGTCGTCTGGAGGGCGCGCGCGGCTGGATCCGTCCGGACGGGCTGCCGTTTGCGGACCTCGTGAGCGACATCGAGTCGGGCACCCTGTGGTATCCCCCGGCCCTCGACGAGAACGGCGAGCATCTGCAGAACGTCCGGGTCGCAACGGGCACCGCTGCCAACGGGACCAGCGCCCAGGTCTGCGCCGCCGCAGATGGCGTCGTAACCGTCGGTGAATCCGCGAGCGTCAGCGGCTCTTGGACCTCCGTAGGCATCCAAGGCTGCGAGGCTGCCGTACACGTCTACTGCTTCGGTATCGACCACGATACTGTAGTGGAAGCCGAGGTCCAGACCGGACGGCGCGCGTTCGTCTCGTCGAGCGCGTTTTCCGGCTCGAGCGGACTCGCAGCGTTCGACGAGGCGTGCGAAGCCGATGCAGATGAAGCCGAGCTGAATGGCGCATTCCTGGCCTTCGTGCCGCAAAGCTTCATGTCCGCGGTCTCCCGGTTCGACCTTGCGGGCGAGCCATGGATCAACCTCTACGGCCAGCGTATCTGGCCCACGGCGGACGGGTTGACCAACGATGGCCCACTCGACACCGGGGTCAGCACCTTCGCGGATGGCACCCCCGCGAGCGTCGAGCTGTGGACCGGCGCCTCGCAGCCAACCGCCAACAACGGCCTCAACTGTTCGAACTGGCTCCTGTCGGCCTTCAATGCGCAGCATTCACGCTCGGGGCTTACCGTGGAGTGGTTCGCCCTCCCCGGCACCGAGCCCTGCATGACCGAAAAGCACGTGCTCTGCTTCGAGCAGTGACTTGTTTCGCCCCACGCCCCCGCGTGCAGTAGGGTTCCGCGCGCATGGAGACCTCGCTCCTTCACGGCACGGTGATTCACTCCGCCGGTGGTCGCGTTCGACGAGCCGTGGACCGCCACGGGCACGAGGTTTGGAGCGCACGCTGGAACGGGGACTCGCTCCATGCCCTCACCCTCTTCCGGCCGGACCGATCGACGTTGGTGTTGCACGGAGAGGCCAGCGCGCACCCGTTGTTCCACCGGGCCCACGAACTCCGCGCCGGCGACGTTGTCATCGCGCGCTGCGGGCAAACCGAATGGAGCCAGCCAACCCACATCCCACCGGTCGACGTCCCCGGGTCCCTGCCTTCGGGCGCCGGCTCAGCTCTGCTGAACTGGCTCTCGGGATCGGCCCAGCGGTGTGGCGCGAGCTCGCTGCACTACCGCGGCCCCTACCCCACCGCGACGCTCTTCGACGCGCTGACCCATAGCTTTCGCATCGACGACCCGCCGGCGGCTTTGCAACGCTTCACGCAGGACGTGGAGTCGCGTGCGATTCGAGGATCGATGGTCGAGGTCGGCGTGCCGTTCCGGCCCGCTCCTTTCGAGTGGCACTGGCCGAGCGATGACGTCTGTGTGCAGCTGCGGGACGGACTCGAGCGGGTCTACATCGCCGGACGGAGCTACGCCCTGCACCAACTCGGGACGCGGAGACTTCGCACCGAGGGAGAGCGCCGGGTGGCGTACGTCGAGCTTGGCGGCCTCCGCTGGCACGACGTGCTGACGTTCGAGGCGGATGGAACGCCGCTGGGCGTCGCCGCGCCTCTCCCCGCGGCCCCCACCCGATTGATCGGGCAAGCGCTGCCCGAGGAGATCGTCGGCCTGCTCGGCGCCGTCCTCGAGCAGGCCGACGA
>CAJXVA010000256.1 GCA_913061055.1 uncultured Pseudomonadota bacterium
TACGAGATGTAGAGAGGTCTCGTGGGCTCGGAGATGTGTATAAGAGACAGGACCGCGCCCGTTCAATCACGGCGTCGCGCTGGGTTGGACTGAGACGCGCGCGGGTTCCTGCGTGTTCGTCATCGGGGTCGAAGACCAGTGCCATGGTGTAGAAGTCCGCGGCGAATGGACGACCTCCGTCCATGTCGTAGTAGCGGTCGCCAAACTTGATGAGCGCGCCGCTGAACTCTGTGCGGAGCTCGGTCGCGGCCGCCCGTGCTTGGGGCGCTGCGGGGCCGGTGATGTCTTCGAGCTGGAGCACTCCCGAGAGCGCGGTCGGGGCCTGGGGATCCGCGGTCGGGGGGTAGACGAAGTCCCCCCTCGCCGCAGCTTCCCGGGCGGCTTGGGTGATCTGCTCGGACACCGCAAGCTCGCGGGCGGTCGGCTCGGGCTGGAATAGCCAGGCTCCAGCGCCCACAGCGACGCCCGCCAGCGGAATGGCGAGTGCGAGCGCCAGCCGACGTCGTCTCCGTCGAACGCGATCGCCTTCGAGCGCCCGCAGCAGCTCCTGGATGTTTGGGAAGCGGTCCGCTGGGCGCCCTGCCATCCCGCGCGCCAGGACGCGCACGAGCCAGCGCGGGACGGTGGACTCCGGGACGGTGAGGGTGCCCGACTCGACGGCCTTGATGTACTCGGGGACCGAGCCGCGGGAGAACGGGAAGTCGCCGAACAACGTGCGGTACATCGACACGCACAATGCGAACTGGTCGCTGGCGTGCGAGGGGGCCTGCTGGCGGAACAACTCGGGTGCCATGTACGCCGGCGTGCCGAGCAGGACTTCTTGCCCAGTGACCTCGCGATGCAGGAGCGAGGAATCCGCGCCCTCGGTGGGATCGAGCAGTGGCGTCTCGTCGAACGCGATCGTTGCCGCGCGTGCGAGGCCGAAGTCCAGCACGATGACGCGGTCATCCTCACCGACGACGACGTTCTCGGGCTTGAAGTCACGGTGAACGAGGCCGGCAGCATGGGCGGCGGCCAGGCCACGCCCGGCATCGAGGAACACGTCCCGGACGCGGCTCCAGCCCGGCGATTGGGCCTCGGCCCAGTGATGGAGCGGCTGTCCTTCGGCAAAGGCCATCGCGATGAAGGACTCCGTGCCGTGTTCGCCAACGTCGTAGACGGCGACAACGTTGGGGTGGTGCAGCTTCGCCAGGGCCTGGGCCTCTCGCCGAAGCCGGTCCCGAGACAGGCCCAAGGCCGTTTCAGCGTCGACCACCGAGGACCGCAGGACCTTGATCGCGATGCGACGATCAAGCTCGGGGTCATAGGCCTTGTAGACGTCACCCAGTCCTCCCGAGCCGAGGTGATCGACGAGGATGTAGCGATCGACGACGGTCCCTGGCAGCAACAGTGCCACCGGCGCAGGGGCGGTGGGCTCGGTCTTGCCGGAGATCGACACCGTGCGAGCATCGTCCAGCCTCGCTCGTTGCGCCGCCGCTGAACCTCCGGGGAGAACGCCCGTCCGGTCGTCGTTCGGCATCCGGGTCACGGCGTCAGGCCAGAGCGCGCGACGAGCCCGGCCAGCGCCGTTCGGGTGCGGAGCTGCAGCCGCTCGTAGATGTGCTCGAGGTGGGTGTTCACGGTGCGGGTGCTGATGTGAAGCAGCGCTGCGATCTCGGCGCTCTTGAGGCCACGGGCGATCGCCAGCGCGACTTCGCGTTCACGAGGACTGAGCTGCGAGACGAGTCGCTGGGCTTGCGCCCGGTCGCGAAGCTCCGCCAGCCGGCTCCGAGACTCGATACGGAACTCGAACTCTACGGATCCGAGCTGGATGCGGTCGCCGGATTCGAGCACGACTTGAGAGATCTCAGCCCCATTGACCGCAGTGCCATTGGTCGACCCGAGGTCACGCAGGTGCGTGGCGCCAGCTTGCACGGTGAGCTCGGCATGCTGACGGGACACACCTTCGAACGGAACCGTGAGCTCGGCGCTGTCATCCCGTCCGATGGTCAATGAACCACGAACTTCCAGCAGCATGCCCATCGTCTGAGCATCGATCCCGATGAGGACGGGCGTGCGCTGTGGAGCCTCGCGTGGAGGCCGAGAGACCGGCGTCGTGTGTTCGTTGTCCGCGATGCGAGCAGGTTAGCAGGACTGCGGGCGTCACGGTCAGGGTTGGGACTCGAACGCGCCGAGGTCGGGCCGGCCCGTACGCTCGTTGCGGTCGAAGTCCTCGGAGACCGGGATCGCGGGAATGACGATCCCCGAATCCCTGGCCATGGATCCTGGGGCGAGTCGGAAATCACCGCCCGCCGCGTCCACGAACTCGGCCGCCCCGATTCCCGTCACGTTGTGGTCGACTCCGAGCGCAACGCCGTCGTCTCGGGAGACGAGCGTGGTGGAGATCAGGTTGTTGGCGACCGTCACCGAGGTGTCGGCATACCTCCACTCAATCCCGTTGAAGGTGGTGAGGGCGACGTACGACGTGTTGTGAACCGCGATGGCACCGCAGACATGCCAGAAGCCGATCATCGAGTCGAGGTCGGTATCGGACGTCGGGACCGCGCCGACCATGCGGGGATCATCCACCCACGTGACGTTGTTGACGATGACCCCACGAACGTGACCCCAGCCCGGGCCCTCGGGTTCTCCGCAAGCATCGCTCGCCGGCTCGGGCCGACCATCGGCGACATCGTCTCCACCCAACAGGATTCCGCGGAAGTTGTTCTTGAGGATGTTCCGTTCAACCCGAGTGTCGCTCGAGCCTCGGTCCGCGACCACCGTCGCGTAGGACGTCGTCGTGCACCAGTGTCCTTCGAAGATGTTGTCGCGAAGGGTCCATCGCGCGCCGCCAGAGATCCGGACCGCGCTGACCCCCCCACACTCCGACAACCCATCGCGAAATGCGTCGCCTTGCTCGAACGTCGAGCAGGCGATCACACCGTCGTCGGTCCACCGCGCGAGGCCGGGCCCGACGTCGAGCTTGGTCGCGGCAGCGTCCCGCATGACCATGCGATAGAGCTGGTCGTGGTCGAGAACCGCATCGTCGACCCCGATATCGACCAGGGTGTCGTCGCTGGTGCGCATCGTGAACTCGGCGAGCAGGACGTCACTTGCGCGGACCGAGATGAGGGAGACGGTTGAGGGGCCTCCGGCAAGGACCACATCGTCAGGATCTCCGGTGGTGGAGCGGACCGTGACGCCCACCGCGGAGACGACGAGCGTCGGCTGGCCGGCGCGGTCGTAGACTCCGGGCTCGAGCGCGATCGTGCCCCCCGGGGGAGCGTCGGCGAAGATGATGTGCAGGGTCTCGTTGTCGGCCGGGCTCACCGCGATGGCGTCTGCGGGCACGCTTGGCAGCGGCGCACAGTCGGCGGGAAGCTCGTCGGTTGGAACGGCGCCGGTGCTTTCCGTGGCCCCGCCGGTTTCGGAGGACACATCGGATGTTCCCTGGGAGCTCCCCGAAGTGCTGTCAGCATCGGTCTCGGCAGGAGCCTCCCAGGCGGGGTCCTGAACGAGGCACCCTGTCTGGGCGAGACCTCCACTCAGAACCCAGGCAAGCGCCCAGAATCGCCCCCAGGGTTGGACAGAGAACTGCAGCGAGCTCAGACGCATTCAACACCCTGCGAGCCTCGATGTTAGCATGCGCCCGCGGTGAGTGCTGTACTCGGCTTCGCGTTGGCCGCGACGATGGTGGCCCCCGGTCCCCAACCGTCCACCGTCGACATCGACCCTCTCTCGATCGAGGGAGAGCTTCCGCTGGAATGGCGCGAGTCCACCAATGCTGCGGTGCTCTCCGGACTCTCCCGCGGCGCGGTGGAGGCCCGAACGCGGTGCACCGTGGCTCCTTGTTCCGAACCACCCGCCGAGTTTGTCGTGACCGGTTCGCTGTCGATCGTCGACCGCGATTGGGTCGTACGCCTCGAGGTCCGTCGTCCTGGAGAGTCCGAGATCGTCGCGAGCACCGAAGGCTTCTGCGAGCTGTGCGGTGTGGAAGAGGCCATCGAAGAAATCGAAGCCCGCGCTGCAGTGTTGGTCCCGAGGATCGAACAACTCGGCGCGTCTGCTCCGGTCTTGATGTTCCGCAGCACACCACCGGGGGTCGAGCTGAGCGTGGACTCCGAACGCCAGGGGGTCACGCCGGTCGAGGTCCGAACCGAGGCTGGTACGCACTTGGTCGAGGCGAAGAAGCCCGGCTACTTCCCGCAGTCGTTCGAGGTCCAGGCGATCGATGGGGTGCAGCAGGAGATTTCGCTTCAGCTCGTCCCAGTCCCGGAGGAGCCTCCACCCAATGGTCGCGGACTTCGCCTGGCCGGCGTGGCGAGCCTGGGGGGGTCGGTGGTGGCGTTGGCCGCTGGTGTTCCGCTCCTGGTGCTGCACGGTCGCTCCTACGAGAAGACTTGCAACGCCGACGACACCGGCCGCTGCCAGTTCGACTACAACACCCAGACCGGCGGCATCGTGGGTACAGCCATCGGCGGTGCGCTCGCGGTGACGGGGGCTGTGCTCCTGACGGTCGGCATCCGCCGGGGCCGCGACGCGCAGGCGGTTGCAGTTTCTCCGGGCGGCATCTCCGTCCGGTTCTGAACCCGTTGAACGGCGGGCACAAAAAAGCGCCGCCACCCAGCAGGGCGCGGCGCTTCGGTTCGCGAACGCGGGTTACTTCGCGGCGGTGATTCGGAAGATGGAACCCGAGCCGCCCGCGGCGGGCACGCCTGCGATGAACACGTCACCGTAGGCGTTGTAGCCACCACCGTACGGCGACATGTTGGAGGGCACGTTGCCCACGGGTCCAAGGACCGTGGAGCTGGCACCGTCGTAGGACACGGCGTAGACCGCGGTGCTGCAGAGGTCGGCGTAGAAGTACAGGCCGTTGAAGCCCGGGACTTCACACGATCGGTAGACGCCCAATCCGGTGATCGAGCAGCCCCCGGTGCTTTGGCTGTACTCGGCAACCGGAGCGACGAGGCCGTCAGCGTTCGTCTGGCCGGGTGCCGCAGACTCGTCGCAGCCGGCGTCGTTGAAGCAGTGGTTGCCTTCCATGTCACCCCAGCCGTGGTTGGTGCCGGCCTCGACGACGGTGACTTCTTCCCACTGCTCCTGGCCCACGTCGGCAACGAACAACGTGCCGTCCTCCGAGTCGAACGAGAAGCGCCACGGGTTGCGGAAGCCGTACGCGTAGATTGCGTCGTCGACCGCGTTGTCGCCCACGAACGGGTTGTCGGCGGGGATCGTGTAGTCGAACCCGTCGACCGTCGTGCAGTTGCAGGTACCGCAACCCGGCGAGCTGTCCGGCGTGCTGTCTGCAGCGACGTCGATTCGAAGAATCGATCCGTGATGGGTGGTCGTGTTCTGGCCGTTTCCACAACCGTCGTTTTGCGGACCGCCGTCGCCCACCGAGACGTAGAGCATGCCGTCGGGGCCGAACTGAATCATGCCGCCGTTGTGGTTGGGTGCGGGCTGCCCCATCCCGAGGACCTGGCGGGCCGAACCGGCGTTGACTTGGCCACCTTCGACGGCGAACTCGGTCACGCGCCACGAGCTGACCGTGTCGCTGTGAAGGAGGTACATGAGGCCGTTGTCCTCGTAGTCGGGGTGGAACGCCATCCCGAGCAGCCCCATCTCGCTGGCGGTGTTGACCGGCAGTGAGAACCAGTCTTCGGCGGGCGCGGAGTCATCGTCGGGACCCAGGCGCTTGATCGCTCCGCCCTTTTGAAGGACGTACAGGACGTCGGTGTCGACCGGGTCGCCGAGGACGAACAGCGGCTGGTTGAAGCCGGTGGCCACGAGCTCGAAGCCCACGGACTGCTCGCCTTCAATGGCGTCGTACGGACACTCAACCGGCTCACCGGTCGTGGACTCGGTATCGGTGGGGTCGGTGTCGGTCCCGGTTGGATCCGTGGTGGTCGGGTTGGTCGTGGTGGTCGGCGACGTGGTTGTCGGCGAAGTGGTGGTCGGCGATGTGGTGGTCGGCGACGTGGTCGTCGGGGTGTCCGTGGTCGGCGTGGCCGTCGACGAGGACCCAGAGTCGGTCGCTCCGTTGGAGGACCCGTCATCCCCACACGCGGTGAGGCTCAGGCCGAGAAGGAGAGAGGACGAAAGACAAGCAAAACGAACGCGCGGGTACATCAGAGGAAACGCTCCGGGGCGGACAGTAGCCTCGTTGCTCAGCCAAGTCACGCCTTGTGGGCTTCGTGGTGCCTTACAGCTTCTCTGCGCGGGTCCGCGACGTTGGCCCCACTACCAACGATGCTTGGGAAGCGTCGCGCACTCCTCGCCTGTTCGGGGTCACACGACGTCGGCCAGCACCGCGAGGAAGCGGTCGACCTCGTCGAGGGTGTTGTAGTGGACCAGGCTGGCCCTGACGACACCGCCAGCGCCCTCGAGGCCGAGTGCCTCAATTGCACCGGGAGCATAGAAGTCCCCGCAGCGAAGCGCGATCCCGTGCGGGTCAAACCGGGGGGGAATCTCGCTCGCGTCGCGTCCGCTGACGGTGAACGCAATCGTGGGAACGCGGATGTTCGGGTCCGGGTCATGGGGACCCAGCACGGTGATCGCATCGTGACGCAGAAGCCCTTCGAGCAGTCGTGCGCACAGGGCGGCCTCGTGCGCGGCGAACTCCGCGAACACAGCTTCGTGCCGCTGCCGGGCGTCGCCGATGTCGAGGCCGTGGTGGGTCGCGACCGCGTCGAGGTAGTCCGTGATGCCCGACAGCCCGGCGGTGAGTTCATGGGTGACGTTGCCGGGCTGGAACTTGTACGGCAGGCGGTCTTCGGAGATGAAGTCGTGGTTCTGCCCGTGGGCTGCGAGCAACAGTGACTCCCGGCCGAAGACTGCGGCGAGGTGCGGTCCGTACACCTTGTACAGGCTGGCGGCGTAGGCATCGACGCCCAGAGCCGCGACGTCCATTTGTCGGTGCGGCGCGTAGGCAACTCCATCGGCGACGATGATCGTGTCCTGACGGTTGTCACGAATCACGTCGACGATCCGCGGCACGTCCATGAGTGCTCCGACCACGTTGGCGCAGTGGGTGAAGGCCACGAGCCGAGTCTTCGAGTTGAGGAGGCCATCGAGGTCGTCGGTGTGTAGGCTCGCGGTCTGCGGACGGAGCTTCCACTCGCGCAGCACGAGGTCATGCCGAGCCGCCATCCGACGCCAACACCCGATGTTGGCCGCGTGGTCGAGGTTCGTGACGACCACTTCGTCGCCTGCCGAGAGCGTGGGTCCGATGCCGGCGGCCAGCGTGCCGAAGCCCATCGTCGTCGAGTGACTGACGATGGTCTCGCGCGTGGACGCGCCGAGCAGGAGGGCAGCCGCGGCTTCACCAGCACGGACGTCGGCTTCGGCGGACTGCGACAGGCCGTAACTCGCCCCCAGCTGAACCGCGCGGTGCTGCATGTAATGGGTCGTTCGATCGATCACCGCACGGGCGGGCACGCTGCCGCCCGCGTTGTCGAACAGGGCCCATGGCGACTGGAGACCAGGAAACTGCGCGCGAACGAAGTCGACGTCGAGGCTCACGGCGCGGAGCGTATCAGGGGGAAGAAACGCGGCGGGGTGTTACCCGTGCTCTTCGATGAGGAACGCCTCCAGCGTGTCGACGAACGCCGAGCCGTCGAGTGCACACCGCGGCTCGAGCAACGTGCGCTCCCCCTCGGCAGTCCATTCGAGGATGCCGGTGTCCTCGGGGTCGCCGGGAGTCGTTGCGGCGTCGAGCGTGAAGGCGCGCGCGAACGGGGCTCCATCGCCCTCGAATCGCGCGGCACATGCCACGAAGTACGCCTCGAGGGGACGCGCGACGGGTGGCATCGTGACGAGTGCGACAAAGATGTCGCCGCTGAGCGCGAAGCACTCCAGCTCGACCCGCGTGTCTTTCACGCGCTCCTGCGGCTGAAGGGCTTCGTCCATCACATCCCACATCCCCGAGAGGAAGACGGGTCCATCATCCGAGCCCAAGATCCCCATGATCGCGGCTGGATTGCGAAGAAAAGCTCGCGGTACGGCCCGGTGCGCATACAGGTAGTGCGCGACACGAGGCTCGCCGGGTGCGGGGTCCATCGCCACGGGGTAGGCTCTCACACGGTGCGATTGCGAGTCACCACGCTGGAGTCCTCGGCTTGAGTCGCGCGTATCCATGGATCCAGGTCGGGCTGCGGACGGCGGTCAATCTGTTCTTCCGACGTGTCGAGGTGGGCGGCACTCGGAACGTGCCGGCGGAGCGTGGAGGACTGGTGGTTTCGTGGCACCCCAACGGGCTGGTCGATCCTGCGTTGATCCTCACCCAGTGCCCGCGCCCGATCGTGTTTGGGGCACGCCACGGCCTGTTCTCCTATCCGCTGGTGGGCAACCTGCTGCGCGAAGTCGGTACGGTCCCGATCTACAGGGCCTCGGACATGAAGGACACGTCGACGGACGCTCGGCGTGCGGCCAACCGCAAGAGCCTCGAAGCGTTGGCGGAGCGAGTCGCGGGCGGCTCGTTGTCCGCGCTGTTCCCTGAAGGTGACTCCCACGATCACTCCGGGTTGCAGGCGCTCAAGACCGGCGCGGCTCGCCTGTACTACCGCGCTCGGCAGCTCGCCCCGGACGCCGAGCCACCCGCGATTCTCCTCACTGGGCTGCACTACGACGACAAGCAGATGTTTCGCTCGAGCGCGCTCGTTGCGTTCTTCCCCCCGCTCGAGCTGCCGCCGCATCTCGACGTGACGCCGGACGGCGACGTGGACGGAGACGAGATCCGCTCGTTGTCTCGCGAACTCACCGAGCACATGGAGCAGACGCTGCGCAACGTCGTGCATGCCACCGAGAGTTGGGAGGTTCACGATCTGCTGCATCGCTCGCGCCGCTTGGTCCGGGCCGAGCGCGCGCACCGCTCGGGCGAGTCACCCGGCAAGACCACCATCGGCGAGCGGGTGCTGGGGTTTGCCGAGGTTCGCGACGGGTACCTGCAGGCGAGGAATCGGGACCCCGTCTCGACCGCCGCGCTTCGGGCCCGGGTCACCCAATACGACGCCGACCTGCGCTCGCTGCAGCTCGAGGACTACGACCTCGACGCCCCACCGAAGACGCAGTCTGCCAAGTGGATCGCGCTGCTGGCGGTTCAGGCGCTCGGGGTGTTTTTCTTTCTGCCGCCTTTGGTGTTCGTCGGCTATCTGGTCAACCTCCCCACCGCGGGCCTGCTCCTGGGCATCGCCAAGTTGGCCGGAAAGCGCCGCAAGGACGAAGCCACGGTGAAGCTGGTGCTGGGGATGCTGCTGTATCCGTTGACCTGGGCCAGCGTGGGGATCGCGGCTGGGTTCGGTCACCACCAGCTGCACCTTGGTTTCCCCCGGATTCCGGATGCACCGGTCTCGGCAGGACTCATCGCGGCAGCCCTCAGTGCGATCGGAGGGGCCGCGGCGCTGCGGTATTGGGTCGTGGCTCGAGAGACCGCTCGGGCGGTCCGAGTGCGGCTCACGCGGGCGCGCGCGATCCGATCCGTGGCCCAGCTTCGACGCGACCGGGCGCTGATCTACGACGGGTTCTCGGAGTTGATCGAGACCACATCGGTGGTGTCCGAGGCCGACGATTCTCCGGCGGGTTCACAGCGAGCCCCGATCGTGGGGCCGCGCAGCATGGACGCCTCGTCGGACCGTCCGGCGTCCGAGTCGGTCGGGGTTGTGCCGGCCGCGGACTGAACGCGTCGACGTGGCCCGCCCCGCGATCACTCCCGCATCATGTACAGGCGGAACTCATCGCCGTCGTGCAGCATGGCGAAGTCGTCGGTGTTGGTGTCCGCGGGGAAGTCGATGATGTCGATGACGGGGATCGAAGCGAAGCCCCACTCGTAGTCACCGGAGCCGGAGTTGTAGGAGCCCTGAGCGACGGCATCATGGTTGGAGTCTGAGAACGCATAGAACCGGTACGCGTCGTTCTCCCAGAGCATGCCCCAACCTGCGAAGTCGGTGGAGCCGGGGAACATCGTGACGTCGATCTGCGGGATGGCGCCATCGAAGCCGTACTCGTAGCTCTGCGTCGCGGCGTTGTAGGCGAACTGGTGGACCCGCAACGGGTCGGAGATGGACTGCGCGTACAGGCGGAACTCGTCCTGGCCGTAGAGCATCGCGAAGCTCGACATGTCCGCGTCGGCGGGGGCGCCGGTGATCCCAAGTTCGTCGATTGCAGCGCCGAGACCGAACTCGTAGTCCTGGGTGGCCGGGTTGTAGACGAACTGATAGATCGTGTCGTCGGCACCCTCCTGCATGAAGTAGAGCCGGAACGAGCCGTTGTCGTTGAGCATGGCCCAGCGTGTCCAGTCGGTGTCGGCGGGCCCCCCGGTGATGTCGAGGATCTCGATGGACATGTAGCCGTACTCGTAGTCGCTGCCGTTGAAGGCGCCTTGGTAGAGCTGATGGGTGTCGTCGGGGACCTCTCCCGTGGACGAACTCGATTCGTCCCCTGTCGAGGTGCTGGTCGTCTCGCCCGTCGCATCTCCGGTGCTTGTCTCGCCGGTGGTGGGGTCGCCAGTGGTGGGGCTGCCCGTGGTGAGGTCGCCGGTGGTGGGGCCATCGGTCGTCTCGCCCGTGTCGGAGTCGTCGGTGGTGGGGGCAGACGTCGAGGACGATCCGCCGCCGGAGTTCGACGCAGATCCTGAGATGGCGTCCGTTCCGCCCGACGTGGGATCGTCTCCCGTCGAACCCGCGCCCATCCCCAAGCCCGGCGGTCTCGCACCGTCGTCGTCGGGACAGCCGGACAGAGCGACGGCGGACACCGCTACCCAGAGAGTCTTCCGCACGTCGAGCATTCGATGACACTGGCAGAGCCGCGTGGGCGAGTCCAGCCGTCCTCGGTCCAGGGAAACACCTAGAGACTCTTGTAGGGCGGATGGACGGCCCGACCACCGCGAATGTGCGCGAGTGCGTGGCGTCCTCACATGCGAGCGTGCGAGCTGAGGCGGCCCGCGCGGATGGCCAAGGGGATTGTGCGCGCGATGCTCGATTTCCTGCCGCCTCGTTGTACTGACCTCGTGGAGGAGCGGTCCGATGTCGATCTGCTCCGGGCGTGGCGGTCCGGAGACGGGAAGGCGGGCCGGGCTCTCTTCGACCGGTTGTCCCCGCCGCTGCGGAGATTCTTTGGCAGCAAAGTCGATGAGGGGGCCGATGACCTGATCCCATCGACGTTGATGGCGTCCCAGGTTGGACCGCGCACGTCCGCGGAGCGACGTTACGGGTACGCTATGCCCGACGTCCCGCCTGCCGATGCCCCACAGACATCTGCATTCTGGCGGTTGTTGCCGAGCGATCAACAAGAGCGTCTGGTGAAGGACGCGCTGCGGGACGCGACGGACGCATTCGGCTTGCCAGAGACCGCGATCGAGCTGCGTTGGATCGAGGACGATACCCACGTTGTCATCGAACTCGTGGGCGTGGATGAGGCTCTCGCAACGCCCTTGGTGGCGACCGCCCAACGAGCGCTGGCCGCCGACGTCGACCCAGCATTGTCGATTGCGCTCCCCGCCGCGCCGCCCATCCACGCGGCGGTATAGCCGGCCTGTTCGGCTGGCGAGTCATACGGCGGCGTAGACTTCCGAGATGCCGCGTTCGGTAGGACCCGGATGGGAACGCGCTGTGCTTCTACCGGAGTCTCTGAAGGCCGCTACGTCGAGTTCGTACGCGCGCGGTGCAGCTGATCCATCAGGGCCTTCTCCGTCGCTGGATCCGCCGCTTGTGGCCGATCGTGCAGGAGAGCGAGGCGGGCCAGGGTCGTGTGCATGCGGTCGAACCACCGTCGCTGTGCGTGGGTGGCCTTCTTTCGGGCACGAAGCATTGCCCGGAAGTCACCGAACCACGCGATCTCTTCAGGGGCGAGTCCGTAGCGTTGAGCGAGCCATGGAACGAGTTCGCAAAAGCGTCTCTCTTCTTTGCGGCGCATTCGGTACATGACGACGGTGACCGAGATGAACGCGACGAAGAATGCCGCGGCCGTCAGGAACAGCACGCCCACGCCCACGTCACCGAGGACTCCCGGCGCGGCGGCGGAGGCGTTCCACAACGCGTGGGTGGCCACGGCGAGCGCGTATCCCCAAAGAATGCTTGGGAACACCGGACGCCCTCGGGAGATCGCCCGTCCCACCGCGAGGCCCGTCCAAGCGGTGAACAACGGATGGGCGAATGGCGCGAGGATGCCGCGCAGGACGAACACCGTGGCGAGCTGGCCTTGGCCGGCCGCTCGAGCGAAGTACTCGACATCCTCCACAACCGCGAAGCCGACCGCGGCCCAGGCCGCGTAGACGATGCCGTCCATGGGGCTGTCGACTTCGCGTCGCTTCACCGCGTAGAGGATCGCGCCCGCTTTGGTGGCCTCCTCGATGAACGGTGCGGACAGCACGGCAGCCACGACCTCACCTGCGAGTGCGCTGACCGTCGCGTTGACGATCGAGGAGAGCAAGATGGCAACGGTCGCCCCCCAAAGCAGGGAGTGCACGAGTGCCGAGGGCGGCTCGGGCTCAACCCGGTCGAGCCAGATCATGACGGGCAGGGCGATCACCGCCGGGGCCAGCGCCAGCAGCACGACCAGCGGCATCGTCACGAGTGCGACCAGCAAGACGGGCACCACGACGAGGGAGGCGAGCAGCACCGGTACGCTCATCCATCCCGGCAGCGCAGGCTTCTTGGGCCGCGCACTCAGGTGGGGCGTCCATGCCCAGCCGTCCCACCACCGCCATCGACTCGAGTCCCACGGGTCGGGATACCAGCCGCGGTGCGCAGGGGCTGTCGATTGGACGTTCGCTTCCACGGTGGCAAGCGAACGTATCACTTCCTGTTCGGCGTCCGCGCTTCCGTCTGTCGGGTCGGGATGCCCGCCGCAGTGGGCTCCGAGATTCAGCCCTTGCTGAAGAGCCCGCGGAGCCCGGTCTTCTTCTTCTCAGGCTTCTTTCCATCCGGCGACTGACCGCTCGCCATTTTGAGCGCCCGAAGGTAGCGCTCGGCGTCGATCAGGCGCGGGTCGGACTTGAGCGCCCGCTCGTAGCAGATGATCGCCGCACCTGAAGCTCCGAGGTCTCGCAAGATGTGGCCTCTCCACATCTGGGCGCGGGCGAGCTTGGGCGCTTCTGCCAGCACGGCACCGAGGAGCTTCTCGGCTCGTGTCGCGTCGCCCCGGGCACGCTTGGAGAGGTTGTACTCGCACCAGATCGCGGCTGCCTGGTAGTCGGGTTCGTCCGGGGTGAGCTCGAGAGCTCGCTTGTACTCTGCGTTTGCCCGATCGAACTTGTTGGCCTTGAGGTAGCGGTCGCCGTCGCGGGCGATGACTTCGCTTTCGAAGGCGGCGCGGGCAAGGTTG
>CAJXVA010000257.1 GCA_913061055.1 uncultured Pseudomonadota bacterium
CGAGATGTAGAGAGGTCTCGTGGGCTCGGAGATGTGTATAAGAGACAGGTCGGTAGTGGCGGCGGGCCTCGCCAAAGCCCGGGCTCGAAGGTTCGTCGGGGTCGTGCACCCGCCCGCAGTCTACCGCGACCCGGTGTGCGCAGACCCCGGTTGACCCCACGCCGCGCACTTGTCCATAGTGCGCGCCTTGAAGGTCCACCTCATCGGCGTCGCGGGTACTGGCATGGGTGCGCTGGCGCAGCTCCTCCAAGCCGCTGGGCACGAAGTTCGAGGTTCGGACACCGGCATCTACCCGCCGATGTCCGACCAACTCGACGCCGCCGGCATCCCGGTGATGGTGGGGTATCGGGCCGAGAACCTGGAGTGGGGACCCGAGTGTGTCGTCGTGGGCAACGTATGCTCACCCACGCACCCGGAGGTTGTGGCCGCACAGGAGCGGAAGATCGCCCGGGAGAGTTTCCCGAGCATGGTCGCCCGGGCGCTTCTGCCGACCCGTCACAGCCTCGTGGTCGCGGGGACCCACGGAAAAACCACGACCTCGAGCGTGTGCGCCTGGCTGCTCGAAGCGTGCGGGATGGAGCCGTCCTACCTTATTGGGGGCGTGCCGCTGAACCTCGGTCACGGCGCGGCGCTCCGCGACGGCGGGCCGATCGTCCTCGAAGGTGACGAGTACGACTCGGCGTTCTTCGACAAGGGTTCCAAGTTCCTCCACTACCAGCCCAAGCGAGCGATCCTCACCGGGGTCGAGTACGATCACGTCGACATTTTCGATGACTTCGAGGCGATGCGGGAGACGTTCCGCAAGTTCGTCCGGACCATCCCGCCCGATGGCGATCTGATCGTCAACCAGGAGAACGCCGAGGCGATGGGCGTCGCGGCGGAAGCGAGCTGCAACGTCCTCACGTACCGCGTGCAGCCCGAGGGCGGTGATCCGACAGCCGCCGACTACACCGCCGTGATGTCGAGCGCCGAGGTCAAGCGCACCCGGTTCGAGGTCTTCGAGCGCGGCGAGAGTCTCGGCGAGTTCTCCACCCAGCTCGCAGGCGCCTACAACGTCGGCAACGTGCTGGCCGCGATGGCTGTGGCCCGCCGTGAGGGCGCCGCGCCGGATGCTCTGCGAAGCGCCGTCGCCCGGTTCCGCGGGGTGAAGAAGCGTCAGGAGCTGCTGGGTATCGCCGCCGGTGTGCGGGTGGTCGAGGACTTCGCCCACCACCCGACCGCGGTGCAGTTGACCGTCACCGCCCTGCGCAAGCGGTATCCCTCGAAGGCGCTGCACGTCTGCTTCGAGCCCCGCAGCAGCTCGTCTCGGCGGGCCGAGTTCTCGCAGGGCTACGTGCGCAGCTTTGACGCGGCCTCCGCCGTCTATGTCGCGCCGGTGCACCGGCCCGACAAGGTCGCGGACGAAGACCGCCTGGATACCGAGGCGTTGGCCTCGAAGATCCAAGGCCGCGGCGTCCCGACGCGCGCGTACTCGGACATCGAGGCGCTGCGGGAGGCGGTGCTCGAGCGCGCCGTGCCCGGCGACACGGTGGTCATCCTCTCCTCCGGAGACTTCTCGGGCCTGGGCCCAAGCCTGTTGTTCGGCTTCGGAGACCCCGTCACCTTCGCTCGGCCCGACGATGCGGGGGCGATCTCCGGCCTTCTCGAGGGCTACGGTCAACCTCGGATCGTCGAAGACGTCGACGTCGAGACGCTTGTCTTGCGGGCCCCCGGAAGCGTCGACGGCTGCGTGAGCCTGAGCCTGCGCGGCGAGTCGGCCTACCTCTTTGGCTTGGCAGTGGCCCCGCAGCGCCGTGGACAGGGGCTGGGATGGGTCCTGGGCGACATCGTGCTGAGGCGAGCCCGCACCTTGGGGGCCAAGCGCTGCTACCTGCTCACCAACACCGCGACTGACTTCTTCGCCAGCAAGCTCGGGTTCTCGATGGTGCCGCTCGAAGATGTCGCGGCCGAGGTTCAAAGCGGCGAGAACTTCGCCGTCTCGGCGGCCTTGCCGGGCGCGGTGTGCATGGTATTGCGCCTGCACACTCCGACACGTATCGAGCCCTGAGAGCGGGGCGGGCTCATCGAGCCCATCATGCCCATTGGGGGCCCCGGGCAGGGGCTCGCGTGTGAATCGGTCGGCGGCGGCTCGGGTTGACTCTGGTGGGGTCGCGTCCTAACGTCCGCCGCGATTGCCAGGAGCCTGAGGCACCGTGACGGCGAAGCAGCTAACCCCCGAAATTGAGGCGTGGATCGAGCAGCGCTGGTCGCGTTTCCCCGAGGGGGCAGCAGGCAAGGCGCTCACCCTCGGCGTCTTGTACCAAGCCCAAGAAACCTTCGGGCACGTGGACACCGAGGTGATCGATATCGTCGCGGACCGGTTGGGCGTCACGGCGGCGCATGTCCGCGGTGTGGCGACCTTCTATACGATGATCAACGCGCGCGATGTGGGGCGCTACCATCTTCAGGTCTGCACCAACATCGGCTGTATGCTCGACGGCGCGTACGAGCTGTTCGACCGCTGCAAAGCTCGCCTGGGAGTTCAGAACAAGGGCACCACGGCCGATGGCAATGTGACGTTGTCCGAGGTCGAGTGTCTCGCGGCGTGTGGCTATGGGCCGGTCGCCCAGATCGCCGAGCGCGGCAAACCCGAGATTCCCCTGTACTTCGAACATCTCGACGAAAAGAAGATCGACGCGATCCTCGATGCCCTCGAAGCGGGCAACGTTCCCACCGAGTTGGGACGCTGAAGGACTGAGGCACCGATGGGCGAGAACCTCAAGATCATCAGCCAGCATTTCGACGACCCGCAGGCGCGTCATCTCGACCACTACGAGACGCACGGCGGCTACCGGATGGCCCGGAAGTCCTCCTCCATGGCTCCGGGGGACATCCACGGCGAGGTCAAGGCCTCCAACCTTCGCGGCCGCGGTGGTGCAGGGTTTCCCACCGGTGTGAAGTGGGGCTTCGTCCCCAAGGACGCGGAGACGGTCTACCTGGTCGTCAACGCCGACGAGTCCGAGCCGGGCACCTTCAAGGACCGGCACATCCTGTTCTGGAACCCGCACATGCTCCTCGAGGGCATGATCATTGCGGCGCGCTCCCTCGGAGTTCGCAACGCGTACATCTACATTCGTGGGGAGATGCAGCGGGAGTTTCGCGTGCTGCAAGACGCCGTCGACCAGGCCTACGCCAAGGGCTACTTGGGGGAGGGCATCTTCGGCTCCGACTTCGACCTCGACATCACGATCTGCCGGGGCCTGGGGGCGTACATCTGCGGCGAAGAGACCGCCCTGCTGTCCAGCCTCGAAGGCGGACGCGGGTGGCCGCGACTCAAGCCTCCGTTTCCTGCGGTCAAAGGGTTGTGGGGACAGCCCACCATCGTCAACAACGTCGAGACGATCGCCAACCTCCCGTGGATTCTGGAGCACGGCGGGCAGGCGTTTGCAGATCTTGGGGTGGGGCGCTCGGGCGGTCTTCGCCTCGTCTCTGTTTGCGGACACGTCAACAACCCCGGCGTCTACGAGCTGCCGCTGACGGTGACTGGCAACGACCTCATCGAGATGTGCGGGGGCATGCGCGAGGGGAAAGCCGTCAAAGGCATCATCCCCGGCGGCGTCTCGATGCCGGTGCTCACCGCGGATGAGCTGGATGTTCCGTTCGAGTTCGACGCGCTGCAAAACGACGAGCGCATCCGCGAAGTCGAGACCGCCCCTGGCGTGAAGTTCGACCTGGGCGGAGGCCGAACGCTGCGCACCATGGCGGGCTCGGGCGGCGTTGTCGTGATGGACGAGACCACCGACATCACCAAAGCCGCCTGGCGGATCCTGCACTTCTTCGCGGACGAGAGCTGCGGACAGTGCACGCCGTGTCGCGAGGGCACCGGCTGGCTCGCCTCGGTCGCACACCGCGTCGCGTTTGGGCACGGACGTGCGGGAGACGTCGAGCTGATGGCGTCCATAGCCGACGGCATCGCGGGCAACACGATCTGCGCCTTGGGAGATGCGGCGGCTTGGCCCACGCTCGCGTTCCTCACCAAGTTCCGCGGTGAGTTCGAAGACAAGGTCAAAAACAGCCATGACGCGGCGCCTGCGGGTGCTGCAGGGGGAGCCCCGTGAGCCTGATTCTGCAAACCTTCGCCCCCGCCGACGGGTCGGCCTGGCCCGGCGAGGCGCCTCCCCCCGGAGCCTTCTCTCAGCTGCTCTCCGGCGTCTGGGAGTTCCTCGCGCACACCACCGGCGCCGAGTACCTCTTCTTCTTCTTCGCCCTGCTCGCGGTGATCTGTGCCGCGGTCACGGTTTCGCATCGCAACCCGGTGGTGGCCGCGGTGTGGCTGGTCGGCTCGTTCTCGTGCGTCGCGATCTGCTACGTGATGCTGAGCGCCACGTTCCTGGCGGCGCTGCAGGTGCTCGTCTACGCGGGCGCGATGATGGTGCTGTTCGTCTTCGTGGTGATGGTGCTCGACGTCGACGAGCGCGGCGCGGCGAACCAGCCCAGCACCCGGAAGTCGAGGCGCTGGCCCTACTACGGCGCCGCGGTCGTCCTGGTCACCGGCATGACCTGGGTGCTGTGGGGCACGCTCACTCGCCAGTTTCACACTTCGGGTCGCACGATCGGCACCGGCTTCGGCACCGCCGAGTCGGTCGGTCGGGAGCTGTTCGGCCCCGCCTTGTTCGCTTTCGAAGGCGTGTCGCTGTTGCTGTTGGCGGCTGTGATTGGGGCCGTCGTCGTGGCTCGGTCTCGTCGCGAGCGGGTCAAAGAGGCGGTCGCCGCCGGCACCTCGGACGAGGGCCTGCATGTTGCCGGTCTGGGCTCCGCGGACGAAGACCCCGGCACCCCAGACCTCACAGACGCCGAAGTCCGTCAGCCGTTCCCGGCCATGGACTTCGGTCAGCCATCTGCCGGTGGGCATGAGGGAGGCAACTGATGATCTCCATCACCGCGCCGCTGTACCTCGCTTTTGCGCTGTTCATCATCGGGATGATCGGCGTCCTGGTCCGCCGCAACGTGCTCATCATGCTGATGAGCGTCGAGCTCATGCTCAACGGCGCCAACGTGGCCCTCATCGCGTTCTCCCGCCTGTGGGGGAACCTCGACGGTCAGGTGTTCGCGATGTTCGTCATCGCGGTCGCCGCGGCTGAGGCCGCCGTCGGACTTGCCATCGTCGTCAGCCTCTTCCGGTCCCGGGCGAGCGCTGACGTCGACCAACTCACTGTACTTCGGGACTGAACCTCAGGGATTGAACGGACGACCAATGGAACACACGCTGCTGTGGATCCCGCTGTTCCCCTTGTTTGGGGCGCTGTTCAACCTTCTCCTCGGTGGGCTCATCGCCCGCACATTTGGAGCGCGCATTGGCAAGGAGGTCGCACATCTCGTCGCGATCGGTGCTGTCGCCTTCTCGTGCTTCTTCGTGTTCTCACTGGTGCTCCAGCCGGGCCACGGCCTGGGCTTCATGCACCTGCTGCAGACCGGGGACTTGCGAGAGATTATTCCCGGACCTGGCCGCTCGGGACATCGCATCGTCGACCAGGTCTATCCCTGGATCGTCTCGGGCGACACGATCGTCTACTTCGAGCTCCTGCTCGACAACCTCTCGGGGTTGATGTGCATGATCATCACCGGCGTTGGCCTGCTGATCCACATCTTCTCGGTCGGCTACATGGCCAAGGACGAGGGGTACCACCGGTACTTCGCGTACCTGAACCTGTTCATGGCCTCGATGCTCATCTTGGTGCTGGGCAAGTCGCTCGTGCTCACCTTCGTGGGCTGGGAGGGCGTCGGACTGTGCAGCTACCTGCTGATCGGGTTCTGGTTCACAGACGAGGCCAAGGCCAGCGCGGGCCGCAAGGCGTTCATCACCAACCGAATCGGTGACTTCGGTGTGGTGCTGGGGATGCTGATCCTCTTCGCCGCGGTGAACTCGCTCGACTACGACGCCATCCGTGGCGCCTGCGCGTCGATCTCCGACACGCCCTTGCTGGCGGACGAGACCAAGATCTTCGGCATCACGGCCGCGACCGCTGCCACCCTGTGCATCTTCATCGGATGCGCGGGCAAGAGCGCCCAGATCCCGTTGTACGTCTGGTTGCCGGACGCGATGGCAGGCCCGACGCCCGTCTCCGCGCTCATCCATGCCGCGACGATGGTGACCGCCGGCGTGTACCTGTGCGTACGGCTGAACTTCTTGTTCGCCCTCGCTCCGCTGACGATGGCGATCATCGCCCTCATCGGGGGCATCACGGCGTTCTTCGCGGCCACGATCGCGATCACGCAGAACGACATCAAGAAGGTCCTCGCCTACTCCACGGTGTCGCAGCTGGGCTACATGTTCCTCGCCGTGGGTATGGGCGCGTGGGCATCGGCGATGTTCCACGTGATGACGCACGCCTTCTTCAAGGCTTGCCTGTTCCTGGGCTCGGGCGCGGTCATCGAGGCCTGCCACCACAACCAAGACATCCGGACGATGGGCGGCCTGCGAAAGCGCATGGGCGTCACGGCGGTCACCTTCCTGATCTCGTGTCTGGCCATCTCGGGCGTGCCCTTCTTCTCGGGCTTCTTCTCGAAGGACGAGATTCTGCTCGGTGCCTACACCCACGCGAGCGCGTGGTCGCCGGGCCTGAACTACGCCGGCTACCTGCTGGGGATGGCCGCGGCGCTGTGCACCGCGCTGTACATGTTCCGGCTGTACTTCCTCACCTTCGAGGGCAAGTGGCGCGGCGACTCCCACACCTGGGAGCACTACGTCAAAGAGCACTGGATCATGTCGCTACCGCTGGTGGTGTTGGCCGTGCTGGCCACGTTCGGCGGCTTCTTGGGCTACCCGCACGCACTGCCGGGCCACGAGCAACTGCCGCATATGCTGGACGCTTGGCTCGAGCCGGTCGTCGAGGTCAGCCACGCGTTCGGGGGCGAGTACGCGATCGGCCTTCGCCATCAGCTCGACGGCAGCCCGATGTGGTTCGCGGACCCATCGGGACACCATGTGACGGCCGCGGCCGAGTACACGTTCATGGGCATCAGCGTCGCAGTTGCCCTGCTCGGCATCGGTTTGGCCTACGTGCTGTACAGCCGGGGACCGTCCAAGGCGGCCGCGGATTGGGCGAAGCGTTTCGGTCCCCTGCATGCCCTGAGCAAGGGCAAGTACTTCGTCGACGAGCTGTACCAGACGTTCATCTTCACGCCGCTCAAGGCCCTCTCCAAGGTGCTGTGGCTGGGTGTCGACAATGCTCTGATCAACGACTTGGGCGTGCATGGGGTCGCGGGCACGGTCGGCATCACCGGAAGCGCCGTGCGTTCGTGGCACAACGGCAGCCTGCGTCGTTACCTCGCAACGTTGGTGTTCGGTTTCCTGGTGGTGCTCGGCGCGGTCTACTTCAACCCGCGGGTCTCCCAGGTTGGCCCCAACGTCCTCAACAGCTCCGACCCCGGCGGCCTGCGCCCCGAGTTGGGCGGCGTTCCCGTCGACTGGGGACGCTTCTGGTACCGCAACGCAGACCCACCGTCGAATCGGTCCCGTTCGCAGGCGTCCCCACGACCCGGTGTTGTCCGACCTGAGGATCCCACTCGAGCGCCCCGCGTCGCGCCCGGTTCTGCATCCGCCACAGGTGCCCGATGAACGACCTTCTCTCGCTGCTGCTCGTGTTGCCCCTGGTCGGGGCGGTGATCGTCGCGACCCTTCCGCAGAAGGAGACCAACCTCGCCAAGGGCGTCGGTCTGGGTCTCTCGCTGCTGGTGTTCCTGGCATCGCTTCCGTTGCTCACAGGATTCGAGCCGGGCGTCGCTGGCTATCAGTTCGAACAGAACACGCCCTGGCTCGAGGACTTCGGCATCCACTATCACGTGGGTATCGATGGCTTCAGCCTGTGGATCATCCTGCTGACCACGCTGCTCACTCCGCTGTGCATCCTGGTCGGCTGGAACTCGATCAAGGAACGTGGCGCCGAGTTTGTCGCGGCGATGTTGGTGCTCGAGACCGGCATGATCGGAAGCCTCGTCTCGCTCGACCTCATCCTGTTCTTCACGTTCTGGGAGCTGATGCTCATCCCCATGCTGCTGATCATTGGCGTTTGGGGGAGCGAGCAACGCGTCGCAGCGTCGGTAAAGTTCTTCCTGTACACGATGCTCGGCTCGGCGCTGATGCTCGCCGCCATCATCTATCTGGCGGTTCAGCACTACAACGCCAGCGACGGCGTGTGGACCTTCGACCTCGTCACGTTGCAGTCGGTCGTACTCACGCCGGCCCAGCAGATGTGGTGCTTTTGGGCGTTCGCGATCAGCTTCGCCATCAAGGTTCCGCTGTTCCCGTTGCACACCTGGCTCCCCGACGCCCACACCCAGGCGCCGACCCCCGGCTCGGTCATTCTCGCGGGCGTGCTGCTCAAGCTCGGGTCGTACGGCCTGATCCGGTTCGCGTTCCCGTTGTTTCCACTCGCCGCAGGGGAGTGGGCCCAGACGCTGGCCATTCTCGCGGTCGTCGGCATCGTGTACGGCGCCCTGGTGGCGTGGGTGCAGACCGACGCCAAGCGCCTCGTCGCCTATTCCTCGGTCAGCCACATGGGCTTCATCGTTCTCGGCGTCGCTGGGTTCAGCGTGCAGGGCCTGACCGGCGCCACGTTCCAGAGCCTGGGCCACGGGCTCACGACCGGCGCCTTGTTCATGGCGATCGGGATGCTCTACGAACGTCGGCACACGCGTTTGCTGTCCGAGTTCGGGGGCCTGGCCAAGGTCATGCCCTGGTTCACCGCGTGTTTCATGATCGCGATGTTGGGATCGGTGGGCCTGCCGGGACTCGTCGGCTTTGTTGGTGAGTTCCTGATCTTGGTCGGGACCTACACCCACGGCGGCATGATGCTGTACGAGCTTCCGGTGCTGCTGATCGTGGCCTGCACCGGGGTCGTCCTCGGGGCGGTCTACCTGCTGCATCTGTTTCAGAAGATGATGTTCGGCAAGATCACGCATCCCGAGAACGCCGGGTTGCGGGACCTCAGTGTCCGCGAACTGCTGTGTTTCCTCCCGATCCTGGCGCTGATCGTCGGCATGGGCGTGTACCCCAAACCGTTCATCGAGCGCATCGACCCCACCTCGCAGGCGGCGGTCGAAGCCTTCAACCTCAAGCGTTGCGTCTCGATCGTCGCATCGTCCAACGAGCGCGCAGTGCTGATGGAGGACGCGACCGAGGCGATGGCCGCATGTGCCACCCCGCAGAACGCCAGCAAGGTGATCGGGCGGACCTACGGCGATACCCGGGCGGTGACGAAGCGTCGCAAGGTGAGAGAGGCGGCGCTCGAGCGCGCGGCTGAAGCTCGAGCCGAGGCAGAGAAGGCGCCCCCCGAGGCCGACATCCCGAAAGGAGGTGCGCGATGACTCTCACGCTCTTGGCGCTTCTCGCTCCCGCCGCCGAGTCGCTCGGGCAGGGCGCACAAACGCTGGCCGACCTGGTGCATCTGGCACCGATGATGATCATCGCCATCTGGGCGCTGCTCGATCTGGCGGCCGACGCCTACTCCGGACCCGGCACCCGGGCGTTCGAGCGACCACTGTCCTTGGCGGGCCTGGGCTTCGCGGTGATCGCCACTGCCATGCAGCTCGGCGACCCGGCCTACGACGCCGGCATCGAGGTGTTCTCCGGCTTCCTCGTCGTGGACCACTTCGCCCTGCTGCTCGACGCTGCAGTGATCGCGGTCGTGGCCGCCACGGTCTTGTTCGCCGGAGACTTCGCGCGCTCTCATCGCTTCGAGTACGGCGAGCAGGAGGCACTCCTGTTCATCGCGACCTTCGGAGTGATGGTGCTCAACCACGCCAACACCCTGTTGGCGGTCTTCCTCGGCATCGAAACGATGAGCATCGCGGTCTACGTGATGGTCGGCGCGCGCTGGAACTCCAAGCGTTCCTCCGAAGCCGCGCTCAAGTACTTCATCATGGGCGCGTTCGCCTCCGGGCTGCTCGTGATGGGGATCGCGCTGATCTACGGCGCGACCGGGACGCTGTCTTTGCCCGAGATCGGCGCGCGCATCAGTCCGCTGTTCACGGGCAAGGGCTCCTGGGGCGCCGCGATGCCCGAGATCATCGACTTGCATCGCGGCATGGTCGGTCCGGCGGCGAACGCAGCCCAAGACCGGGCGATCGTGGCGTTTGCTCCGGTGGCCCTGCTGCTGCCCGGCATCCTGCTCACGACCGGCGCGCTGCTGTTCAAGATCAGTGCCGTGCCGTTCCACATGTGGACGCCCGACGCCTACGACGGTGCCCCCACACCGACGACCGCGTTCATGTCCTCGGCGGTCAAGATCGGTGGCTTCGCCGCGCTGCTCAAGTTCCTGGTCGTCACGCTCCAAGCCTCGCGTCTGGTGCACCACCCCTACGGGTGGGCCACGATCGTGGGCGTCATCGCCATCGCGACCATGAGCGTGGGCAACCTCGCCGCGCTGCGCCAGACCAACGTCAAGCGGATGCTGGCGTACAGCTCGGTGGCCCACGTTGGCTACCTGCTCATCGGCGTGATCGCGGCGGCGTTCTTCTACGTCGACAAGGCGGGGGGGCAGCTGACGGAAGTCGATCAGGTGCTGTGGGCCCGTGGCAACGGCAACCTCGCCCTCGCCTCAGTCCTGTACTACCTGGTCACCTACTCCATCGCCACCATGGGCACGTTCGCTTGTGTTGCGTTCTACGGGGCGAACAAGAAGGAAGCCACGGGGTTGCATGAGTGGGCTGGCATGGGCCGGCGTCACCCGGGCATCGCGCTGGGCATGACGATCTGCCTGCTGTCTCTGATGGGCATGCCACCGGTCGCCGGCTTCTTCGGCAAGCTCGGGCTGTTCCGCGTCGCGATGACGAGCGGTGATGCGTTCCTTCGCTGGATGGTCATCATCGGTGTGGTGAACTCGGTGGTCGGGGCGGCCTACTACCTGCGGATCATCGTCGCGATGTACTTTCGCAAGCCTCCCGAGACCGAGGTCGAGGTGCTCGAAGGCGGAGGCGTTCGCATTGTGGTCGTGCTTGCGGCGGCGTTGAGCATCGTCGCAGGGGTTGGTGCTCGGCCGTTGATGGACCAGTGCCGCATCGCGGCCGCCGGGACCGGGCGACGGGTCGGGGGAGAACTCCGCCGACAGGAGGTTCAGGCCGTACGGGACGCGATCGAGGCCCGGGGTTCCGAGCCTGACTCCGAGGAGCCCGAGCCCGAGTCCGAACCGGGCGCCGACGCTGCAGACGCCAATGCTGCAGAGGCCGATGCCGAGCCGACACCGGCCGCCGTTCCGAAAGCCCCTGCCGCGAAGCCTCCGGACGGTCCCAAACCACCCGCGAAGCTGCCGGGCGCGGTTGCACCGGCCGTGGCCAAGGACGCGCCGAAGCCGGCGGTTCCCGCAGCGCCCGGTGCCGCAGAGCCCCCCGGAGAACCCGCGCAGCCGATCGCCCCCGCGGTCCCGACGGCGGGCGCCAAGCCGCCGGCGCCCTGACGCGGAGCTTTCGCACCTCTTTCGCCCCGTCTTTCGGACCGGGCGCGTGCGAAAACCCGCCGCCGCCACCCGGGGCGGCCTGCTAGCGTTCGCCGGCGATGAAGGAACTGCAGAGTTACTTGGGCGGCGCATGGGTCAGCGGCAACGGGTCTGCCAAAGAGGTGGTCAACCCCTCGACCGGCGAGACCCTGGCGACGCTGCGGAACGCGGGAACCCTGGCCGAGGCGGTCTCGTACGCCCGGACCGTGGGTGGCAAGAACCTGCGCGCGATGACGCTTCCGCAGCGCGGCGAAATGCTCAAGGCGTTGGCCAAGCTGCTGCACGAGCATCGCGAAGAGCTCTTGGACCTCTCCGTGGTCAGCGGTGGCAACACGCGCGGCGACGCGAAGTTCGATGTGGACGGGGCAACGGGCGTGCTCGGTGCGTACGCCTATCTCGCGAAGAGCCTTGGCGATGGGCCGTGGATCTCCGTCTCGGAGCCCGTCGAGATCATGCGGGGCTCGAAGATCAAGGCGCAGGACGTCTTGGTGCCGCGCCAAGGTGTCGCGTTCCACATCAACGCGTTCAACTTCCCCGCGTGGGGCATGGTCGGAAAGCTCGCGGTCGCACTGCTCGCCGGGATGCCGGTGGTCTCCAAGCCCGGAACGAGCACGGTCGCGCTCGCGGCCCGCATCGGCGAGATCATCGTGGACTCCAAGCTGCTCCCCGAAGGTGCGTTCTCGCTGTTGGTGGGGTCGGCCGGCGACCTGCTCGACCAGGTCCGCGGACAAGATGTGATCGCCTTCACCGGGTCGGCCGACACCGGCCTTCGCATCCGGAGCCACGAGGTGGTGATGCGCAGCGGCGCTCGGGTGAACGTCGAAGCGGACAGCCTCAACTCGGTCATCGTGGGTCCTGACGTCGAGCCGGGCTCCGAGCTCTTCGACCTGGTCGTCCGAGACTGCGTCACCGAACTCACCCAGAAGGCCGGACAGAAGTGCACGGCCACGCGCCGCATCCTCGTCCCGCAGAGCGCGCTCGAGTCGGTCCGAGAGGCGCTGCTCGAGCGACTTGGCGACATCGCCGGACGGACCGGCGATCCCAAGCAAGAGGGGATGCGCATGGGCCCGTTGTCCACGCGCTCGCAGCTCGACGATGCCCGCAAAGGAATCGCGGCACTCGAGACCAACGCCCGGCGCATCCTGGGGGATCCTGAGCGGACCGACTTCGGTGGTGCCGAGGGCTACTTCCTGGAACCGGTGCTGTTCGAAGCCACCGCCGAGGCGGCCAAGGACCCCAGTTCGCAGTTTCACCAGCGCGAGGTGTTTGGCCCGGTGGCGACCCTGCTCCCGTACGACGGCACCGTGGAAACGGCCGCGGCCATCATCGCCGCGGGCGAAGGCAGCCTGGTCAGCACGCTCTACACGGACGACCGAGGATTTGCGGCAACCGCCGTCGCCGAGATGGCGCCGCATCTGGGCCGCCTCGTCGTGGCTTCCGAGAAGTCGGCCGCGGCATCGATCAGCCCCGGATGTGTCTTCCCGGTGGTTGTGCACGGTGGGCCGGGGCGTGCCGGCGGTGGGGCGGAGCTGGGCGGTGTCACCGGCCTCGCGCTGTACATGCAGCGCACGACCATTCAGGGCGGCGGCAGCCAGCTCGCGCGCATGCTGTGACCGGTGGCGGCGTCCTCCATACCGGCGCTGCTGTTCGGAACCGTCCTCGGCCTGGCGCCGCCCGATGTGGGAGCCGAGGAGGGCGTGAGCGTACGTTGGACGGCGCCTGCGGGTTGCCCCTCCGAGACGGAGGTTCGGGCTCGAGTGCAGCTGTCTCTTATACACATCTCCGAGCCCACGAGACCTC
>CAJXVA010000258.1 GCA_913061055.1 uncultured Pseudomonadota bacterium
CGCCGCGCCCTCTGCCGACGGCCGGTGGCTGTCGACCGCGAGCGCCACCGGGATCGAGCTCGTCGATCTCGACACGGGCGCCGCCCAAGAGCTGTTGTTCAACCGGGCGATCCGATCGCTCGCTTGGCGAGATGCAGACTGAGGTTCGGGCGTGCCGAGGCCGGCCAGCGCGATGACTGGCAAACGTCGAGGCACAGGGGCTCATTCAACGCGGAGTCCGTTGTCCGCAGAGCGAATGTGGAACCTTCGGGCCCCGGTTGTGTCAGAGCTTGGGTGAGACGTTGGTCCGGCCCGGTCGCACTGCTCGCCGTGCTCGGATGTGGTGCCGACCCGGCGCAAGAGGAGCCCGCGCCTGCCGACAGGAGCGTCCGCATGCCCTCGGATACGCCCTCCGTGGCGCTGGGCGATCTGTCCGAGCTTCCGCCTGCGGTGCGCCGAGCGTTCGAGGCTCACCCTGAAGACTTTGCGCCGCTGCCCGAACCCGGGCCGGACGATTGGCTCAACTGGCACACCGAGCCCCCACAGAGCGTGGGCAACTTCTGGGTCAGTGGTCCCAATCGACCCGGAGACGATCAGCGCGACAAGTTCTACATCCTGCCGTTGGGGCCGGTTCCCGACCCGGCCCGGCTCGAGGCGTTCGCCCACGACTTCTTCACGATCCCCGTCGTGGTGCTCGACCCGGCCGACATGTCCGAGGTCCAGCTGACCCGGCGGGCTCGCGATACGGGGGACCAACTCCTCGCCACGGATCTTCAAACCTATCTGCAGTCTCATCTTCCGCGGGATGCCTACGCGATGATCGGTCTCACGTCGGAGGACCTGTATCCCAGCGAGGACTACAACTATGTCTTCGGGCTCGCGTCCACCAGCGAGCGCACCGGCGTGTTCAGCCTCGCCCGCTACGACCCCCAGTTCTACGACTCGACCGCGAAACCCAACCCGGTGCTGCAGCGCGAGCGCGCGTTCAAGATCCTCGCGCACGAGGGCGGGCACATGTTCGGCATCGGGCACTGTGTGCACCACGCCTGCATCATGAACGGCGCCAACCACAGTGAAGAGCTCGACCGGGCCCCACTCGCGCTGTGCCCAGTGTGTCTGCGGAAGCTGCACCTGCTGGTGGACTTCGACCCGAGCGAGCGCTACCGGGCGCTGGCCGACGCGTACGCCGAGGCCGGCCTGAAGGAGGCGGAGTCATTCGCACGGCGCCGCCTCGAGCGGCTCAGCGCGCCTCCGCAGCCCGACCCGTGAGACTCGCGTTCAGCCCGGCTCGAGGTATTGAAGCTCGCGGATCCTGGTGTAGTCGATGTCGTCGAACTCCCGATGACAGGACAGCGATGTCGTCCAGGTGACGGTGGCGCGTCGCTCGTTGGGGAAGACGGCTACGGTCGAGATCTTCGCGCGATGTTCGTGCGCCTTCTTCCCGATGTGCGTCGAGAAGGCGAAGTAGTGCTTCGGGATGGTGAAGCGGACAACGCCGTCTGCGTGCATTCCGCTGATGGCGATCGTCTCGCCGCCGCGCAGATGCGGATGGAACTGTTGATCCGCGGGCGCCGACATTCGGTGAAGCGGGTTGTAGTCCTCCGGAAGCAGAGGACGGCGAGACTCGACCCACTTCGCGTCGTAGGTCCCCTGGTAGTCCGCCCGCGGCTTCCAGTCGACACACAGGGGACCAAACCCTGCGGGTCCGGGCTGAGAACTCTGGAGCCACTCGATGTTCGGCGCGAGTTCTCCAACCTTGTGAGCCTCGGCCGTGAAGAAGCCCGTACCGACCGGGTTGAACGGGTCGAGCCGGTGCGCCGTGGGGTCGCCATCGGCTTGGTCGTACCCGCCTTGCGCTCGCTCATACACGATGGGCATCTCGATGAACGGTGTCGCGAAGCCAAGCTCGACCGTGCCCACCATGCTGCGAGTCCAGCGACGGTCGCCGTGAACCTGCACCGACTTGACGCCTGCCGGAGACTTCAAGGAGACCGTCATGCTGGTGATCGGCTTGCCCTGCGGGGCAATGGCCGATCCGATCACGTGAAGATCGGTCCCTGGCTTCGGCGGCACGAGGTCTGCATCGACGCGCAGACTCGAGGTGCCGGGCTCTCCGTTGTACTCCGGGGCCGGCGTGATCTCGAGTGGGTCCTCGGACAGCGCGGTCGTCCCGTCCGGCAGGAGATCGAAGGTCCCTTTGACCACGACCACGAAGCGGCGGCGCCCGTCCTTGTCGACCGCCGCCGACCACTGGGCTTGAAACGGGGTGTTGTTCCGAATCTCCCACATGAGCGTCAGACCGAAGAGTACACCCCCGCGCTTGCGGTATGATGCGGCCCAAGCTTCCGAATGACGATCCTCGCGCAGGCACCGAGCGTGCCCAATGCTGGCACCGTGAAACTCGACGAGATCGCGAACGAGTGCAACGACGAGGAGAACGCCAAGAACGCCAAGACGATCAAGAACAAGAAGAAGCGGCGGACCTGTCAGAAGCTTGGGCAGGACAAGCATGCGTGCTGCGAAGAGAAGATTCAGGAGCACCGCAAGAACACCGGTGGCAAGAACCCCGATGGCGATCCGCCGATCCGGGGTGAGGAGGCGTTCAAGCGCCCGACGTACAATCCGGCTACCAAGACCTCCGCCACTCCGGCCAGCCCACTGACGCCGCTGGGAGTCAACCGAGGCGCAGCGATTAGCACTGCGATCGCCGCGGGGATGGCCGCCGGTGGAGGCAAAGCTGTCGGCAAGGCGATCGGCAAAGCCGTCGGCGGCATGGTCTTTCCCGACGCGTCCGTCATCGGCCCCAATGGTGAGCAGACGTTCGTCGACTTCAAGTTCGCTTGCCCTCCGGAGAACCGAAGCAAGAAGGCCTCCACGGTGAAGAACTACACGCCGCCCACCCAAAGCACGAAGCAGCTCGCGGCTCACAACGCGCTGGGAAAAGCCTCCGGCGGCGGCCAAAGCATCACGATTCAATGCCTATGGTAAAGACCTGGAATGAACACTCCGCGATGTCTGACGGCGCGGAGCAGAGCATCTGTGTTGGACGCCCAGCCCTGGTGGCATACTTCTTCGCCAACGCGGGGCTCGAGGACGCCGCGATCCCGTGCTTTGACGAGTGGCGGGCGCAGTTTCCCCCCAAGACGCCGCTGTACTACAGCCACGACGAGACCAAGCGGATCATGAAGCTCACGCCGAAGGCGGTGCGGAAGGTTCACGACGTGTTCTCGCCGGAGAAGTTGAAGACGCTCGCGCAGTACTACTACTTCAAGAACTCAACCACTGCGGGCGCGATTGATGCCTGTGACGGGCACTCGTTCGAGATGCTGATCACGGCGACGGTGCGCTCGTACATCATGGTGTCGATGCCCCTGGAGACGGAGCCCGCCGTCCTCCTCGCGTTGTTCAAGGACTGGTGCGCCCGGTTCGGGTTCTCGCATGCGACCGCCGGCTTGGGGTATGAGCTCGCGTGGTTCAACCACACGTCACAGCCGGCCAATCCCTTGATGCTCCGCACGGGTATGCGATTCCACGGCGTACGGATGTTCAACCGTCAGTGTGTCCTCTCTGGCGAGATCGAGCCCAAGACGATGGACACCGTCGCGTGGCTCAACTACGTCGGTCCGGACGCACTCGAACTCCTCGGCCAAGATCCGTTCGCAAACTTGGCGGAGGGCGTTGTTCGAGAGGACCTCGGCGACGGTGTCTTTCTTCAGGCTGGCGCCCAGCCCGATCCTTGCGACACGAACCGGCCTGGCCCCGAGCTCGAGCAG
Source organism: uncultured Pseudomonadota bacterium (assembly GCA_913061055.1). GTDB lineage: Bacteria > Myxococcota_A > Polyangia > Nannocystales > Nannocystaceae > CAJXVA01. The sequence goes on from CAJXVA010000258.1 coordinate 3,753, forward strand.
CTGCGCTCGGTCAACGCGGCGTTGCGCCCGATTCGGACCGAGGCGTGGACGCTCAAGGGGTTTACGGTCGATCCAGCCAACGGCTACGCGGTCGACTACGACAAAGAACAGGCATGGCTCGAGAGGCTTGACGAGTGAACATCGCAGGCTGGCCATTCACCGCGATCGTCGTTGGCGACGTGACCTCCGGGGCTCCGGGCCGTCTGACTCTCGATGTCACGGCGCCGGTTGAAGCCGATGCCCGCGCGGTCCTCGAGTACGGGCTCTACGCTTGGTCGGAGCTTGGCCAATGCGGAGGGTGGGGAGGCGATGTTCTCGCGCCGACGTCGGTGCGAGCGGAGCTTGCCGGTCCTGCGTTGGCCGCGGGGACGGCGTCCCGGTTCACCTGGGACTTCAAGAGTCTCGCCATCGACCCGCGCAGCGCAGCCGGGCTGTTCAACACCATTGAGTTCGCGTTGCGCACTGGCGTGAGCCGGGCCTATTTGCAAGGCACCGGGAGTCAGGAGCCAGCACAACAGATCGCTCGAGATGAGCTGCCTCCCCTGTGGCCGCGCCTGACCTATTCCCTCGACGATGACCGGACCGGTCCGCACGTGGAGGCGGTCGTGACGTTTGACGAGGGGGCGGACAACCTCGAACAGGCTGTCGAAGCGCTGCAGGTCTGGCTCGACGCCGGCGCAGTGCAGACGTACCGCGATCCCGACGTGAGTTCGGAGCTCGGCTTTCTCCTTCCCGAGGGCGTCGAAGGTTGGGAACTCGACGGCAACGAGGCGACCGTCTTCATCGAAGACACCGGAGCCCTCGAAGGTGCCTGGGACGCTCTCGCGAACGTGGTGCAGGCGGTGCACCAGTCGGTCGCACCGGTCCGGTCCGTTCAGATTCTGTAGTTCGGTCTCGGCCGAGGGCTACATCGAGTTCTTCTTGTTGTTCGTCATCACGTCGCCCAACAGCTGCACAGCCTTGCCCTCGATCTTGACGTTCATGGAACCGGGGCCGACGAACTCGCAGACGTCGTGAGTGCTGGCGGAGATGAGGCCACCACCGGTGCCCTTGCTGGCGGCGTCGCCCAGGCTCTTGAACGTGGCACCCTTGATGCCCACTTTCTTGCCGTGCATCTTGACCTTCTTCGAGTAGCCCTTGGGCGAATCGGACGACTTCCCGATGTTCGGCAACGGCACCGGGACGAAAGGCGCCGGAGGTCCAGGCATCTTGCAGACGTTGGGGAGCGCGGCGATTTTCATGCCACTGCTGCCTTCTGTGCACGGGGTGCGTGGTGGGTTGACGCCAACTTTCATCGCTTGCCAGCTTTACGATACACCACGCTTCCGCGCAGCCCAGCCTCGGAGCCGGCCCATGCCATGGATGTGGGGCCGGCGTTGGCATCTCGTTGCTGCCGGGCGATGGCGAGCGCGGAGAGCATGACCAGCGAAGCCGCACCGACTGCGCCCCAACTGTCTGCGGGAGCGACGTAGTCCGTGGCGTTGACGAACATGTCGTGATGGACGCGGTTGATCGCGTACGAGTACTCGTGCTCTCGATAGCGGTCCCCATCGATGTCGCAGTACTGTGAGGCAACCGGTTGACCCAGGTTCCGCACGGACTGTCGGAATGCGTCGGCGAGCGCTTCGCCAACACACACGCCATCTCCTTCGCGGCCGTGCAGCTCACGCGCAACGCCGACGCCGTGAACTTCGGCGAGCGCAGGCATGTTGAGAGATCGGACCTTGGCTTTGCTGACCAGAAGCAGAGCTGCGGCACCCTCGCCCGGCGGGAACCCCCAGCGGTTGGACAACGACATCACCCGGCCCAGCTCATCGAGGGGCTCGAGGACGTCTGGGTCGATGAACGAGTCGGCGCCCACCACCAGGCACGCGTCGCAGCTACCGCTCGACAGCAGCGCGTGGGCGGATTGGAGCGCCACTGCGCCGGCGGCATTGCCTTGCGAGAGGTTCCTGCAGGTGAGTTCCACCCGGCTGGCGAACGTGTTCGTGATCGTTGCCGAGATGCGCGTCGCGTCCGCCGCGGGGAACGTCTCGGTTGGCTCGGGCAAGCACAAGAACGTGGGGATGCTGCCCGGAAGCTTTCGCTGCTCGAGCTGTGGGACGAGCTGCTCGATCGCAGAAGCCGCAAGTCTGGCGATCCGCTGGCCACGCTGCAGCGGGGCATCGAGTTCCGAGTCGAATGCGAGCCTAAACGGGTCTCCGGCGTTGTCCACCAGGTAGTCGTGTTCGCTGAGCCTGGTGATCCCGGCTCGAACAGCGGCGGCGGCGGACGGTGCCGTCCGGCCGACAGCACTGTGGATCGCGACACCAACGACAGCCAGTCCGAGCGGTGGCTCCACCAATGCAGTCTAACACGGTCGGATCGTGCGAGTCCGTGGGTCCGGGATAGCAGCGCGTTCCCGCGCAATGGGCTCACGCGGGGCGTGCGTGCCCGGCTCCCCGGCCCGGGTCGCGCGAGCTCGAGCCCGGCCGACCCTCGCCGCTCGCTGTTGCAGACTGTCTCTTGTTGGATTTGAAGATGAGAAGGCTGATGTTCGGAATGGTGGTCGCGGGGGCGCTGTGGGCCGTACCGTCCTCGGCAAACGCGTGCTCGTGCTTTGGCTCGACGGAGGTCTCCTCCTCGGATTAACTTCCCGAGTTCCGGCTACACTCGCGCCGCGATGGCGACGCGATCCGAGGCTTGGGAACCCGAAGGCGGATGGGACGGGTTCACTCGTGCCGATGACGTGGAGGAGCTCGCGTGGGAGGTGCTCGCTGGATGGCACTACATCAACCCCACCGCGAGCACCTCGGTGTGGGAGTCGCCCGAGGGCGCGACGGTCTACCTGGCGTTCGACGAAGCGCGGGCGTTGATCGAGGTGGTGATCGGACACGGAGCGGACGAGGACTCGGACCTCGAGGACTTCGGGACGCGGTTGCGACGGTATGGGCTGCGGCCCACCGGGTGACCGCCAAACTTCCGTGTAATCGAAACGGGGCTGGGGGTACCCATCCGAGATGCGCGCGAGATTCTTGGGTATCTACGGGTTCTTGCTCGCGCTGAGCGTTGGCTGCGGGGGTGGCGGCGCGTTCTCGTGCCTGGAGGACGTCGATTGCGGCGGAGGCGTGTGTGAGCCCTCGGGGTTCTGTAGTTTTGGGGACGATGCGTGCCCGTCGGGGCAACGCTACGGGGGAGCGGCTCCGGTCGGCTTGGCGAGCCGATGCGTGCCCATCGAGTCGTCCGGCGAGACCGGCCAAGTGCCACCGCAGGCGACGACGGATACCCCGGGTGGGAGCGCGGAGTCTTCCTCCTCCGGGCCCTCGTCCGACGAGGGGAGCACCTCGGCGTCGTCGCGCGGGTCGGACGCAGAGTCGACCACGAGCGGGCTTGGGCCGGTCTGCGGCGATGGAATCTTGGACGACACAGAGGCATGCGAGCTGGGGCAGGTCCCTGAGACTTGCCGGTCGCTTGGACACTCCGGCGGTCTGCTGGGATGCGCCGAGGACTGCACCTTCGATACGAGTCAGTGCGAGTTCTGCGGCAACGGTGTGCTCGACCCGGGCGAGATCTGCGACGGCCCGCTCGACGGGATCGGGTGCTCCGACCTCCAGTTCGGCGCCGCTGCCGGCGCGTCGGTCGGCTGCAATGCGACCTGCGACAACGTCGAAGTCGAAGGATGCGGAGCGTTCGTCTGCGACGCAGATCCGCTGTTCAACCTGGGCGGCGAATGCCCCGAAGGATGCTCGTCGTGCGACGGCGTGGAGGGCTCCTGCCGTATCGACTGCAACCCCGGCGATGACTGTGCGGCGTTGAGCCTGCAGTGTCCCGCAGGACGGGACTGCGCCGTGTTCTGCAACGGTCCGGAGACGTGTACCGATCTCCAGGTTTCGGCGGACACCTTCTATCGCGTCGAGGTCATCTGCTCGGGGGCCGCGTCGTGTGCTGGGGTGGACCTGGATTGCACGGGGTCCTACGGCCAGTGTTTCCTCAACTGCAACGAAGGGTCCCCGGACATCTGTGCGGGAGCTGCGGTGAGCTGCGGATTCGACGACTGCGGCCTCAAGTGCAGCGACGCAGCGACGGTCGTTCCCGACGGGTCCGTGGACTGCGGGACCGCGTGCGGCTGTGAATACTGCGGCGAGGTCGGCCCGTTCTGATCCACGCACGGTTTGCGTCAGCCATTGCGCTACGGCACGGATGAGGTACCCCCGCGGTGCCATGAAACAGGGACGCACCGCCGCGGTTCTCTTCGGAATCATCGCAACCCTCGCCCCCGCCACAGCCCACGCGGCCGGGGAGGGGGGACCCGACGCCTCCGTCGTGATGGCAGCCCTGCTCGCGTTGGGTGTCGCCATCCTTGGCGGTACGCTTGCACAGGGCCGAGCGGCGGCCGCGGCCTACGACGGGATCTGTCGCAATCCGGCGGCCGCGGAGAAGGTCTTCACGCCGATGATCCTCGGGCTTGCCCTCATCGAGTCGTTGGTCATCCTTGGGTTTGTCGCCCTCAACATGGTGATGTTCGCCTGAGCGCGAAGCACCGCATCAAGGTGAATGACCGGGGTGCCCCGCCGACCGTTTGCGGTTTGCACCGACGCTCGCGCAGGGGCGAACGAGTCCGCTGAGTGTCATGGGGTTGAGTTCTCGATCGACGAGACACACCCGGCCATTGCACCGCTCTACAAAGCAACGAGCGTGCCAGCTCTCCGATCGTGTGACTGCGGGAGCTTTCCCAACACGCCGTTGGGAAAGTTTACCCGACCTGCGCAACCGGTTTGCCCGGGTCGGGCAAACCGGCTCAGTCTCAGAGCACGAACGGGATCAGAGCTTTGCGCTCGGCGGGGTAGTTCTCGAAGCGCTCGCGGTACCAGCGGTGGTTCGCCAGCGCCCGAGGGCCGACGTTGGCCGCGGTGTACAGGGCAAACGCGAGCCCCGGCAGAGCCCAGGTGGCGATCGCGAAGCCGGTCCACTCGATGATCTCGCCCAGATAGTTGGGGCAGCTGACGACGCGAAACAGACCGCCCTTGGGGATCTTGTAGCCGGTCTCGCCGGGCTTGCGGAGGTTGATCAGGATCTGGTCGGACGTGATGTTGATCCAGAACCCCGCGGCGAAGATCGAGACCCCGATGATGAACCGTGGGTCCCACAGCCAGCTGACGTCGTAGCCTGCGAAGTGGCTGAGCCAGGTCGCGTTGACGTAGGCGTTGAGGATGTTGAAGCCCACCGCCATCGCGGCGATCAGCGCGGGCATGGACTTGCCCTTGGTCCGCAACCGGAAGGGGAAGATGAACGTGCGGTGGATGTAGTGCACCTGCCACAGTGAGAGCAGAGCCAGTGGGACGAGGTCCCAGCGGAGCTCGCCCTGCGCGTAGAACCACACAAAAACTCCGACGGCCGGGAACTCCATGACGATCCAGCCGATGCGCGAGGGGATCTGTGGACCCCATCCGCGCCGAACGTGCCGGCCATAGGGCGCGTTGATCACCAGCAGCGCGACGCAGGTCACCACGGCCAGAGCGATCTCGAGCCACGTCATCCACAGATGGAATTCGGCGTCGTGCATCACGCGGCAAGGACGGCGCCGTAGCGCTCGGGGTGAAGCTCGGCCGCGGGGCTCTTCAGGCTGCCGTGCGCGGCGAACCATGCGTAGACGTCGCGCAGCGTGTGCAGCAAGGGACGCGGGTGATAGTCGAGCTCGACTCCGGCCTTGCTCCGCTCGAAGCGAACGTCGCTGCGAAGAGCCATCAGCGACTCTTCGGTGTACAGCGGCTCCATCCGCATGAGCTTGGCGGTGGCTTCGGCTGCCGGGGCGAAGAAGTTGGCCAGGGCGAGAGGCATGGTGAGCTTGGGAGCGCCGCGCCCGGTGACGTTCGAGGCCACGTGCGCGAGGTCGGGGATCGACGCGAAGTTGCCCGAGAGGATGTAGCTCTCTCCTGTGCGGCCCTTCTCTGCGGCAGCGCGAATTCCCTGACCGACGTCACGGACGTCGACCCAGTCGAACCCTCCGCCAAGGAGGGCGGGCATGCGGCCGTTGCCGAGCGACAGCAAGACTTTGCCCATGCGGGACGGGCTGAAATCGAACGGACCGATGACGCCCGAGGGATGAACGATGACGGCATCGAGTCCCTTGGCGACGAGCTTGCGGATCTCCACCTCGCCTGCGGCCTTGCTGGCGTCGTAGGCGGGGCACGTCTCTTCGCGGGAGCGCTCGTGCGTCTCGTCGATGGTTCGAGGTCTTCCGCTCTGGCCGACGCCGAGCTCGAAGGCGTGTACGGAGCTGACATGAACCATGCGCTTGACGCCCGCAGCGAGTGCGGCTTCACCCACGTTGCGAGCGCCATGCACGTTGACGGCTCGGACCTTGCCGTCCATCGGCCCCACGATCGAGATCAGCGCGGCGAGGTGATAGACGCGGTCGACACCCTCGACCAGTGGCCGAAGCGTGCTGGGCTGACAGATGTCGCCGCGCATCACCTCGATGTCCAAGCCTTCGAGTGCTGCGGGGGCTTTTTCGCTACGAATGAGCGCCCGCACCTCGTGCCCGTCGGCGAGGAGTTGTCGGATCAGGCAGGGCCCCAAGTGCCCTGTGCTTCCCGTGACTGCAACGCGAGCCATGGCCCGCAGAGTACCCGTGGCTTCGTCAGGACGCGAGGAGCCGGTCGGCGAGCCGCAAGCCCGCGCTCATCGTGCCGCCGACGCTGGGGTAGCCGGCGCTGGCGTTGACCATGAAGAGGTTGTCGAACGGGGTCTCGTGGGGGACCCGCGGCCAGATGGCATCGGCGGAGAGGTTGGAGCCGTAGGCGTTGCCGCGCGGAGCTCGGCAGAACCGCTCGTTGGTCAACGGGGTTCCCGCGAGCTTCATGGCGAGGTGGCTACGGAGCCCGGGGATGTATCGCGCCTCGAGGATGTCGAGGATGCGGTCGCGGACGCGGGTCTTCTCCTTGGAGTAGATCTTGTGGCCACGACGCTTGAGGCTGGCGAAGTGCTCGTAGTTGCAGCTGGTCGCCACCTCGAGGATCTGTTCTCCGTCGGGCGCGAGGCCGGGCGCGTCGCTGTGAAGGGTCGGCGTGGAGAGGAACAACCACGGGTCGCTGAGGTCGTGCTGCTCGACCTGACGGCGGTAGATCTCGTTGATGTCGTCGTGGGGGTAGTGCCAGACGTTGAAATCGCCAAACCCGTGCTCGCGAAGGTCGATGCCCTTGATGCCGAGGTACAGGGTGACCGTGCTGGTCGAGTACGGGTAGACGACGCGCTCGCGGAACTTGGGCTCCACGGGCGCATCGATCATCCGCAGGGTGACGCGTGGGTCCGCGTTGGATACACAGCGTTGCGCTTTGTAGACCGTTCCGTCCTTCGTGGTGACGCCGCGAACGCGACCGCCCTCGGCCTGAATGCTCGCCACCTCCGTCTCGAGAAGGAGCTCGCATCCGGGTGCGTGGCGGATGTGGTCGGCCAGGGATTCGACCATGTGAGAGTAGTGCTGCTGGGGATAGAACGCACCGCGGTCGTAGTTGGCGACCAACGCAACATGCAGTCCCAGCGAGACTTCGTTGGGCGGGAGCAAGTAGTCGCCGCTCTGGCCAGCCAGAATCGCCTGCAACAGTTGCGGCATGCCGACGTGGTCGTAGAGGTCTTGCAGGGTCCAGGTGCGGTAGCGAATCGACCGCGGAAACCGAAACGGGGCCGTCAGCGCATCTCGCAGACGCAGGTCATCCGGGAGCGCATCGATCTCGTCGGACATCCCGATCATCACCGAGAAGAACCGCCGCAGCGGACGGGCGGCGTCTGGGAATCGATGGATGAGCTGGTCGCGGTACTTGGCCATCCCGTTGGGAATGGCGACGCGCTCGCCGCCGACGATGACGTGATCGAATCCTTCCGGGTCGAGTCGGTTGAACTTCACGCGGTCGGTGAGCCCCAGTCGTTTGTAGACCTCGTAGACCGGTTGGCCGGGGCTGCACCCAAAGATGTAGTGCACCTGGGCGCAGAACTTGTAGCGCCCCTTCACGAACGTGTGCGCGTAGCCGCCGGGCGTGTCGTGGGCCTCGAGCAGCAGGACCCGTCGCCCAGCATTGGCCAGCAGGGCGCCGACCGTGAGGCCTGCCATCCCGGCTCCGATCACGATGTCGTCGAACGTTCGATCTGTGGCGCTGGGCATGGCGGACGCCGCGGCTTCGATCAGCCCTCGAGCTTTTCGACGACGAGGTCGATGAACTCAGCAGCGGTGAGGTCCTTGTACTTGTAGCTGCCCTCGAACCAGCCCACGACCGGGTCTTCCTCGCCACCCTTCGCCCGGCGCGTGAGCTCGCGGTACTCGTTGCACACGTCGGCGAGACGGCCCAGGACCCCCTCGGCCGCCTCGTGTTCGCGGTACCGTTTTCGGAGCCACTTGAACATGAAGTAGATGAGCGTGTCGTCCGCGTCGCGCAGGTGGCTGTACGTTTCGACGGAGTCCATCGTTCCAAGTTCGATGCCCTCGAGAATGCGAAGCGCCGACTGTTTCTCGTGCTCGAAGCTCATTTCCCCGGAGGGTACCGGAGGAGGGCGCGCTAGGGGGAAACCACTCGAACCTGGCGAGCGCCCGTGTTTCCGGACACCTCCGGCGAGTACATCGCAACGGCGGTGGCGGGCGGCATGGAGTAGTGCCCTTCGTGGGTCGCGCGCACCGGGACTCGGTAGCGATACGTCCCGGCGGGGAGCCGGTCCACGAAGACCAGCACCCGGTCGCCCCGGAGCTCGTGGTGGGAGTAGGGGAGGCCGTGCCCGCCGGTGGAAGTGCCAACCGTTTTTGACGCGCCGCCGCGTCCAAGCGATCGATCGACAGCCTCGATGCCGGCCGGCAGGGGTACATCGATCGCGACGTAGCGTTGTCGCGCATCGGCGGTGATCACGACCTCGAGCGTGCCGCCTTCGCCCGCGACGAGGGACCGGTCGTCGAGGGCGCCTCGGGTGTCGAAGAGCGTTCGCTCGATGGCGATTCCACGCGCCTGGGGCTCGATGGTGTCCGGGGTGGGCGCCCACTGCATGCCGACGCGGTAGTACAGCCGGCCTTGGCCGGTTCGTTCCAGGGTGACGAGCGGGTTCTCGCCCTTGATCGGCGCGGTCTCGTGGACGAGGGACAGGTCGCGCCCCTCGAAGCCGGCGTCCACGACCATGTCCGAACCAACCCACGCCCGCACATCCATGTCGGGCGGGGTGGACTCTCGGAGTTCCGCGTAGCCCGCCATCGCGAGCAATGCATAGGCGTTCTCCTGGGTGTTGCGAAGCTGGCCGCTGTTTCGCGCCTTGGTTAGACCGCGGGCCAGGGGCTCGATGAGCGGATCATCGGGGGCGGTTCGAACGAGCGCGAGGAGGATCATTGCGTCGGTTCGTATTGGCGAGTCGAACAGCGCGGTGAAACGCCGAGACTCGGCCTTGCTCCGTGCGGTGGTGTCGCGCAGCTCCACGCGGTCGCGCAGGCTATCGAGCAGGGGCGGGAGTCGGGGGTCTTTGGGGTTGCTGATGTGC
>CAJXVA010000259.1 GCA_913061055.1 uncultured Pseudomonadota bacterium
CCCGGGCGCCCGCCCCAAAGCTGTCCGCGCCTCGCCGGGTCCCCGCCGCCGTGGCCGATCCTCGCAGCGCCCCCTCACTCATGCGTCGCCTTGCGTGTAGCTGGCGACGATGACGGTCCCGATGCCACCGCGAACCCAGAAGTCGCCCTCGACCGTCATCTTGCGCGGCGCCGTCGCGGCGACGAGATCGTCGAGGATTCGGTTCGTGACCGCCTCATGAAATGCCCCTTCGTCCCGGTACGACCACAGGTAGAGCTTCAAGCTCTTGAGCTCGACACACGTCTGATCGGGCACGTAGTTGATTCGGATCGTCGCGAAGTCTGGCTGCCCCGTCTTGGGGCACACGCAGGTGAACTCCGGGCAGTTGAACCGAATCTCGAAATCCCGCTCCGGCTTCGGATTCGGGAACGTCTCCAGCGACTTGGATGGCTGCGAGGGCACGGCCCGACGCTGCCACGACCGCGGCCAAACCTCCACGCCTGCCGCGACGTTGCGGGTCCTGCGCGACGTTTCCGCCTGAAATCGGGTTGGCTTTCCCGGACCCTCGTGCTACAAACCCGCTCCCTCGCGGCGGGCGTAGCTCAGCTGGTTAGAGCGCTGGTTTGTGGTACCAGAGGTCGCGGGTTCAAGACCCGTCGCCCGCCCCAATGCCCCTCGATGGTCTCACCATCGCGGGGCTTTGTTTTTGTGGGTGTCCTGGGGTCTCGGTTCAGCGTCGGATTCTAGCGACGAAACCCACGCCGGTACCGTCCGCCCCATCTCCGGGACTGTAGGTCTCTCGCCACTCACCGGCGACGTAGATCTCGTCTCCCCGCACGGCCACGCCCCGAGCGTGACCGGAGTCGACACCCATCTCCGGCTCGATCGAAAGCCCCCAGCGCGGCTGCCCCTGCGGCCCGTACTCGAACACGACCGGGACCGGCGGCGTCCCCAGCATCCCCACCACCACAACGCTGCCGTCCTCGGTGACGGCGATGTCTTCGAACTCGTCGTCGGTCACCGACCCTTCGTCGATCTGTTCTTCCCATTCGAGGGCCGACGTGGAAAGGGAGTACGCGACGATCCACGCGTCTTCGTCACCGTCGGTCATGACGGAACCGGCCGCGTAGAGCATGTCCCCGCGGATCGCGAGCGCCTGAAATCGGCCGAGCCGGGCCTCAGCGAACAGCGGCACCAATCCAGCCTCCACCGAGGTGTCGACGACCTCGAAGATCCGCGGCGACCCGTCACGAAGGCCGGCGACAAACACCTCCGCGTCCCCGACGACCACGGCGTCGAGTTGGCTGCCGTCCTCATTGCCCAACCAACCCGTGCACCCCCGCACCGTCGTGCACGTGGTGAGCCCGAGGCCTCCGTTGTTGAACAAACCGTTCGTCACCAGAACGTCGCGGCCGCGAAAGGCGATCCCCTTGGCCCGTGTGGCCCCGATCCCGTCGATCTGGAGTTCACTCGAGGGTCCGAAGGTCCCGTCGTTGCCGAGCGCGATCGTGCCCAGGACAGCCTCGACACCCGGCTCGTTTGATCGCCCCGCGTAGTAGACCTCGCCCCCACGTGCTGCCACGCCCCGGGCCTCGCCTCCAGTCCCCGCGCCTCCGGCGACCGTTGTGTCGTGCAGCACGTCTCCGTCTTCGGAGTCCAAAGACACGAGACGAACCTGGTGGTCCCCAGACTCCCGGTCCTCCCCGCGGCCGGCGACCACGACGAAGTCCCCGACCAGCACGATGTCGTTGAACCGCTCGGCGACGCCCTCTTCAAAGTCCCACTCGTGCACCCAGACGAGGTCGGGCTCGACCTGACAAACTTCATCGCAGCCATCGCCCCAGTCGACGTTTCCATCGTCGCAAGCCTCTCCGGGATCGAGTTCGCCATCCCCGCAAACGTGCGGCCCGGGGCCGAGGTCGTTGCCATCCACCGCCGAGTCCGACACGCGTGTGGAGGCACCGGCGGGGTCCTCGTCCCCTTGCGTCCCGGACGTCCCGATCGTCGGCCCGCTGGCGGTCTGCGCACCGCCTGTGGCGTCTTCGCCCAGACCGAACTCGGGGTTCAGCCGAGCACACCCGGCGGCGCCAAGGCCAGCAACCGACGCCAAAACGAAGAGTCCCCGCATCCTGCGCGAGTCTAGCAGCCCCGATTTGCGTCCGAGCGTCACCGCCCCCATGCTCCATGCATGGTTTGGAGGGTTCGGGGCTTTCGATGGTTGGCCGTGGCGGTGGGGCTCGCGCTCCCTGCTGGATGCGACAGCTCCCCGTCGACCGGGGATTCGGAGGCTGCCGAGTCGACCGAAACCGGCGAGGATGGGTCGACCGGCGGGGGGGCAACCACCTCCGCAGGCACCGCCACGACCCCGACCCCGACCACCACCGGCTCAGCCTCGGCGACGACGACCCCGACCGACAGCGACCCCTCGGATCCGAGCACCGACCCGACCACCGATCCCACCACCGATCCCACCGGCACCGATCCCACCGGCACCGAGGGTGGCTCTGAGAGCGGCCCGGGTCCAAGCGACGGCTGGATCGAGATCGGCTACGGACTCGACGAGTTCTTCGCGTTCGACGAAGAGCTTCCGCTGACCCTGGGACCCCAGGGCTTCATGATGTTTTCGCTCCCTCTACGAGGCAGCGGCTTTCCGATCCCCCCGGACCCGTTCGACTTCGACCACCCCGACATCCCGGTGTTGTCGGTCTGGACCGACATCGAAGGCATACCGTCGAAGCATCCGTCCGGGCACTTCGCCGCCTACCTCGACTATCCCGTGCCGTTCTCGCTCTCCGACGAGGAGGGCGTGGACTACGAGTTCGTCTCGGTGTGGCTGGTGATCCCCGAGACGTACACACCGGCCGAGCTCGCGGGGCGAGAAGCGATCGTGCACGCCGAACTCGCCACCTCGGATGGCCAGACGCTGGTCGATGACCACACGCTGACGGTCCTGGACGCAACCGTCGACAAGGGCGGCTGAGCCCCGGCCCTACGAGCCCGTGCGGGCCTGGAGCCGGTAGAAGTCGACGACGGCGTCGGTCAGGCTGGAGACCACGCGGGTCATGCCGGCATCGCTCATGAGCAGCGCGCCTTCTTCGGCATGGTCGAGGAAGCCCGACTCGAACAACACCGCGGGCATGCGGGCACCCATCAGCACATCGAACGGCGCCTGACGAACGCCCCGGTCGAGGCGATCGGGGAACGCATGCTGCTGGTGGCCTTGAATCGCCTTGGCGAGGCGTCCAGCCGAGACCCGCTGCTGCGCCATCTCGAGCTGCCGAAGCATCGTGTCGACCTCCGCGCCGGCGCGGGCGGTGCCGGGCTCCGCCAGGCCCTCGTCGTTCTCGCGACGGGCCGTACGGGCGGCCTCGAGCGAACTGGCCCGCGCATCGAGGACATAGGTCTCGAAGCCGTGTTGGGCGCGAGACTCGGAGGCGTTGGTGTGGATGCTGAGGAAGGCGTCCGCTTTGGCGCCGTTGGCGAACGCGACGCGGTCCGCAAGCGTGCAGGACTTGTCCGAGTCTCGGGTCAGGACCACCTGAACATGTGGCAGTCGCTCGAGCACCGCCGCCTGCAAGGCCAGCACGGTCTGCAATGTGACATTTTTCTCCAGGACGCCATCCCGAGAGCGGCATCCGTCGTTGTCCCCACCGTGCCCCGCATCGAGGCACAGGACGAAGTCACGGCGCACGACCGGGCGCGGGCCGGCCCATGCCGTCCCCGAGACTGTCGCCGCAGCCAAACCGCCCAAAAACCCGCGCCTGTTCCACATGTCCATACATGTAGGACATCGATCCCGAAACGCGGAAATTATCAGCAAACCGGGTCTAGCGATGCGCGCACCGTCGTTCGCGATGCTAGATCCTCAGGAGCCTGTGCCGCACCCGCGACTCGCTCCCGCTGCGACCTTCGTCGGCTTCGCCTTGGTCGCCGCTGCGTTCCAGGTGTTGGCGACGCTGCTCCTGGGCCTCGCTCCGCTCGAAGCGATTCAGCGCGCGGCGGACGAGGGCTCGCGCCTGTATCTGATCGGCGCGCTCGGAACGACGGTCGCCACCGGTGTGTTGTGGGGTCTCCGCAAGCGACCCCTGGTCGCATCGATCGCCTTTCTCACTCTGGAGCTCTCGCTCCTGATCGGACTGATCACCAAGACGACACGATTGGGCCTCGCCTACCACGGCGAGTTCATCCTGCATCACTTCATCACGTTCCTGTGCGCGGCCGCCTGTGTGTCGCTCGGCTGGGCTTGGTCTCGCAATGAGGAACTGGGCGCGCGGCGCTGGCTTGCAGGTGCGCCAGCAATCCTCGGTGGCCTCGGGCTGTTCACGATCCACGTGCTCGAGCAGCCGGGCCTCGGCATCCGGATCCCAACCGCGGCATTGCAAACCGCCATGGGGCTTGCCCTCACCGCGCCCGCGGTCGCGCTCGCCGGGACATGGACGCAACACGACGATCGCCAGCCGATGGCGCGCATCCTGGCGATCGCCGTCATGGTGCCGCTGCTGCTCCGCGTGGCGGTCGGGCTCCCCGCAAGTCTCACCGGGTCCCCGATCCCCGATGCGGCCCGCACGGCCGTCATGGCGTCGGTCGTCGCCGCCTCGGCGGTAGCGTTCTGGGCGTTCCGGCCCCAGATGCCCCGACCGGTGCGGTTCGTTGTCATCGCCCTGTCTGCGTTTGTCACCGCGTTGCTCTACATGGTCTACGTGCATCCGCTGGGCTTCGGAAAGCTCGAGGATGGCGTCGGTGGTATCGCGCAATCGCTGTTTGGGTTCTCGCTGCCCTACCCCACCTTCGTCGCCTCGTGGCGGGTGGTGATGGTCTGCGTCGCGGTCTTCTTCATTCTGTCGGTGGTGTACGGAGGGCTGCTGTCCTGGGATGAGCGGCTTCGTGGGCTCGCCTTGGGGCTGTTCGCAGTCACCGGCATCGGCGTCTCGAACCCGCAGCTCGCGCTCATGGCCTCCGCCGCGCTGCTGCTCGTCGTGCACACGTTGCTTCGCTCCTCGTCCGGATCGGGCGCCGACGCCTCCGCATCCGACGTGCCCATCGAGGACATTCTCCGCGACGCCGCCGACCTGCTCGACCTACCAGCCCCAGTCACGCTCGAGGGCACAGCCGTATCCGTCCGGGGTGACCTCGGTGGTGCAGCGCTCGATCTCCGGGCGCGGCCGCGACGCGGCGGTGGGTGGCAGGTCTCCTTCCAGGTCGGGGTGATCGGTCGTGGTCGGCCTGTCTTGGAGCTGACCCCGAGCTCCCGAAGCGGCGGCCCTCGCCCTGCCCACGAGCTCGCACTGACCCACCGCGCGGTCGGAGACATCCGTCGTCTCGAGGATGTTGATGATGCCCAGCTCGACGCACTGCAACCCTTCACGGGCGCGAAGGCGCGCTACTGGGATGCGGGGGTCGAGGTCGACCTCGGAGCCGACCTCACCGACCTCGATGCCCCACGCCTCGCGGCCCTGCTGCAAACCTCAGCGGCCGACGTCGACGCGTAGCGCTGCTCTCACCGCCGCCCCGGTGGCGCGTTGGCCCGCCGCTAGCTGCCGAAGAACGAGCGCAGCGCTTCGATCCAGCCCGGCTTGCCGACCAGCTGTTCCAGCTCACCGTCGTCGAGATAGATCCCACCGCAGCGCAGGCACTTGTCGACGCGCACGCCACGGAAGACGATCTCATCCATCTGGGTGCCGCACTTGCAGCAGCGCATCCAGTGAAGGGTCCGCTGCCGCTCTCGCTCTTCGCCTTGCAGAGAATCCCCGTCGGCCTGGCGTTGGGCGCGGAGCGCTACGATCTCTTCATGGGTGACGTCGGAGGCGTTGCTCATGGTGCGGGCGCGGGCGGCTCGGGTTTGCGGTCGCCCGAGGGAGGCTCGGGCTTCTTCTTGGACGGAGACGTGTCACCGCCCCCGGACGGCGTGGGCTCGGGCTTGGGCTCCGAGGGCGGGACAGGTTTGTCCCCGGCAGCCTTTTGCTTGGCGACGAAGCTTTTCGCTTCGGCGTGGCTCGGGGAGACCGCGAGCACACGCTTGTAGAGCTTCAGTGCCTTGTCCTTTTCGCCGAGCTTGGTGGCCGCACGCGCAGCGCCCAGAAGGGCGGGCATGAACCTGGGGGAGCGAGCCAGGGCCTTCTCGTAGTACCGAAGCGCGGTCGTCGAGACGCCTTTCTTTCGGTTGGCCGTCCCCAAGCAGACCAGCACGTCGATGTCGTTGGGTCGCCGGTCGAACGCGCGCAGCAGCAGCTTGAGGCCGCCACTGACATCGCCGCCTTCGACCTTCTCGCATCCGCGCTCGATCAGCTTGTCGACCGACACCGCCTTGGGTCCATCTTTGATGATGATGGTCTCGTCCGGATCGTCCGGATCGGTCGGAGCGTCGGCCGAGTCACTCGAGTCCGCACCGGTGTCGACGACATCCGGTTCACCCGGCGTGTCGCCGGCCGCGGTATCGGTTGGCGTTTCGGCGACGACTGCGGGCACTCCGTGGGCGACGAGGAGCGCCTGCACGGTCGGATCGTCGGCCGCGCGGGTTTGCAGGGCGGAACGAACCTGTTCGGCGCCGACGCGGTCGCCGCTGCGGGCGTAGGCCGTCGCGAGCAACACCTGAGCCGGTACCGACGGTTTCGACAGCCCGCTCAGCGCACTGATCAGGCCGGATGGAACCCGGGCCTCTGCGTCCGCCCACAGCGGAGCGCCCAAGACCATCGCCCGCAACTCGGTCTCGTCGGCGGGGACATGCGGAAGCACCTCATCGGTTGGCCTTCCTTGGGCGAGCCGAACCCGAGCGCGGGTCCGAGCCAATCGCGTCGGGTCAGCTTGGTCGACGTCGACGCCGGCGAAGGCTTGGGCCGCGGCGTCGGCAGCATCGTCGGCTCGGGATGCAGCATCGCTCCCCTCGGCTCCGTGAACGGCCTGAAGCCGAAGCGCGACGGCCTGCGCGGCGCGAGCCTCCGCGGCCGCGAGCGCCACATCTGCGCGTGCGGACGGCGAAAGCCCATCCCCGGCGGCAGCCTTTCCCGCGGACGCGATCGCGATGTTGAGTTGGTTGAGGCTGCCGTCACGAACGGCGGCATCGACCTGGGCAATCGCTGCCGGTCGTTTGCCAGCTTCCGACGAGTCCGTCGCGCCACTCGTGCCCAAGACGCGTTCGCGCACCTGCGGGATCCCGAACACGACGGCGGCTCCGCACAGCAGCCCCAAACCGGCGAACAGCGGCCACGACGACCGGCGCGGCGGCTCGGGCTCAGGCACGACCACCGTCTCGAGAGAGACTTCGGCCGGTGCAGATGCTGCTGTGCTCGGGGCCGGCGAGGACGGTTCGGCGGGCGACTCACCGCCGATCGGCGGCTGCGGGCCGGTCAGCGCTTTGACCGGCTCACTCTTCACGTGGGCCGTCACGGCGCCCAACATGGACCCCGACGTCTTGGGCCGCCTCGTCTCCCCGCTGGACTCACCGCGGGTCCTGGAGGAGGGCTGGACGGCGTCGAGCTCTGGCTCCTCGCCCTCGTCGAGGATTCGCAACACCCCGCTGGCTTCGGGGTCCGCGCTCTCGAGGCCGGCAACGATCCGAACCTTGGTCGTTTGGTGCTTCGGTTTTCGCCGTGCCGTGCCCGGTACCGGTAGCGCTTCAAACTCGGGCTCCGGCTCAGGCTCAGGCTCGAGTTCCAGCTCAAGTTCGGGCTCGGGCTCGGGCTCGGGCTCGGGCTCGGGCTCGGGCTCGGGCGCGACCAAGTCGTCGAGAACCATCGATGCGGAGTCCTCGTACAGCGAGGTCCGGGACACGACCCCCGGGGAAACGGAGACCGTGTCCTCGTTCGGACCCTCGTTGGGGCTCTCGTTGGGCCCCTCGACCCGCCCGCGGACCACGGTGTCATCGGGGTCGCCGGCGTCCGGCTCGAGGTCGGCCGACAGGAAGAGGCCCGACATGTCGAGCCGTTCGGAGTGGTCTCGTGAGACCGGCTGCACCACGTCCGAGATCGCCGTGGGCACGTCATCCCCGGCGTAGGACGGGGGCGGCCCCACCGAGGACAGCTCTTCGGTTTCAATCGGCGCAGCTTCTGGCGCTCCAAGCACCGCCGGAAGATCTGGGAACCCGGCGAACGCGTCCGAGAACTCGGGCATGTCCCCGAGGCGAATCCAGTGTTTGCCCGTCCGCGAAATGGTGTCGTCCGGATGAAGTCGACCCTCGCGAATCCAAACTCTCATCGTGGGAATGTCTTCCGCTTCGAAGAGATCGCCGTCGACGGTCTGTACCCGCCAGGCTTGCGCGGAGCTACCGTCCGGTGGCTCAACCCGGAAAACGTAGCGGCACACCGCACAACGGACCGCAACGCCATCGGACCCGACCTGGCGATCGTCGAGCGAGAACTGAGTCTGGCAGTTTGAACAGCGTACGAACAAGGCCTGAACGCGAAGTTAGCACAACAGCCCGCACCGCCGAGAACACCTGACGAACCGACCGGCGCGCTCGTCCGGGCTTGCCTGGCGCGCCATTTGTTCGGTGCGGTCAGCCCGCGACGCGGCTGATGATCCCGCCGCTCAAGGCGGCGACCGCCGCACCCACGACGACGAAGCCGAAGTAGCGCATCGCCGGAGGCATGCCCTTCTCCTTTTCCAGACCCGCCTCGGCCCCGCATTGCGTACAGCGGTGCGGCGGCTCGTCCTTGGACTCGCCCCCGCCCTCAAGCCGGGTGTGACACTGGCTGCAGAGATACCCCACGGTGATGTGGGCCTATCCGCTCCCCAAACGGGTGTCAAGCTGCGGCGCCGCCGGGGCACCCGTCGTTCGTGCAGCAACTGGACGTTCATCGCCCCTTCACCCCGCCTTTACGGTGTCCGCGCCGCCGAGGTGGCACACTTCTCACGTGCGAATCTTGCTGATCGAGGACGATGAGCGCCTGGCCGAGGTCACCGCCGAGTACCTGCGCGACCAGGAGGCGGAGGTCGAGATTGTGGGCGATGGAGCCGCTGGGCTCCAGCGTGCCCTGGCCGGCGAGCACGACATCGTGCTTCTCGACTTGATGCTCCCCGGACTCGACGGGATCTCCGTGTGCAAGCAGCTCCGCGCGGAGTCGGGCGTGCCGGTCATCATGCTCACCGCCAAGGGAGATGAGGTCGACCGGGTGGTCGGCCTGGAGCTTGGCGCCGACGACTACGTCCCCAAGCCGTTCAGCCCGCGCGAACTTCTGGCTCGGATTCGGGCGGTCCTGCGACGTCACACCGCCACCCCGGCCGTCGCGGTCGCCGAGTCGGTCTCGAGCGTTGAGGCTGGACCCCTGAAGATCGATCGCGAGCGACGGGTCGCCGAACTCCACAGCGAGCGGGTCGAGCTTACCGCGTACCAGTTCGACCTTCTGTGGGTCCTGGCCTGCAACGTGGGCAAGGTGCTCGAACGCGGCGACCTCAACAACCGCGTTCGAGAACTCCGCGGCGATCCGCCGGTCGAGTTCGACCCCAGCGTCGACCGGTCGATCGATGTGCACCTCAGCAAGATCCGCGGCGCGCTAGGCACCGCCCACCCTGACGGCAAAGACCTGATCGAGACGGTCCGCGGCGTCGGGTACGTGCTGGGACCCGACCGATGAAACAACGGCGACGCTCGAGCCTGTTCTGGCGGATCTACGCGACGGTGGTCATCACCGTGCTCGCTGGAACCGCCGTGGGCGTCGCCGCGACCTGGTTCATTCTTCAGGAGCGTTCCGAACGCTGGGTGGGGCAGGCGCTCGAGGTCCTCGAGGAGAAGAACGACACGCTCGCTCAGGCCCTGCGAGAGCCCGAGCAATTGGAAGCGACCGTCGAGGCGATGGGCGAGACGCTTGGGACCCGCGTCCGGGTCACCGACCCCAAAGGCCGGCCGCTGACCCGCCGAGGAGCGCGTGACGAAGGTCCCCCACCCCGGCACCCGCGACGACACGCCAAGGCCCTCCGCCAGGGCCGGACGCTCGTGCTCAACCGCGGGCAAAACCGGAACCTCATCCTGTTCCCGCTGATGGACCCGGACACCGGGCGCACCGTCGGGATCGTGTCGGTTCGACCGAACGAACCGCCACGGGGCATCGCGCTGACCGTCTCCGCCCTCACGATGCTCCTCCTGCTGGGCCTGGGAGCGCGCTCGCTGTCGCGTTCGCTCACCTCCCGCCTCGGCCGGGTCGAGGCCAGTGCGCTCCGGATTGCGGGCGGTGAACTCTCCCACCGCGTCGTGACCCCGCAAGGCCCTCCTGCCGACGAACTCGACGAACTCGCCCTTTCGTTCAACGGTATGGCCGACAAGCTCGAGGCGCTCATTCAAGGTCAGCGCGTCTTGTTGGCCAACGTTTCGCATGAGCTACGGACGCCGATCGCTCGCGTCCGCGTCGTCCTGGAGATCCTCGAGGGCCGCGTCGAGCAGATCGAAAAAGGCGACACCGACGCGGCCGCCGCGAAACACATCGAACGCCTGCGCAAGGGCCTGAGCGACATCGGCCGAGACGCGCAGGAACTCGAAGCTCTGATCGGCGACCTCCTGACCAGCGGACGGCTCGAGCTGTCCGTTGCAGGCGGTCCACTCGAGCTGAGCCCGGTCCGCCTCGACGAGCTGTCTGAGCACATGGCGCAGCGCTTCGACGCCACCGTCACCTCCACGCCAGCGCCCACGATTCAGGGGGACCGGATGCTGCTGGAGCGTCTGTTGAGCAACTTGCTGAGCAATGCTCGACGCGCGTGCCCCGATGGCGCATTGACCGTCGACGTGTCGACCCACGACAACGGCTATGTCATCGCGGTGGAAGATGAAGGCCGGGGTATCGCCCCGGAGGACCGCGAGGTGGTGTTCGAGCCGTTCCGGCGGCTGGACGAAGCCCGCAGCCGTGACAAGGGCGGCGTGGGGCTGGGGCTGTACCTGTCTCGGCAGATCGCGCGGGCGCACGGTGGCGATGTCCTCGCGCAGAGCCGCACCGATGCCGCACCCGGGGCGCGTATGGTGATCGAGCTGCCGAAGACGCCGCCGTCGAGGGGCTGATACCCTCGGGGCGTGGAGGCGTTTCAGGCCGCATTCGTCGAGCTTCTGGTCCAGTACGAAGTGATCCGCTTTGGGTCCTTCACCCTCAAGTCCGGACGAACCTCACCGTATTTTGTGAACGCCGGCCAGCTACGCACCGGTGACGCGATCACGCGCCTGGGCCAGGCCTACGCCGCTCAGCTACGCGCCGCTGACATCGCGTGCGACTTGGTGTTTGGCCCGTCGTACAAGGGCGTCCCCCTGGCGGTCTCCACCGCGATGGCCCTTTGTGGTGACGGCCGAGACGTTGGGTTCTCCTTCGACCGAAAAGAGGCCAAGGACCACGGCGAGGGCGGCACGTTCGTCGGCACCCAGCCGGAGCCTGGCATGCGCGTTGTTGTGGTGGACGATGTGATCACCTCGGGGCGCTCGATCCGGGAGTCAGTCGAGCTCTTGAAGGCCACCGCTGATGTGCAAGTCACCGCGGTCGTGGTCGCGGTCGACCGCCAGGAGAAGGGAAAGACCGACCGGTCGACCCTCAGCGAGCTTCGCGACGAACTTGGAATCGCGGTGCTTCCGATCGTTTCGGTGCGCGCGATGGTGAACTGGCTGGTGGGTCGCGAACTCGACGGCACCACCATCTTGGATGAGCGTGGCAAGGCGGACATCGAGGCGTACCTGGCCGAGCACGGCGGGACCGAAACGTGATCAAGCGAGCCGGGACCGCCGCGTGCCTGATCGTCGGAGGCCTCGCAGCGGGATGCGCAGAAGACCCCGCCGGTCCGCTGGATCCGGACGTCGTCTCGGCGCTCGCAAGCGAAGTCGGCGACGCCCGGGGCGTGGCGCCCAGTGGTGTCTACGCGGTGGAACTGACCCCCCAAGACTGCGGATGCACGGACGTCAACACGGCGTTGCTCGGGCTGACCTTGTGCCAAGGCGGTCCGTTCGGTGCGCTGGGTGCTGACGCTCCCACGCTTCAGACCACGTTCGACGTGGTGGTCTCGGACGGTATCGTGGACATCGCATCCGAATTTGCGACGTCCAACCCGGTCGGTGCGCTGGATTCGGATGGTGTGTTCGACATCGGCGCGGTCATCCGGCTGACCTCATTTGCGACCACAGGATTCCAGGTGACCCGTGCCGAGGGATCGATCGACCCGGTCGGCGAGAGCGACTACGACATCGAAGGCACCATCACGCTGCGCCTCATCGGCCGGGTGGAACTGGAGGGCCTCGAGGAGTTCATCACCGAGGTCGACGACATCGACTGCACCGAGTCGATGCGATTCAGCGGCAGCCGCTACATCGTGCGCTGAAGCGGTCGCAACTGCGGTGGGCCCTGCCGCGACGCCCGAGCGGGCCGGCGCCGCAACACCCCCACCCCACGGGCCATGTGTCGAACGCGTGGGTCGGGGTCGGCGCGCAGGCGCTTGAGTGCGGCGAGATGCCGGACCCGCCGCCGAACCGGGCGATGAGCCAACACCGCGAGGGCCCGCGCTTTGACCCGAACGTCGGAGTCCCCCAGGAGCGTCGCGAGCAGCTCAGGCCGGTCGTCACCGCGGAACTCCAGGGCGGCGGCGGCAGCCTCGCGCAGCGCCGGCCTCGGGCTCCTGGCCGCATGGTCAAGGACCGCAAGCGTCCCGCGCAGCTGCACATGGCCGCACAACGAGACCGCCCGCACCGCGAGATCCACTTCGGCCACCTCCGCGGGGAGGACAACCGCCCGGTCCACCGCCAGCACGGCGTTCGTCAGCAGCGCGACGATCTCAACCTGCGCCCGGGCGAAGTTGAGATGGAACGGAGCCTCAGGGTCGAGTGCGAGCTCGAGGTGTTCGATCTGAAGGGGGCCGGCCATGTCACCACACCGCCGGGTTCGCCGACGGCAGCGGGTGAGTGGCAACGGGCCCTCAATCGATCAAACTTTCGTACCGTCAGCGAACGGCGACGCTGCGGGGCACCACAATGCGCCAGTTGCTGCGAGGCATCTCAACCCGGGTCTGGAACAGCACAGCGCTGCCATCGGCGGTGAATCTCGGCGAACGATCGCGCACGGCGTTCTTGGTCAGCAACTCGAGATTGCCTCCATCTGCCCCGACGAGCGCGATCTCAGAGTCTTCGCCCTGCCCCGGGTCGTCCAGCGCGCGGTCGAGGATCGTGAACGCCACCGACGTGCCATCAGGGGAGCCGACCGGCTCGCTGACGTTGCCCGCTCGGGTGAGCGTGGTCGCGGTCAGGGTTTCGGGATCTGTCTCTTATACACATCTGACGCTGCCGAC
>CAJXVA010000260.1 GCA_913061055.1 uncultured Pseudomonadota bacterium
CTCGTCGGCAGCGTCAGATGTGTATAAGAGACAGCCGAGACACCAGCGGCGCCCGACGGGCAGGACGTCGAGGCGGACACGATGTCGACCTCTGCGCGGTTCTCCGCGGCGGAACGCAGAACGGAGGCGAGCCGCCTGACCCGAGAGGCCCGCTCCGCGGCACGCGCGGGAAACGACGCCAAGGCCGTCCGGCTGTACCAAGGAGCGCTGGCCGTGCGCTCCGGGCATGCTGTCGCCGCTCACGAGTTGGGCGCGCTGTACTTCAACCAGGGCAACTACAAGAAGGCGATCCGCTTTGCGAAGAGAGCGACCGGATCGGCTCCTCGAAATGGCACCTACCGCTTGGCGCTGGGCGACTACCACTACAAGTCTGGCAACGACGCCGCAGCCCGGAAGCACTGGAAGCGTGCCGCGACGCTCGGGAACAAGACGGCAAAGAGCCGGGTGTCCGGTGGATGAGGTCTGCCTTGCACCCGCCCTCCGACCGCGACCCGGCCTGAGGCCGTAACCGCGACGTCGCGCGCGCGACGCACGCAGCATCGCAGTATTTTACGTAGTCTGAGATACTGTTAGAGATGCGTGCAACCGCTTCCGTCCCCGACGTCGGCCACCAGCACCCGATCGCTGACGAAGAGGTCATCGACGGGGCGGCCCGCCGGCTTGTTGTGCGAGAGGGGCTTGCCGGCCAGCGGTCTGACCTGCGGATGTGCGAGGCGGCCAACCGGATTCTCCGAGGACTCGAAGACCCCAGGATCACGACCGCGAGGAGCGTTGCGCGCGACCCGTTGGGGCGGCTGGTGCTGACCTACGATTCCGACGCACGCACCCCGCTCTCGGAACGGCTCTCTGAGTCGCCTCGATTCGCCGTTCACGTCCTCTTGGAGCTGTGCGCCGCCCTCGACGCCGCGCACAGCCTTGGAGTCATTCACGGCGCTCTGACAACCCACGCTGTTCGTCTGACGGCCGATTCCGATGCGCCCTCCGTGAGCGTGGCCGATTTTGGCTTGGGACATCTGTTTGGCCCGCTGCCACAACTCGACGCGCGGCCGCGGTGGCTCCCGTACAGCCCCGAGAAGCAACTCGGCCTCGAGCCCACCCCGGCGGAAGACGTCTACCTCGTGGGCGCGCTCGGATTCACGATGCTCACGGGTCGCCCGCTGTTCGAGAGCCCAACCCGCCAACAGATCCTCCGACAACACGCGATCGAGTCCCCACCCGACGGGCTCGACTGCGAACCGTGGTTGGCCGAGGTGTTGGCGCGCTGCCTTCACAAAGAACCTGAAGAGCGCTTCGCAAGCCCAGCCGACCTCGCGCGGGCTCTGCTGGACGGTCCGCACCTGGGCCCCAGGGACCTGGGCATCGAGCTCCAAGCATCCCCCCGGCCGCCGGACGACGACGTTGCGGACGAGCAACCCGTCCTCCCGGTCGCTGCGGCCTCCCATGCCGAGCACCTCGTCCCGGCTCCTTCTGATGACGTCGCGACCCAGCCGGGTCCCCCCCGCTTCCGCCTGATGATGGTGGCGGGCGTGACGTTCGCGACCGCGGTGGGAACGTGGGCGGCTTGGCCCGTTGGTTCCAGCACGACGCCACAGTCGACCACAGCGACGGCGCCGCAGTCCGCACCCCCCGCGCCAGACGTTGCGGTCGCGGCAGCGGCGGCCGCCAAACCCAAGGTCGCTGTGCCGCCCGAGCAGACCGTCGAGACGCCAGACGCCCCCGATGTTGAACCCTCAGACGCGCCGCTCGACCCCCCTGAGTCCCCGACCGATGAACTCCAACGGGTCGCCGAGGCCACCCGGCTGACCAAAGGCGCCCGGGCGGCGCGAGCGTCAGGCAACGGGGCCAAAGCGATTCGTCTCTACAAGCGAGCCCTCGCGGCTCGCTCGGAACATGCGGTCGCGGCGTACGAGTTGGGCGAGCTGTACTTCGACCAGGGGGATGTCGCCGCCGCGATCCGAAGCGCAAAGCGGGCCACCGGCTCCGCGCCTCGCAACGGCACCTATCGCCTCGCGCTGGGCGACTACTACTCCAAGTCAGGAAATGAGGCCGCGGCCCACAAGCACTGGCAGCGGGCCGCGAACCTCGGTAGCAAAGTCGCCCGAGCGCGACTGCCAAGCGGCTGAGCCATCACGCGAGCGACGGGTTACTTGCCCGGTTTTCCCTTCCCGCCCTTGCTCCCCGGCTTCCCTTTGCCGCCTTTTCCATTCGGTCCGCCCTTGTCGGGGTTGCCTTTCGCGTCCGGTCCGCCCTTGTCGGGTTTGCCTTTGCCCTGTGGCGCTCCTTTTTCGTCGGGCTTGCCTTTGCCCTCCGGCTTGCCTTTGCCCTCCGGCTTGCCTTTGCCCTCCGGCGCGCCCTTTCCCTCGGGCTTGCCTTTGCCCTCCGGCGTGCCTTTGCCCTCGGGCTTGCCCTTGCCGTCCGGCACTCCTTTTCCCTCAGGCTTGCCTTTGCCTTTGCCTTTGCCTTTGCCTTTGCCTCGGGCTTGATGCTCGGCGCGGATGGCTGCCGCCAGGTCCTTTCCGCGTTTCCCCTCGTCGAGTTGGGACTGCACGAACGCGCCAAAGTTGTCGACGGGCCCGTTCTCCTTCACCGCCTTCGCGGCCTCCTTCATGGCCTTTGCCGCATCCCCGGCGGTGACCTTGTGTTTTTTCGCAGCCTTCAGCGCGGCTTTGACGTCGCCATCACTGACCCCCGACTCTCGGAGCGCATGGGCTTGAGACGGGAGATCGAGTGCCGCCAGGATTCGTGCCTTCGATGACGATTCCTTGCCCTGCGGTGCTGCGAAAGCGACGGTCGGCAACGCGAGGGCGACCGCAGGAAGGGTCAGGGCGAGGTGGAGGCTAAGGGCGTGAAGTCGTTTCATAGCTGTACCTTTGGGACATGGACAACGGAGCGAAGATTCAAGAGCCGAAGTCCGCGTCACTTGCTTGCCTCGGTGAAGGCCTTGGACTTCTCCGGGTCCTCCGCGATCTCGAACATCAATGCCTCGAAGGACGCTTCGGTCATGTCGTGCTTCTCGAGAATCTTCTCGGCATCATCCGGGGCGGCCTTGATCTCTTTCGCGATTGCGGCGGCCGCGTTGACGTCGTTCGGGCTCGACGGCTCGCCATCGCATCCGGCGCTGAGCGCTACGACCCCGCCGAGCAGCGCCCACGAGAGGATTTTAGGTGCGTTCATCACTCCTTCGACGGAGCCACCGCCCGGCTTTCCAATCGCCCACCGTGGAACCTTGCCCCGTACAGCGACGGGAACTTCGCCCCACTCGCCCCGTGGGACCGGTCGTGCTGGATCTCAGTGGTGCCTTCAGGCACAAAAAAACCCGGGAGCTCCACCACCATGGCTGGTGGAGAGCGCCCGGGCCTCTCACAGTCCGAAGCAGGCGATCAGCCGGCGGCGGGACCCGTGAACGTGTACGTGAACGTTGCCGAACCGTCGCGACGGTCCTCCGGGGTGAGCTGCAGACCGTCAACCGCCGAAACGACGCAGGCCTGGAGCGACTCCGGGGCGGTGGAGCCCTCAGCAGCGGTCGCGTTCATGATGGTGCCGGTCTTCTTCTCGACGGTGAAGTTCACGACCACGTCGCCCGAGAGGGCTGGGTTGTTCGCGAGCTCTTTGTCGTAGCAGCTTCGGACGTCGGCGTTGCGGGTCTCGAGAAGAGCCCGGGTGTCGGTGCGGTACTGGTCCTCGCCGCGGGCGATGAACGAGCAGCCCATGGAAAGGGCGACCGACGCGAGGATCATGGAAGAGATGGTTTTACGCATGTCGATTTCTCCTGCGGTGCAGCTGAATCAGCCG
This sequence comes from uncultured Pseudomonadota bacterium, assembly GCA_913061055.1. Taxonomy (GTDB): domain Bacteria; phylum Myxococcota_A; class Polyangia; order Nannocystales; family Nannocystaceae; genus CAJXVA01. The sequence goes on from CAJXVA010000260.1 coordinate 3,793, forward strand.
CTGACCTTTTTCTCTTCGAGGACCTTCTCTTTGCCGTCCTCGCTCACTTCGACCTTGGTCTGCGTGACCTCTTGCTCGGTGATCACGAACTCGACGCGACGGTTCTTCTCGCGACCGTCGTCGGTGTCGTTGCTCGCGATGGGCTGGGTTTCCCCGTAGCCCTTGGCCGTGAGGTGGTCCTTCGAGACTCCACCTTTGCCGGTGAGGAACTTCTTGACCGCCTTGGCGCGACGATCCGACAACTTCATGTTGTGGTTGTCTCCGCCTTCGGCCGAAGCATGCCCCTGGATCTCGATCTTCTGGATCTGGGGGTTTTCTTTGATGACCTTGGCGACCTCGTTGAGCAAGTCGAACGAGACCTCTTGGATCTTGTCCGAGTTGACCGCGAACATGATCTTCTCGTTGATGAGGATCTTGTTGTCGCGAACTTCGACCCGCTTTTGCGGCTCGGGTTCAGGGGCGGCAGCAACAGGCTCGGGCTCCGGCTCAGCAGACGTACCCACAATGGCGAGGGAAGCGTCGTCGCTGAAAACGATCGGTCCGCAAGCGGCCGTCGTGAGGAGCATGAAGCCCGCAGCAAGCAGACCGATAGCCTGGCTGGGATTGCGTAGAGCGTGCATGGTGTTCTCCGTACAGTTGGAAAAAGAAGCGGACCGCGAACGACAACAGGCCGAGCGGCGGTGCGCGCGTGAACATAGAAAACGCTCAGAAATCGTCAACCCCGCGCCTAGAGGTAGCTTCAGTTCTTCGGCGTGCGTGGACTGTCGATCAAGGGACGAAGACCGCTCGCTCATCGGCCGAGTTGGCGCTAGCCTACGCAGGATGACCATGGTGAACCGGCTTGCATGGAAGGCGCTCGTGGGCGCCGGGTTTGTTCTCTGTGGCACCGGTTCGGCAGTCGCAGCTCCGGCGGATTCCCCCGCAAACGTCGCGGCACCAACCGGGGGAGAAACGCCGTCTACCCCTATCGCCGAGCCAACTACGCCGGTCGAGGCGGCTCCCGAAGCCCCCGCTGCCGACCCAAATGCGGTTCCGGCGCCGCCCCCGACCGAAGGTGCGGCCGAGAGCCCCGCCGCGGTGCCCGAGGCGCCGCCACCCGCCGAGACCGAAGGCGCAGCCGCGGCCGCCGAAGAAACTCCACGTGAGGGAACCGCCACCGACATGCAAGGTGAGGCAGATAGCCCCACCCCCGGCCCAGAGAAATCCGACGAGATTAGTCCAGATCTCCTCTCCGGAGGCACCGAAGAGCCGGCTGCGACCGCGCCTCCGACCACCCGGATGGTCGTCCATGATCCCGGTGCCTACGATGCCGCGCTCGCTCAGGCCTACTCGGACGAGTACCGACCCACGCACAACCCCGGCCGCCTACATGTAGGCGCGCGAGCGTTGTTCGCCAACGCCGGCGGGGACAACGAGGTCGGCGGACGCATGGGCGGCATGCAGGTCGATGTCGGCCAAGCGTGGAACCACTTCGGCTACGCCCTCACCGCCTCGGCGTGGGGTGGCCGCGTCCTGATGGCCGACCGCGTCGGCGAGATGAACGCCCTGTTCGGTGCCGGCCCCACCATCACCCTTGGCCGCAGCGCCCTCCAGCAACGCGGCATGATCGACCTGCGGCTCGGCTACGACTTCATGTACGGCGTCGTCAACCAGCGCTCCGATGGAGACACGCTCGTCGCTTCCCAAAACGACTCCACGTTCGCGATCGAGCAGACCGAGAACCTGCTGCCCCACGGCCCGCGCGCCATGCTGCAGCTCGGCCTGCTCAGTCCCAAGCGCCGCAACTACCACCACGGGATGGGCGTCGTGTTCGGCTACCAGGGTCTTGTCGGCAGTCTCCGTGGCGACCTTCCGTTCACCCACATGCTGGTCACCGGCCTGCAGTGGTGGATGGGCTGAACCCCGGCGGAGTCAGACTCCGCAGCTGGCGGCTCGCCCGGTACCATTCCCGGCGTGTCGTTCCTGAACATCACACGCACAGGTCACGTCGCCCATGTCCTGTTGGACAACCCCAAGAAGCTCAATGCGATGGGGATGGCGTTCTGGTCTGAGACCGCCGAGACGATCCAAACGCTGGGCGAGGACGCGGAGGTCCGTGCGGTTGTGGTCCGCGGTGCAGGACGGGCCTTCTCGGCAGGCCTCGACATCCCGGACGTCATGTCCAAGCTGCCGATCGACCCCGCAGGTGGCCCACCGGATGGGAGCCGCCAAGCCGCGCTGCATCGCTTGATCCGCCAAATGCAGGGAGCCGTCACCGCATTCGAGCGACTCCCCGTCCCGGTCATCGCAGCGGTACACGGCTACTGTTTGGGCGCGGGCGTTGACCTCATCACCGCCTGCGACATCCGCTTGGCCAGCGCAGACGCAGTGTTTGGCGTCCGAGAGACGAAGCTTGCGATGGTCGCTGATGTCGGCACCCTGCAGCGTCTCCCGCGGATCGTCGGCCCCGGACACGCCCGAGAGCTGACCTATACCGGGCGCGACTTCGACGCTGCCTACGCCGAGACGATCGGGCTGGTGAACCGCGTCCTGCCCGACGCCGACGCCTTGTTTGCCGACGCCGATGCCCTCGCCCAGGAGATCGCCGCCAACCCTCCGCTGGCGGTCCGCGGCAGCAAGCACGTGATGAACGAAGCACAGCGACACGCGATCGAGCGGGAGCTCGAGTACGTCGCGACCTACAATGCCGCCCACTTGGTGACGCAGGATCTGGGCGTGGCGATCACCGCTGCGATGACCAAGCAGACGCCCGAGTTCAGCGGTCGCTGATCCGAGCGTGGCGCCGTCAACGCCCGCAGCGGGAGGCCAGCGGCGGCTTTGGGAATGCTGCGGCGCTCTCCATGGTTGTCGGCGCCATGCCCATCTCACAACGGCTGCGCGCCGCCGGATTGTTTGTTCTCGCCGCGGGTCTAGGGACGGGTTGTGATCTCGGCACCAAGACGTGGGCCGCCGGTGCCCTCGCTGAGGGCCCGCATGCGATTGCGCCACCGTGGCTGAGCCTCCAGCTCGCCTACAATCGCGGCACCGCCTTTAGCGTGTTCCCGAAGCTCGACGATGCCCTCCCCATGATGGCCGTGCTCGCGCTGCTCATCTCCGTCGGCGTCGCGATCTACGTCTGGCGCCACCGCCCCGACACCCTCACGACGGTCGCGTTGGGCGGCATTGTCGCTGGCGCCCTCGGCAACGGGTACGACCGTGCGTTTCGCCAGGCGCCCGGAGGGGGCACCGGCGTGATCGACTTCGTCTCGGTGAGGCTCCCGGGCGGCTATCTGTGGCCGACCTTCAACATCGCGGACGTCTTGCTGGTCGTCGGCGTGGGCGCCCTCTTCATGCTCAGCCTGCGCCGGCACAACACCACGCCGCAAACCTCCACGGCCTGACGCTCAGTCGATCGACTTCACCCGTCGGTGGAAACGGGCCACGATGTTCGGGTCGGGCGTCAACGCGATCTCGGCGTCTTCTTTCCCCTTGTAGGGGAACAAGCTGAGGATGTGCCGAATCGCGGCCAGGCGAGCTCGCTTTTTCGAGTTCGCCTTCACGATGACCCAGGGGCTGAAGGAGGTGTGCGTACGCGCGAACATCTCCTCCTTGTAGCGGGTGTACGTGTCCCACAGGTCCTGCGCCCGATCGTCCACGGGGCTGAGCTTCCACTGCTTGAGCGGGTTCTTGCGACGGGCCTCGAAGCGTGACTTCTGCTCGTCTTTGGAGATCGAGAACCAGAACTTGATCAGGTTCAGGCCGTCCTCGTAGAGCATGTGCTCGAACTCGGGAACCTGCCGCACGAACGTGTCGTATTGCGCCTGCTTGCAGAACCCGTTGACCGGCTCGACGACGGCTCGGTTGTACCAACTGCGATCGAAGAACACGATCTCGCCTGGGTTCGGGAGCTGCCGGGTGTAACGCTGGAAGTACCACTGCCCCTGTTCTTCGTCGGTGGGCTTGGGCAGAGCCACAACCCGCATCGACCGCGGGTTGAGGTGCTCGGTGAAGCGCCGGATCGTGCCGCCCTTGCCGGCCGCATCGCGCCCCTCGAACAGGATCGCGATGCGAATGCCTTTGTCTTGAACCCAGCGCTGAAGCTTGACCAACTCGACCTGGAGTTGGCTGAGTTCCTCCTCATACTGAAGGACGGAGACCACCTTCTTGAGGTTGATGTCTCGATGCCGCAGCAACGCAATCAGCCCGTCGCGAGAGGTGACGCGAGAGAGCTCGTCATGCGTCAGCGGTTCCTTGCGTTTCTTCTTGGACTTGGACGTGTCGAGGATTCCGTCCCCGTCCTGGCTCGCCACAATCGTGGCAAGAACCTCTTCGGGAGCCCCTGCCTGTCCTCGTCTGGTCGCCGTGCTCTTCGCCATTGAAGGCAACATTGTGACGTTCCTGCTGAGACCGCGGTCGGCAAATGCTGCGTCAGGTCCAGCAAGGGACGCCCCTACGACCCGATGCCGCCGACTACCGCATGCGTCGCTCGAGCCGTCGCGCGGTGTCTTCGAGAACCGCTCGATAGCTCGGGGGCACCAACTCCACCTGGTGCCGCAGGTACGGCAGCAACTCGGAGTTCGTCAGCTCGCGCAGCGCATGCAGGGCCAGCTCGGCAAACACCTTCTCGTTCTCGCGCAGCCGGTCACAGAGGAACTCGAGCGCGGGCGCAGTGTTGATCTTGCCGATCGCTCGAACCGCAGCGGTGCGGGCCTTTTCGGCGTCCGGCAGGTCGCGCATCGAGAAGATGCGACGCAGTGGCTCAAACGCGTGCGGAAAGACGAGCCGCGTCGTCGAAGCGGCTGCCGCCTCGCGCACGCTCGAGTCATCGTCGCGTAGCGCCTCGCCCACCAACGCGAACGACCGCTTGAAACGCAGGCTTCCCATCGCGGCCCCGACGGCCTCGCGAATGTTCGCGTCGGGACTGAGATACAGGCGCTCCAGTGCGGCGATGACCGGGTAGGCCCGGATCGACTCCAGACGCCGAATCACGTCGACCGCAGGAGCATCGCCGCCGCGTCGCTCCAGATCCAAGACCAACAGCAGCGCGTGCCGCCGGACGAAGTCCGGGAAGCGACGGTCCGCCATCACACCTGCAGCGATCAGTCCGGGGTCTCCTTCGAGTTCCCACTCCGCCAGGTCGACGTACCAGACCTCTTCATACTCGGGGAGCTGCTTGAGGAACTCGGGGACCGGTACGGGCCGTGGCGCGTCCTGCTGCTCGTTGCCCAGCCGGTCCACGAGACGCCGATAGCGTTCGCGAACCTTGGTGGGCAACTCGAGCGCCGAGAGCCGTCCGTACACCTCGACGACCTGCCGATAGGCCCGCACGGATGCGAACCCTTCGGATGCGGCGAGCAAGGCGTTCTCGACCATCTGCAGCGGGTGCGCAGCCGCTTGGGCCTCCGCGGCTGTCTTCACCCACGCTTCCGCGCTGCGCAGCCGGAGGTCGTCGGCATACGGGAGACCCGCGCGCGTGCAGTAGTCGGCCGCTTCGCGCAGGATTCCCGCCGCAGCGTGGTGCTCTCCGGCCCGGCGCGCGAGGGTCACCAGGGCTTCGTACAGCCGCAGCGCGTCGAGCTTGAGGCCGTCGTTGCGGAGGATACGAACGCTGTTGAGGTAGCCCTCCGCGATGTTCTCGAACGCCCCGGCTTCGGCCCCAATGCGTGCGAGCAACTGGTAGCAGTCGAACGCCCGCTCGCGTAGCCCTTCGGTTTCGAACCAATCCGCGACCTCTTCGACCGCGGTCGTCGCATCCGCAAGCGCCCCCCGGGCCCGCTCGTGCTTGAGACGAAGCAGACACAACCCATAGTTGATCTTCGCCAGGGCGAGCTCGTAGCGGCGGTCCCGGAGTTCGTCCGAAGCCATGATCACCTGCCACAGTTCCGAGGCGGCTGCGTCGTCGCCCGCCCGCTCCAGCGCGATGGCTTGATGCACCGGCATGCGAGCGGCGGCGAACCATTGCGCGGCTGCAGCGTGATGGCCGGCCCGGGCCATGTAGATCCCCTGCAACCGCATCCCCCGAAGCGCACCGTCGTCCCCCGCTTCGACGTTCGCGACGGCGGCCGAAAACGCCTCGGCCGACGGCACCTCGGTGGCGCCCAGGTACGCAGTGCAAGCAGCCGCTTCACGCCAATGGGCGAGCGCACGCAGGCTCTCGCCCATGGCCCGCAGCCATTCTTCGTACTCGAAGTCGATGCGGTCGACGACCTCGACCAGATGCCGCAGATGCACGAGTGCATCCGCGTGACGACCCGCCCGAATGTTGGCCTCGGCGCGAACCCACAGCACCGCGGTATCGATCACGAGCGCCGTCCTCCGCGGCCGCCGGGTCGTTTGACCCGTCCGCCGTCGAGGTCACTTTGCACCTCAGCGATAATCTGCCGCGCTTTGTGGGCCCTGCGCCCGTGCGAGATGGCATCGGAATCGATGACGTGCACGCGGTGCAGCGAATCGAGGTACGGGAGCTCCAGGGGGCCACTGGGCAGGATGAAGACCCCGTAAACCGGCGCCCGGCCGCTGAGCAACGCGAGTTCGTCCGGGGGCAGCTGACACTCGCCGTGGGTCAGCAGGTAGACCAGCGACTGCCCTTCCTTGCGCCGCGGCGTCGCCAGCTCGCTGTTGAGCTGCCGAATCACCCGGGCGTAGTTCCGACCGCGCTCGGCCCGGAACTGCAGTGCGTAGGGCACCTCGGCGCTCCCGGTCCCGCTGACCTTCACTCCCTCGTACAACCGAGAGTCGAAGAATCGAAGGCTGACGTCCTCACCAAGCATCGCCAGGCGCTTGCACAGCGCCAGCGCCAGTCCCCGCGCGAAGACCTCCCGGACACCGCGCATCGACGCCGACCCGTCGACGAGCACCTGATGCCGCCGGCGCTCGTTGTCCATCTGCTTCTCGTGCGTGAAGTAGAACAGCTCGTTGTCGACGAGCCGCTGCTCAAACACGTCCTCGTCGTAGGCGAGCTGCGTGAGCACCAGGTCGTCGAGGTTCCCGCGTCGCTCGATCGAAGCGTAGCCGTCGATCGAGAACGACTGCTGCCCGCCCTCCCGGCGAATCTCGAGGATGCTCGGAAGCAGCTCCATCGAGAAGTCGACAACGTCCGCCAACGACGGCGAGATGATGACGTTGTAGAGGTCGGCCAGGTCGATGCCCGGCAGCGCATCGCCACCTCGAAACAACCCCAGCAAACGCAGCGCGTCGAGGTCGACCTGCTCGACCTCCAGGATCGGCAGCAGCCGATGTGTCGTCATCGTGCTCAGCCAAGCCAGGGCTTCGCTCTGGTCATAGCGACCCCAAGCCGAGGTGGGCTCGACCCGTGCGTACTGCACGACATCGACGGGCAGCATGGTGGGTCGCAGCACTCGGATGTCCTCGGGCAGCTGCGGGATGATGGTGGAGAACACCCGCGCGAGCACCACGCCCACCATCGCGTCGCGGTGCTTCCAGCCCGCCTGGGTGCGCACGAGCTCCGACTCGCCGAGCTCGAGCAGCAAGCGGCGCCAGGCCTCGCAGATCTCGGGGTCTCCCAAGCCGCGGACCTGTCCGGAGGGCTTTCCCAGACCGGAGATCAGGCATCCCAGGTCGTGGACGACAACCAACGGCACCGCATAACCGAGCCGCGCCAACGCGTTGTGCCACGCCACGGCCCGCATCAGCGCGAGGGCGCCGGTGCCCTCGAGCTGCGACATGGCCATGGTCCCGACCTGCCGTTCGAACCCAGGTCCAGGTCCGGGTCCGGTGCCGGTACTCGGCCCACCAGCGGTGTCGCGCGCCATGGAGGAGCAGTCAGCGAGGGAGAACGGTTAGACGAAGCGGCTGGAGGCGAACATCGTCTCCAGAAGCTTGTCGACCTCACCGATCATGCGGCCGGCCGTGGGGTTGTCGGGCATGCGCGTGAGCGCGGCCTTGATGTCGCCGAGGTTTCGCAGCTGACTGAACAGCTGCATGTCCGAGAGCACCTCACTGCTGGTGAGCGTCTCGCGGATGACCTTGAGTTCCTCGAGCAGATCGCTGAGGTTGGTCGGCGTGGCCCCGATACGGGCCTGATCGGGATGCTGCTCGTACCACTGGTCGAGCACGGGACCGACGATCTCCTGGAGGATTTCCTCCTGCTCGGGGGTGTTCCAGACGTGCCGCAACACGAAGAAGTCGCTGTCGTTGACCTTGGTCCGACCATCGAACACGGCGGATGCCGCGAACAGTTTGAGCATCTTGACGATCCGGCGGTCCGACAGGCCGAGGCCCTCGGAGCGGATCTGGAACGCCAGCCCCTTGAAGGTGGCCAGGAACTCCTCGTTGAACGACAGCAGGTTGCCGAAGTTGCGCTGTAGCGCCCGGAGCTCGGTGGCGGTGACCACCGGGGTCAGCGCCTTGGCGTCGGGGTCCATCCCCCGCGCCTCGAGCTCGATGCCTTTTTGGAGCAACCCCCTGAAGTGATACGAGTCGAGGTAGTCGACTCGCACCCGCAGCAGGAAGCGGTCGAACAGCGCCGAGAGTGCGTCGTCGGTCGGCACCTCGTTGCTGGCCGCAAACATCGAGATGAGCGGTACCCGAATGGACTGGTTGCCGTGGGTGAACCGCCGCCCGTTGAGCACGGTCAGCAAGCTGTTGAGGATGGCGCTGTTGGCCTTGAAAATCTCGTCGAGGAAGACGACCTCGGACTGCGGCAGCATGCCTTCGGTCCGGCGACGGTACGAACCCTGCCGGAACGCCTGAATGTCGACCGGTCCGAAGATTTCGTTCGGCTCGGTGAAGCGCGTGAGCAGGTAGTCGAAATACTCGGCCTCGATCACCTGGGCGAAGCCGCGGAGCAGCGCCGACTTGGCGGTCCCCGGAGGACCAACCATGACCAGGTGCTCGCCGGCGAGCGCACTGACGAAAAGGAGACGAATGATCTCCTCCTTGCCGAGGAACTGTTGTTCGAGCTGACGCGCTCCGTCTTGGAGCCGTCGTGCCAGGTCCGGGATCGAAGGGGCGCTCGAGGGCGCGGGCGCGTTGCCGGGCGGAGGCGGCGCGGGTGACGGCTGCGTCATCACGCAGGTTTTACGATGGCGGGGACAAGGCCGGCTAGCAGATTCTCGACCGCCGCTTTCGGGACCAACTCACCCACGTGGTCCAGGTATTCGGTCCACAGCCGGTTGGCTCCCGCCTCAAAGCTCTCCAGTCCCAAACCGGCTCCACGCGCCGCCGTCCCCGACAGTGGCGATCCCAGCTGAGAACTCAGGGCTGGCAGGAGCAACGGGAGGGCCAAAAATGCGAGCACGCCGGGGTCACGGCTGCCCAGCGCGAGGCCCAACCGGGCGTCGAACTCCAGCACTTTGAGAAAGTGGAGGTGGATCAGTGCCCCAACGAGCGCGCTGAGGGACGCGGGGTCGGAGGCAGGCACGGCTCCGGGGAGGGCGAGCATCCC
>CAJXVA010000261.1 GCA_913061055.1 uncultured Pseudomonadota bacterium
ATGTAGAGAGGTCTCGTGGGCTCGGAGATGTGTATAAGAGACAGCGTCTATCTCGCGTATGACCCCCAGCTGGATCGCGACCTCGCCCTGAAACTGTGCTTCGACGCGAGCGAGTCCACCGTTGTCCGCCATCGCCGGGAAGCGAAAGCCCTCGCCGCGCTCGACCACCCCAACGTCCTGGAGATCTACGACGTCGGCGAGCATGACGGACTGTTGTACATCGCGATGGAGGTCGTCGATGGCGGCACTGCCAAGGCCCGATTCGGGCGCGGACCGCTTCGGCCGTGGCGCGAGGTTCTGGACTTCTACCTCGGCGCTGCGGCTGGACTGTGCGCAGCCCATCACGCGGACATCATTCACCGGGACTTCAAGCCAGAGAACGTCCTGGTGACTCGCGACGCAGTCGCGAAGGTTGCCGACTTTGGGCTCGCGATTCGGGAAGGCAGTACCCGTAGCGTGGAGACTTCGGGCGATGTGTCCACCAGCGGTGAGCGGGTCACGCGAGCAGGAGCGGCAGTCGGAACTCCGGCCTTCATGGCACCGGAGCAACTGCTTGGGCTCGATGTCGACGCCCGCGCGGACCAGTACTCGTTCTGCGCCAGTGTGTTTGAAGGGCTGTTCGGCAAACGCCCCTACGTCGCCCTGAGCGCCCGTGCACGCATCGCCACGCTTGCGATCGCGAAGATCGCATGGCCCCGAGACACACGGCGCGTCCCACAGCACATTCTTCGAGCACTGGAGCGCGGCCTCTCCACGGACCCCCGCCACCGGTTCGACTCGATGCCGGCGCTGGTTCAAGCGCTCACTGCTACGCCTCGTCGACGATGGCCGGTCGCCGTCTTTTCCCTCGGAATCGCGGCCACAGTCGGGGCCACGGCGATGCTCAACGACACACCGGAGGGCTGCGAGCTCGAAGAGGACATCGGATGGAGCTCCCAGACTCGATCCGAACTCGAGGAGACACTCAAGAACATCGAGCCCCTGGCCTCGCGGAGAATGCTGCTGGGCCTCGATCAGTTTGCGAGCGGGTGGGACACGCAGCGAGCCCGCTACTGCGGCACAGCCGGCGCCCCGGTGGGAGAGCCCTCCACGGCGACGTGCCTCACTCGACTGCGCGATGGGTTTCATGCCCGCGTCGACTTGTTGCGCGGTGGGGACCCGGACGTTCTGCGCCAAGGGGCGACGCTCATCGCCAATCTGCCGCCCGCGGACAGCTGCCTCACCCCCAACGACGGGGAACTGACAACGCAGCAACAAGAAGTGCTGGCGCTTCTCGAAGCTGCGACCGCCCACAACGACGTCGGCCGGTACCTCGAAGCCGACGCACTCTCCGCCAACGCCTCGAGCCTCGCGCTCAAGCTGGATCAGCCAGCCCTCCTCGCTCGGGCGCTCCTCCTACGAGCGGACGTCGTTGGGGAGCGCGGGAACCTGGACCTCGCACTCGAGCTACGCGAGCAGGCCTACTTCCTCGCGGTCGCCAACGACCTGGAACTGCTCGCCATCAACACATCCCAGCAGATGGCGCCCACCCATGCGGAGCGCGGCAACAAAGAGCAAGCCCTTCGCTGGCTCGAGATCGTCGAGACCCAGGCGAAACGCGCGACGAGAACCGAAGTCCCCGCCCACATGATCGCGATGATCAAGGCTCGGACCTATATGCACCTCGAGCGCTACCAGGAGGCTCATCGAGAGGCCGACGCGGCGTTGGCCGACCTCCCGGCGACGGACAAGTCCGTCCAGTACACCCGATACGCGGCGATCTCGACGCTTGCCGCGGTCCTCATGCTCCAGGGCGCCCCCGCACAGGAACGCGCTCCGGTCACCCAGGAACGGCTCGACCTCGCCCTGGCTCTGTACGGACCCACGCACCCCGACGTCGCGATCGCCTACGAAGACATGGCGACCATCCTCAAAGACACCGGAAAGAACCGGGAGGCGATCGAGATGCTCGAGCGGGCGCGCGCGATCCACATCGAGGCCATGGGTCCCAGCAACCTGAGACTGATCGAGATCGACAACAAGCTCTCGACCAACCAGAAGGCCCTTGGAGACCTCGACGGCGCGGAGGCAAGCCTGCGACGGGCGCTCGAGATGCAAGCCATCCTGCGGACCAGCGACTCCTCCTCCCAGATCAACCTCGAAAGCAACCTGGGCACGCTGCTGCAACAACGCGGCAAGACGAACGAAGCGCTGCCGCACCAAGAGCGAGCCTTGACCCTCTCCGAGGTCGCCTTCGGATCCGACGGTCTGAAGACCGCGTTGGTCCGGCTCAACCTGGCCGACGTTCTCTCCAACCTCGAGGACACCGGGCGCGGGATCACGATGCTCGAAGCAGCCCGCGAGGTCATCGGGAAGAGATTTCCGGAGAGTCACCCCGTGCAGGCCATGACGGCGCTCAGCCTCGCCCTGGCCTATATTCGTGGCGGGCGCCTCGACGACGCAGAGGCCACGCTGGACAGGGCCCGCGCCCTGTCTGGAACCGACGCCACGAGCAGAGGGCACACTGCGGGCGTCTCAGCCAAGCTCCTCGAAGCCCAGGGTGCGCAGGAGCAAGCCATCGACACCAACTTGCGCTGTGTCGAGCTGCTCGAGGACCAACCCGGGTACATCGAACGACTGAAGTGTTTGGAACGGGCGAGCGGTCTCCTAGTCGAAGCCGGTGCCCGCGGGAAGGCCCACCGCCTTCTTGCGTCGGAGCTCGCGTCGATCCGTGACAGCACGGGAGACCCCCGGATCCTCGCACAGCTCCTGGAAACGCTCGGCCGCACCGAACCCGACCGCGCCACCGCGCGCGAGCTTTTTGAAGAGGCTTTGAAGCTGACCGACGGCACCTCGGGCGGAGAAGTGGAGACGCTTCGAGCGAGGCTACAAGGGCACTTGGGACACGACCCGATTGAGCCCTAGCAGCCCGGAGACGGTCACAGGAAGCGTAGGCGCCGACGTGTCGCGCGCACGACGGCTCGCATGGTACTCGCGCTCGGCCGGTGGCGCGGCTCGATGGACATCGCCGCGAGCAAGAGACCACCGACGATTTCGCGGATCGAGCCGTCGATGCTCCGCACCGACGCTCTGCTTGTAGCCGCGGTTGTGAGCAGACTGGACGTCGATGCACGAGCCGACGACGCGTTGACCCGCTCCCCCGTCAGGAGCTCGTAGCCGATGACCCCCAGCGCGTAGACATCCGCGGCGCGGCGCGGCGCGACCTCCTCGCCTAGAGCCACCTCCGGGGCGATGTAGCCCGGCGTACCTGCACACTGTCCGAGGGGGTATCGACACGAGGGAGCGCAGGGGCGCGCAAGCCCAAAGTCACAGATCCGAACCCGGCGCTCGCGGTCCACGAGGACGTTTGCGGGCTTGAGATCGAGATGCACGATCCCCGCGGAGTGGATCGCCGCAACACCGGCGAACAACCCCTCGAGGATCTCGAGCGCCTCAGGGACGTCGGCGCCCACGCCTTCGACGTTCGCAAGCAGAGCTCCCAGGTCATCGCCCTGGACGAGGTCGGTCACGAAGAAAGGCCATGGAGCGGTTTCCCGGTGGTCCAGCAACCGCACGACATTCGGGTGGTCGACGCGAGCGAGTGCTCGGGCCTCGGCGCAGAAGCGGCTCACGCCTTCAGATGTTCGAGCAGCACGCGGCGAGATGACCTTCACCGCGACCGGGTGCCCCTGGGCGTTCGAGGATGCAAAGACTCGGCCCATCCCCCCCTCACCCAACTGCCTCGCCAGCGAAAAGCCGCCCGGGAGCGTGTCCCCCGTCTGCGGCATATGGCCCCGCACCTGGACCACTGCTGGAGGCGCAGCCTCCTCGCACCAACCCGGGCAGTCGGCAGGAAACACGCCGAGCTTCGTGCACGCCGCCGCGCTGCAAGCGGCACCCCTCGAGCCCACACACTCATGCACATTCGCCTCTGAGAGCGTCTCTCTTTCCCCAGAGTTCATCATCGACTCGACCCACCTTTATGGTGAACCGGTCGCCGGGCCCTGCACCGGCAATGCTTGCGACCGGGCGTGGGCCGGACGCCTTCGCCCTAGGACGGCCTCTAGATCGTCGCTTCGCGCAGGCTCATCTTCGAAGAACCTGACGCAAAGGGCCGCTAAGCCGACTTGCGGGTCTTGCCCGGTGGCCGCTCCGGATCGTAGCCCAGGCTCGGCGCGAGCAGCTTCTCGCAGGCGGGGACCGTGAGGCCCTTCCGCGCCGCATAGTCCTCGACCTGGTCGCGACCGAGCCGACCGATCGTGAAGTAGCGAGACTCCGGGTGGGCGAAGTAGATGCCGCTGACGCTTGCCGCGGGCGTCATCGCGTAGCTCTCGGTGAGTTCCACTCCCACGGACTCGGCACCCAGAAGCCCAAAAAGCTTCGGCTTCTCACTGTGGTCCGGACATGCGGGATAGCCGAACGCCGGCCGGATGCCGCGATAGGCCTCGGAAATGAGCTGCTTCTTCGAGAAGGACTCGGAGGCCCCATAACCCCACGCGGCTCGCGAGTGCTCGTGCATCCATTCTGCGAATGCCTCTGCCAAGCGATCGGCGAGAGACTTGACCATGATCGAGTTGTAGTCGTCGCCTTTCGCCTCGTACTCCTTGGCAATCGCCTCCGCGCCAAGTCCCGAGGTGACGGCGAAGCCGCCCAGGTAGTCCGGCCCCTCGCTGGGCGGGGCCACGAAGTCGGCCAGGCATAGGTACGCCTCGGTCCCGCTTCGGCTGGTCTGTTGCCGCAGCATGTTGAACCGCAGTCGCTCGGATGCCCGAGACTCGTCGGCGTAGAGCACGATGTCGTCACCATCGCTTTGCGCCGGCCAGAATCCATGCACGCCCTTGGCCTGCAGGCGACCGCCCTCGATGAGTTCCTCGAGCATGCGGCGGCCGTTGTCGTAGAGCTCTCGCGCAGCCTCGCCGTACTTGGGGTGTTCGAGGATCTTTGGGAAACGACCCTTGAGCTGCCACGCGGAGAAGAAGAACGTCCAGTCGATGTACTCCGCAAGCTCGGCGATCGAAGGGGCGACCTCCTGGGTCCCGAGGAACGACGGTTTTTCGAGAACGCCGGCCCCCCGCTTGAGGACCGGGGGCTTGGCGCGGGCGTCCTCCAGAGAGAGCAGCGCCTTCATTGGGCCGCCGCTATGGAGTTGCCGCATGCGTTCCTGCTCGGCTCGGTTGTCGCGGTCGAGCGTGGCATGACGCTGTGGGTCGAGCAACGCACTGACCACCCCGGCCACGCGCGACGCGTCCGCGACGTGAATCGTGGGCTTGTCGTACTTGGGGGCGATCTTCACCGCGGTGTGTTGCCTCGACGTGGTTGCGCCGCCAATCAACAGCGGAAGCTCGAAGCCCTGCCGCTTCATCTCGGACGCAACGTTGACCATCTCGTCCAACGAGGGTGTGATCAGCCCGGACAGTCCGATGATGTCGACCTTCTGTTCGCGTGCCGCCTCGAAGATTTTCGTGGCGGGCACCATCACGCCGAGATCCACGACCTCGTAGTTGTTGCAGGCCAGAACAACGCCGACGATGTTCTTTCCAATGTCGTGAACATCACCTTTGACGGTGGCAAGCAGCACCTTGACCTGCTTGCGAACGCCACCGCCGGCGGCCTTGAGTTCATCCATGTACGGCTCGAGGTACGCGACCGCCCGCTTCATTGCGCGAGCGCTCTTGACCACCTGCGGCAGGAACATCTTGCCCTCGCCGAACAGGTCTCCGACCACCTTCATGCCGTCCATGAGAGGGCCCTCGATCACCTCGAGCGGACTTGGAAGTTTCTGCCGAGCCTCTTCGACATCGTCTTCGATGTAGTCGAGGACCCCGTGCACCAACGCATGGCTCAGCCGTGACTCGACGGACGCCTCGCGCCACGAAAGGTCGATGACATTCTGCTTGGCCTTGCCCTTGACCGTGTCGGCCAGGGTCACCAGACGCTCGGTCGCGTCGGGACGTTTGTTGAAGATGACGTCGTCGACGTGAGCCTTGAGCGTGGGCTCGATGTCGTCGTAGACGACCAGCTGGCCGGCGTTGACGATGCCCATGTCCAGACCCGCCTTGATGGCGTGAAAGAGGAAGACCGAGTGCATCGCTTCGCGCACTCCGTTGTTGCCGCGGAAAGAGAACGACAGGTTGCTGATTCCCCCGCTGATCTTCACCCCCGGGCAACGCACCTTGATCTGCTTGGTGGCCTCGATGAAGTTGATCGCGTAGTCGTTGTGCTCCTCGAGTCCCGTCGCGATCGCCAGCACGTTGGGGTCGAAGATGATGTCGGTCGGGTTGAAATCGAGGCGCTCACGGAGCAGGTCGTAGGCGCGCCCGCAGATCTCGACCTTTCGCTCGATGGTGTCCGCCTGACCGACCTCATCAAACGCCATCACAACGACCGCTGCGCCGTAGCCCTGCACGAGCGCGGCCTTCTCGAGGAAGTCTGCTTCGCCTTCCTTGAGGGAGATCGAGTTGACGATCGACTTGCCTTGGACGCAGCGCAGGCCCGCCTCGATCACCGACCACTTGGAGCTGTCGATCATGATCGGGACGCGGCAAATCTCGGGCTCGGCTGCAATGAGCTTGAGAAAGCGCTCCATCGCGGCCTCGGAGTCGAGCATGCCCTCGTCCATGTTGACGTCGATGATGTTGGCGCCGCCTCGAACCTGGTCGAGCGCCACCTCCAAGGCCGTGGTGTAGTCGTCTTCCTTGATGAGCCGCGCGAACCGGCGCGATCCGGTCACGTTGGTGCGCTCTCCCACCATGATGAAGTTGCTGTGAGGGCTGACGACCAGCGGCTCGAGTCCCGAGTAGACCGAGTCGGCACTTTCGATGGTCGGGACCTCCCGGGGAGCGACGGAAGCCAATCGCTCGACGATCGCCTCGATGTGCGCCGGAGTGGTTCCGCAGCAGCCGCCGACGATGTTGACCAAGCCCGCCTCGGCGAACTCGAGCAACTCGCCCGAAGTCATGTGGGGATGCTCGTCATACTCGCCAAACGCGTTGGGGAGCCCGGCGTTCGGGTAGCAGCTCACGAATGTGTCTGCGATCTCCGCCAGCTTGGCGACATAGGGGCGCATGTCGGCGGCACCCAACGCACAGTTGACGCCCACCGCGAGCGGCCGCGCATGCTCGACCGAAGCCCAGAACGCTTCGACCGTTTGGCCGGAGAGCGTCCGGCCCGACTTGTCGGTGATGGTCACCGACAGGATCAGCGGAAGCGTGGTCCCGGTGGACTCGTGGGCATCCTCGATGCCCATGATCGCAGCCTTGGCGTTGAGCGTGTCGAAAATGGTTTCGACCAGCAAGACGTCGGCACCGCCATCGATGAGACCGCGCGCCTGCTCGGCATACGCCTCCCGGACTTCGTCGAAGCTGACCGCTCGGAATCCGGGGTCGTTGACGTCGGGTGAAAGCGAGAGCGTCTTGTTGGTGGGCCCGATGGATCCAACGACGAAACGCGGACGGCTGGGATCGCGTGCCGTCCAATCGGTACACGCTTCTTTGGCGATGCGGGCGGCGGCAACGTTCAGCTCATACGCCAGCTCCGAGAGGTCGTAGTCCGCCTGCCCGATCGATGTCGCGCTGAAGGTGTTGGTTTCGATGAGGTCTGCCCCGACCGCCAGAAAGCTGTCGTGGACCTTTCGGACGATGTCCGGACGCGTCAGGACCAAGAGGTCGTGGTTGCCCTTGAGGTCGCAGCCGTGGTCGGCGAACCGGTCACCGCGGTAGTCCGCTTCGACGAGGTTCTCCTCCTGCAGGGACGTACCGGTGGCGCCGTCGAGAAAGAGAATCCGGTCGCGCAGCTGCGCTTCGATCAAGGAACGAGGGGAGGAGGTCATCGTGGAAGTCGCTTTCAGCTTGCGCAGACCTGGACGTTGGAAGGTCGGCACGCAAACGCCGTCACAACGCGGAAGTAGGGCTTGCGGCGCTCTCGGGCGGAGACGCTGCAATGGGGAACATCAAAACCGCGAGCGGAGAGCAGCCCGCGCAGCACATCCGGCGAGAAGCCGTCGTTGACGTGGTCGTATGCAGAGGAGACGTCGGTGTGCTCATGGCGATCGAGGGTCACCACGACCAGCCGTCCTCCGGGTCGCAACACCCGGAATGCCTCGGACAGCGCTTCGGCGGGACGCTCGGCGTACGTGAGTACGTGAAACATCAACACCTGATCGAACGACGACGCGGGCATGGGCAGCGCATGCATGTCGGCCGCGTGAAACGAAAGGTTGGCGTGCGCGGCAAGGCGGGACTGCGCCGCGGTCAGCACCTTGGGACTCGAGTCTACGCAGGTGTAGGAGCGCGCACGCGGAGCGAGGAGCTGCGCCAACACACCGTCCCCCGCACCGATGTCGAGCACGTCTCCAAGCTCGACCAAGCCGATGACGCCACGGGCTAGCGCTTCCCAAGTCCGGCCGGGCGAGTAGTGGTGCTCCATTCGGCCGGCGACTTGGTCGGGCCACGCCTTGCCATCGGTTCGGGCTTCGACGGCCTCGGCACAGCGGGCCGCGTCGTCATCGAGCAGCGCGTCGTCGACTTGGGCGCGGACCACCTCCCAAACGCGGCGGACCGCGGGCGGCATCCGCTCCTCGTCGAGGCGATAGAACGCCGAGACACCCACCTTTCGATCGAGCACCGCACTCGCCTCGCGGAGCTTCCCGAGGTGCGTGGAAACGCGCGACTGCGACAGTCCAGTGATGCGCGTCAGCTCAGTGACCGTGAGCTCCTCGCGGGAGAGCAGGGCCAGGAGCCGGAGACGCGTCGGGTCAGCGAACAGCGACATCAGCGCGGTATGGGCCGAGAGATCCATATATCCGGCAAACCGGATGGAAGGATATCTAGCTCGCAGCCGGCCCCGTGGCAAGCACGATCACCCGTTTTTGGGAGCTTTCGGGTCATTTCGCCGCGCCTGGGATACGATCGAAAACGATCATGTCGCCCGGTCGAACACCCTGGCTGCGCTGGAGCGCGGTCCTGTGCGTCTTGCTGTTTGCGCTATCGGCGCAGGCTGCGGTGCGGATCGCCGACGCTCCACCGGGTTGGGAGGACGGCTCACCGGATGCGGTCACGCGAGCCGAGGAATGGGCGGAGGCTGTCGGCGGCCGGGTCGACGATGTGTTCTCGACCCGTGCGGTCGACGGGTTCGCCGAGACGCTGGCCCTGCTGTCCATCCCCGTCGCCATGTCTCCCGGCGCCGAACTCAATCCAGAGCGCGCCCTCGACGAAGCCGTCGGCTCGCTGTTCGAGTCCGAGCCCACCTCACCCCGCCTGCTCGAAGGCACCGAGGACGCCCCGATCGTCACGGGCGTGTGGACCGAAGACGGCATCGTCTACCAGGTCGCCATCGTCAGTGCCGGCCCGGGCCAAGGCGCGGTGTTCCTCGCCGTCCGCGAATCGGAGCGTTCGCTGTACGCGAAGATTTTCGATGAAGCGGTGGACAGCATCGTCGGCGCGGCGCCTCCTCTGTCTCCCTTCAAGATTCGCCCGTGGCGAACAGGATCCCTCGTCGGCTGGATCCTCGTGCTCTTCATCGGCTGGCTCGTCATTTCGAACACAGCTGTTCGCGAAGATGGTGCAGCTGCGGTCGGTCGCTCGGTCGCGGTGCTGTGCATCCTGCTGGCGGTGGTCGCAGGATCGGTCGTCTACATGACGCTCATCGACGAGGCGGGGCCGCTGAGACTTGCCAACCTCACGCGATCTCGAGTTGCGTTCGAGGTCGCCGCTGGGGGTTGCCTGGCCGCACTGATCGCCTGGTTTCTCGGGGCACTTCGCGACGGCACGGTGCGCCGTGTCGAGAGTGCACCCACCGGGCGCGGAACCTTCTCAGGCGCCTCCGCTCGCACCCTGGGCCCCAGCCTCGTGCCTCCGAGTCGGCCTGCGGTCCTCACCGACCCCGGTCATGGCATGGGCGAAGCCGAGTTGGTGAAAGCCGACCGCGAAGCCCTGCGGCAGCCCCTCAAGACGCTGGTCGGTGCGCCTTCCCTCGCGGCCTCCGGTGCCGACGATGCCTTCGACAAGGTGTGGGCTGAAGCTCAAGCCGCAGCGGAGGCGGCAGTCGACGAGGAGGACGACGACGACGACGACGACGAGTCTCCCGCGGAGTCCCATCCAGGATCCGACGCGCCGACCAAAGCACCGGCTCCTGTCGAGAGCACCGTCGTGGGCCCAGCGCCCGCGCCGACGACTCCAAAACCGCGTAAGAAGACGAAAACGAAGACCGAAGTTCTTCAGTTTCCGCCGCCGATGTCGGAAGAGTCCTGAGCGACGGCTACGCCTCCGCGGACCTCACCAGGTGTGCGAGAAGCCGCAGAGCTGAGCAAGCTCCCACTGATCTCCGGACCGAATCGGCTTCTTCCACCCGCGTCCGGTTCGCAACCGGGGGCCGCTCAGATCGCCCAGTCGATCATGACCACGCGCCAGAACTCGACGGTCCCGTCTTGCTCGATGCCACACTCGAGGTCCTCGAGCAGCACCTTGCGGTCGCCCCCTGGGGTTGTCGCCAGCACCCCGGGCAACATCGGCTGGGCGTCGGCAACCGTGAACCCCAGCTGCAGTCGCGGCGCTTCATTGCTACACCCAGCGTCTTCGCTTTGCAGCTGCAACGGTGCAAGCCAATCGTCGAGTTGGGCTCGGGATGGGTCCGAAGCCTCGGCGCAGATGTTGATCCCAGCGAAGTCCTCGGCGCTGAAGATTCGGAGCAATGATTCGCCTCCCGAGCTCAGCTCCACGACCCGCCGATTGCTCACTTCATGGCTGAGTTGTTCCACATGGACGTCGAGTTGCTGCCCCATGGACACCGGGATGACCTCGTCGGCGGGGACCGTGAGAGCCAACTCGTACGGGATATCTGAGGGACCGTCGACCTCGTCACAAACCATGTACAGCTGAACGGTCTGGTGGGGGATCGACTCTGCCCCCATCGGCGACACCGACTGCAACTCGTACGACTCGATCAAGCAGGAAGCATCTCGAAGTCGGAGCTCGCCCTCGCCCTCAACAACGCCGTCATCGGGGAACACCATCGAGAATCCGAACACCGAGTTTCCAAGCTCGCACAGCCGCCCTGGTTCCCCACCGGTGTCGTCGGAACTCGTCCCTTCGGAGTCGAGTCCCCCAAGATCGGTTTCTCCCAAGTCGCATGCTGGCAGGATGAGAAGTCCGGACAAAGCGACAACAAGTCTGCTGTTCATTCAAAGGGGTGTCCGTTGGCGCGTTCAAATTCTGATCGAAAGTGGGGAAAACTACAGAGTTCCGTCGCAGTCCCGGGCCACGGCGGCGCGGTACGCTGACACGTCAGCTCGCCGGGCAAACGCCGCCCGCCGCTTGGCCAATCCAGACGCGCCACCGACCCGGCAGGCCGCACGAATCCACAGAGCCTCCCGCTCGAGGGATAGGACCGACCGAGGGTTGTCCCGAGCATGGGACTCCAACAGGAGCTTGGCCGCCCCCGGCCTGCTCGTAAGCATGTGCTCCGCTTCCCGAAGCAGCCTAGCGCTGAGAAGGTCCGCGCTCGACCCCGGACTGGGCGTCGCCGAAGCCGCCTCTGGCCCTGAGTCTGGGAGAGCGTCAGCGTGACTCGAAGGTCGTTCGCGCCGTGGTCGACGCAGCGGGTGGGTCGGAGCGGCCGGTCCGGGTACGGCCGCACTCGAACCCGAGTCTTGGACCGGGTCCGCCCGAACGAGGTCGCGGGGCGGCACCGCTGGCTTCTCAGAGATCGCGGCGTTCTCCGACTCCGATGCGTGCTCGAACGGAGCCTGCTGCGGGTTCGAGACAAGCTCCTGCCGAGGATGGACCCATCGACCGATCAGGCTCAACAGCAACAACGCCGCGACGCCAAGCATTGCGCCGATCGCCAATCCCAAGCCCCAGCGCTCCGAGGAAACGACGGGCGCGAGCAGTTCCTCCTCGTCATCCGCCTCGTCTTCTTCGGCTTGTTCTTCCGCTCGGATCGCACCGCGAATCCGCTCGGCCAACGCATCTGGAGACTGACGAGCCCTTCGGTACTCGGCCGCCCAGTCTCGTAGGCTCTCCGGGGGCTTCATCGGACCCCGCCTTCGGACGCGGGGGCTTCCAACTGTTCCCGAAACCGTTGCAGCGCCCGCCGGGCCGCTTGCACGCGCGAGTACACCGTCTGCAGCGGTATCCCGGTTGCCTCAGCGATCTCCGCCGCGGTCAGCTCTTCGATCTCCTTGAGAAGGAAGGCCTCTCGCTGCCCGGCGGGGAGCTGAGCCAAGAAACGATCCATCAGATCCGCCGCCTCACTCACTTCGGGCCAACGAGTCGTGTCCCTGGGCTGAACCACCTCGAGCGCTGCTCGATGCCGACGAGCCCGCCGACCCTGGGCCCGCATCGTGTTGTGGGCCACATTTCGGGTGATGCCGTACAGCCATCCCTTCATGGACTGACCCCGGAACCCATGCAAACGCCGGCGGACCACCAAGAACACCTCTTGGGTGACGTCGTCGGCATGCGCTGAGCCCACCAACGACCGCGCGGCACGCCAAACGTAGTCGATATGGGCTCGGAAGATCGCATCGAATGCGGTGGGCTCGGCCCTAGATCGAGGGCCGGACGGTGAGCGCGGGGAAGCCAAGGACTGCTGCAGGGAGAAGTTTCCGCGGTGCGGACCGAATTATCATCCGCGATGTTTTTTTCTTCGGTTGGGCGGATCCTCAGCGAAACCCGAGCTCCGGACCCAGCCACAGCAACCCGCCAATCCCTTGGGAATTGGTGACAAACCGGTCGTCGAATTTGAACGTGTGCCGAACCATCGGCACCTCGACCTCGGCGCCGACTCGGAGTCGCCACGGATTCGAGACCGGCCAGACCAGCGAGAGCCCAGCGGCTCCCAGGACCCACGGCACCCACCGCGTCCGCGCACCCCCGCCGACGCCCCGCGCTCTAACACTCCCGGCTCGGACGCCCGCGGTGGGCAGCAGCTGGATCGGTCCGAGCTCCACGGGCACGCTGACCTCGGTACCCGCCGTCAGGGCCGACAGGTTGCCCCCGAGGTCTCCGGGGTCGATGCGGAAGCGCCGAACAAGGGCGTGGTCGAGTCGGATGCCCCAGCGAATCCGCGGCCAAACCAACGCCGTCCCGAGAAGCACGTGACCGCTGGCTCGGCCCAAGCTTCCCACCCCCGCCCCTGCCCCAGCGTGCAA
>CAJXVA010000262.1 GCA_913061055.1 uncultured Pseudomonadota bacterium
GGCAGCGTCAGATGTGTATAAGAGACAGTTCCCCAGTCGATCGAGATGTCTCGCAGCGCCGGGGAGGCGATGCGCCGATAGAAGCGCTCCACCGCGGCCGCCACCGTCTCGTTGTTCCCAACGTAACTCACCGCGCCGCGGCCGACCGTCGAGAGCCCGTCGAGGAGAAACCGATTCGGCGCCTGACCGACACCCAGAGCGAAGATCCGGGCGAGACCGAGGTGTTGGTCGGTGAGTTCGAAGATCGCCGCCTCGTTTCCAATGTAGCCATCGGTGAGCAGCAGCACCATCGGAACACGGTCACTCGACTGCGCCAGCGCCAGCGCAGCTTCGATGCCCGCCCGCATGTGCGTCCCTCCCATGCCGCGCATGTCGTCCACATAGGCGAGCCCTCGACGACGGTTTCCGGCCGTGTTGTCGAGCAAACCGGGGCTGAGCTTGCTCGCGCTCTCGGAGAACCGCAGCACCGTGAAGCGGTCCGCCGGGCCCATGGATTCGATCGCCTCGCGCATGACCGCCTTGGCGGTGTTCATCGGCTTCCCTCCCATCGACCCCGAGTTGTCGACGACGAAGATCAGGTCCCGCGGCACCGCTTCCTCCGCCGCCATGGACGTCGGCGGAACCAGGGTCAGTGTGAACGCGCCACCACCATCTTCATCGGGCTGGATCATCACCGCGGCCTCGGTTTCGTCACCGCCCATGCTCCACGAGAGCTCGAAGTCCCGGTTCGCCAGCGTCGCCCCCTCGGTCAGCTCGACCGTGGTCACGCCGTTGCCGGCGTTCGTCGAGATCGAATGGTTGGCCGAGGTGAGCTCGCCGATCGAATGCGGCGCCTCGATGTCGACGGTGATCAGCAGCGGTGCGCAACCGCGCGACTTGGGATGCAACACCGGCGGGGTGATCTTCGACGCATCCGGGACCTGGTCGGTGTCCGGACTGACCCCCGAACCGGAACGACCCGTCGCCTTGCCGGGAATGAAGCGCGGCCCCACAACGGTCGGCAGTGACAGGGTGCCGCGCCCCGCTTCCTGGGCGACCGGCTGCACGACGTGCATCTGGATCTCAATCGACTCGCCCGGCGGGATGTTGGCCACACTCTGGGTGAACACGTTCGGCCGCTCCTGTTCGAGCAGGCCGGCTCGCTGCCCGTTGGCCTTCGCGTCCTCGTAGATTTCTTTGGCGTCGGCGCGGCGGTGAATCTCGCCGTGCAGGCTTCGATCCCCGATGTGAATCCAGTAGTCGTCCACCGCGGCCCGGTGGTGAAGCGGAAAGGCATAGACGGCCTCGATCGGCTCGCTGAAGGGGTTCGCGAACACCTGCGTGACCGTCGTCTCGGCGACGGTTCCCACGACGAGCGTCTCGTAGGTGGACTCCTGAAGCGGCAACTCGCGCAGACCCTCGTCGGTCTGGACCCGCACTGTGCTGCGGTCCCAGCCCTCGTCCGCCGCGAGCGAAGCGGCTTCGGGTGCTTGGTCCAGCGCGCACCGCTGCGGGAGACGCTCGGGACCAAACTCCTGGCCGCGTGCGTGACGCATGAACTGGGGGCGTTCCTCCACCGATTCGACGTCGAGATCCATCGGCGACGCGTGCTGAGCACATCCCGCGAACCCACCCGCGGCGACAATGCTGAGCACGCCCGCAAAGCGAGCGTAGGCCTTCATCATCGGGACGGACACCGAGGGCCCGCAGAAGTTCCCACGACGTTGAAACGGCAAGCTGGTTGGTCTTGTCGCAGAAGCAGCTCCGGTCAACACCCGCCCGGACAGCCGCAGAGCGAAACCTCCGGCGCGTCGGCACACGCGCGCCATGGACCACCGAGGTCCGTATTGACGGGAAAGGCCACGACCTCGTCATAGAGGTCGTAGCCGTCGTCGAGCTGACGCGTGTAGAGCGTGGGCTCGGGCTCTCCCTCCAGCTCGGCAGGAAAGCAGTAGGCCTGTCCCGAGCTGCACGTGCATGCGTCCGGCGCGACGCCGTGCACAGACTGCCCCACGGCTTCTGCACATCCAGCCAAGCCGCACGCCGACCCAGCGTAGGTGAACCCGCCGCAGTCCTCGAGGCTCCTCACCGCGCCGAGGCTCGCGATGTTTCCAGCGCCCAACACACCCATCCCCTCTACAACGGAGGTGACGGAGCCCGACACTGCGCCGTCGCTCGGGTGCAAATCGAACTCGAGGTATTGAAGCGCGAAGTCATCGATCACCATCAGGGCCGCGGAGGTGAGCGTGCCCGTGGTGTCGTCAGGCTGAAACTGAAGTCGGACGCTCAACCCCGGAGCGGAGAACCCAGAGTCATCCACGGTGTAGACGAGTTCGGCATCGACTTGCTCCGCGAACACGCCATCCGCGGTCGAGAACCGAAGCGTGACGTCCACCTCGACCGAATCCGGACAAGGACAGGGACCCTCGTGGTCACAGCCAACAAGCAGCTCTCCCTCGACACTACGAGCCTCGCCCCCCTCGTGCGTGATCTCGACCTCGACCCCGAACGGGCCCGCATCCCCGGTGTACTGAACCGGCCCCTCCTGCCCCCACCGCAGCGAACCGACGTACAAACCCGCACCGTCAGCGATGACCTCCGCTGGGGTGAGACCGACGACACTCTGCTCCGTGAGGCCGATGACCGTCTCGTTGTGTTCGCACTGAGGCGGAACATAGCCGCCGCTCGTCCCCGAGCCGAGTCCAGTGTCGGCATTCCCGGGCTCTTCGGTATCCCCCGTCGTCGTGGCCACGCCGCTGACCTGGCTGTCGTTGTCGCGACAGGCCACCAGACCCGGGGTGACAACACCCAGCATCAGGCTGAGATTGAGTGTTCCCGCCGCAATCCACTCGGTCCTGCTCGCCTCGCTCATGTTCCCGCGAGGACAGCGTAGCGATGCGATGCGCTCGTCGCCAGCCCCGAGCCGCGTGCGTGACGCAGGAACGAACAGCCACCGCCTCCGAGCAGGCGGAGACAGTCGGCCCCCTTGTGCGCGCCGCCCCTACTCGTCCTTGTCGTCCCGCTCGCGCTTGCGCTTGCGGTTCCACAGGAACAGCGAGACCACGGCCTTCTGCGCGCCCTGACGGGCCCGGGTGACCACCGACTTGCCTTCTTCGCGTCGCGTCTCGACCTCGCGGTTGGCGCGTCCGCCGACCCAAAGGCCCGCAATGACGGCGACGACGATCAGAAAGATCAACAGCGTGAGAGGCAGCGATTCCACGGCTCGAAGGAAGCGTAGCAGCTGCTACCGTCGGCTGTGCTCACGCAGACCCAGGCGATGCTGATCTCGCTGGGACTCGAGGTTCCCTGCGTGCTTGGACTCGGCTGGGTACGCGGTTGGATGCCGAAAACGCAGCTGCCCAACTGGTTGATTGCAGCGGTTGCTGCGACCTTGATCACCCACCCATTTGCCTGGGATTTCTCGGTCACCCACACACCGGACCTGACACCCGAGGGCAAGGCCCTGCGCATCGAGACTGCGGTGGTGGTCGCCGAGAGCGTCATCTACACCCTCGGCCTGCGGCTTCCTCCCCTGCGAGCGTTCACGCTGGCGCTGGCGGCTAACGCGGTCTCGTTCGGTGTCGGCCTCTTGCTGTAGCCCCGAGCCTCAGCCGCGGCGCCGCGTCCAGAACACGCCACCGAGCAGGAGTAGTCCCAGTGCCAAGGGCGCGGGGCTCCCGACCGTACATCCGCCCGATTTGGAGCTGGCCTCATCTTCGGAACCGGCCTTCGCGTCCTTGCTGGCCTCGTCCTTCGACGCGGCTTCGGCCTCTTTGCTGTCGTCCGGCTCGGGCGCTTTCTCCTCCGCGACCGGCTCCGGATCCGGCGCCCCGGGCTTGCAGACCATGCACTCGACCTGCTTGGTCTTCGGCGGAACCCCCTCGCTGTAGTCGTTGCGCGAGCAGGTGCTCTTCTGACACGTACCGGATTCTCCCCCGGCTTCACACGCGTCGCCTTCCTTCTTCGAGCGACACTGTCCCTCCTCATCCGAGATGAGGTCCGCTGTTGCAACGCCCGGGGCCAGAGCGAAGAGGCCGACCGTGATCCACGCAGAGAGCACTCGCATGGCCGGAACGATAGCAAGCGTGGACGGGCCGTGGTGGAACGCTCACCTCTCCACCGGGTCTCAGTGCTCAGAGAGCCACACACGCACCTCATCGGCCGCCGCAGGCTTGCTCGTCGCCTCGAAGCCTCGCAGGGCCGACTCCGCCAACGCCCGGGCTTCCGGCTCTCCGGGCGTCTTCGCCTCGAGGAAGCCCGCCAAGACGAAGCGCGCATCGGCGAGGTCCTCGGGGGGTTGCTCCTTGGACCCCTCCGCGAGCAACGTCCGGAGCTCGGCCATCGCCTCGTCGTCGGCACCGAGGATCCCAAGCTGGCGGGCCCACAGGAGCCGGTGTTTCCACAGCGCCTCCGCATCGGACTCGATGAGCACCCGCGCCCGATCCATCGCTTGCTTCGCCGCTCTGCGTTGCCCCGCGTTCGCGTGCAGGCTGGCGCGAACGACATGGAAGGCAGCGAGCCGCGGATGCTCCTCCCCAACCGCCGCGATCGCATCCTTCTCCGCCCGGTCGAGTTCGACGCGAGCCTCGTCGACCCTGCCCAGTTCCGCCAACCATTGTGCGACGCTCAGCCGATTCGTCGCCGCCGCCAATGGTTTCGACCCCTGCGTCTCACGGATCGTCAGGGCCTTGCGAGCCAACGCGATCGCGGCTTCGTGGTTGCCGCGCTCCGCCTCGAAGTCCGAGAGGTCGGAGAGCGGGCTGGCATACAGCGGGTGTTTCTCACCGACCGTCTTCTCGATGATCTCGAGCGCGGTCCGCAGCGCCTCCTCGCCTTCGTCGGTCTTCCCCGTCGCAAGCAGGGCCATCGCGAGCGTGTGGTACCCGATCGAGACGTCTGGGTGAAGATGTCCCAGCTCGGCTTCGAAGGTCGAGATGTACGCGTGGAGCGTGTCGATCGCCTCGGCATTTCGCCCCAGAAGCATGCGAATGGTTGCGAGGTTGTAGGCAGCATCGGCCCACCGCATCGCATTGACTTCGCGGTCTCGAAGCTCGAGCGCCTCGGCGGCGAACTTCTCGGAGGTGATGTACTCCCCAGCCGAGTACTCCACCGACGCCTGGTTCATCAGCAGTGCGGCCCGAAACTCTTCGTCCATGCCCGCTGCCTTGGCAGAAGCCGCTGCTCGCCGCGCGAGAGTCCGTGCCGCGTCGTGCTGCTGCATGATGACCCCGCGGACGTACACCGCCAGCGTCAACGCCTCGGCCGTGATTCGATGGAACCGGCTCGAAGTCCCGAGCAGCTCGGCCTCCTCGAGCGCGGTCGCAGCCGCCTCGACGTCGCCCGCAAGATCGAGCAGCTTTCCCAGCTCGAGCCTCGCCTCCGCCTGCAGCGGCTCGTGCCCAGTTGCGATCGCTTCGCCATCGAGCGTTCGCGCCAGTTCGACACCCGCCTCATACTCGCCCGACGCGACGTAGCCGTCGACCTTCGCCAACTCCAACCGTACGCGCTCCACTTCCTCTCGCAGGTTCTCGGGGGCGGGCGGCGGCGCCTTGGAGAGCAACGCGGCTTCGTCCGTGCAGTCCTGAGCAACCGACGCCACCAACCCGCGCGCCCGCGTGATGTCGCCGTCGTCGACCTCCTCAAAGTCTTGCAGGGCGATGTCCAGGGCGATCCGGCGCTGGGCAAGACACCGCTCGGCCAGCACCACAAACGTGCGGTCGCCCCCGCGTGCCCGGGCTTCACACGTCGACTCAGCGGCTGCGCCCCAGGTTTCGGCGTAGGCATCGACGCTCTCCACAAGGGCCCGCGAAGCCTGTCCCGCCAGCGGCGATTCCGCCCGAGCGAACGCCTCGGAGATTCGCTCTCGGCGGCCCGGATCCCAGACCGCGACAAAAGGGTCTTTCGCCCCCTCGCAGCTCTCTTGCGGATCCCGGCTCTCAGACGTCGCCCAGGCACCCAGGGCAAGGCTCGCGACCGGAACGCCAACAGCCGCCGCCTGACGCCACCGCCGAACGACTCGACGATCGAGCGCGGCCACCAGCGCGTCCATCGAAGGAAAGCGGTCACGTCTGCGCCTCGACAGACCGCGGCGTAGCGCTTTGCGGATATGCCTGGGAACGTTGGCGACGCCGGGAAACTCGATGCTGTCGGTCGAGACTACGTTGGTCGCCAGCTCCGCGAGCGTTTGGCCGCGGAACGGGCGCTCGCCGTACAACGCCTCGTACAACGCGACGCAGAATGCGAACTGATCGGTGGCCGCGTCAGCGACCTCGTGCGCGTACAGCTCGGGGGCCATATACGCAGGCGTACCGACAAGCGCCCCGGTCCGCGTCAACGACACCTCTGCGCTCAGTACGTCGTCTCCCGGCTCGTCCAGGGAGCTCGAGGCCTCCGCACTGGCAGAGAGCAGCTGCTCCCCGGTCGACACCGACCCGTCTTCCCAGCGCGCCAGCCCGAAGTCGGTGACCCGCACCCGACCGTCACGACCGATGAGGACGTTGTCCGGTTTGAAGTCGCGGTGCACCAGACCCGCCGCGTGGGCGGCTGCGAGCCCGCGCCCAGCCGCCAGCATCGTGACCCGGATCTCCTTCCACGACCGCCGCTTCTCTCGCATCCACGACTTGAGCGTGCCGCCCTCGACGAACTCCATCGCCACGAAGACCTGGCCGTGCCACGTACCGACGTCATGCACGGTGATGACGTTCACGTGGGTGAGCTTGGCCATCGACTGCGCCTCTCGAAGGAGTCGGGCGCGTTTGCGGGCGCCGTTGTCCCCGCCGACATCGAGCAGGAGCTTCAGTGCCACCCGGCGATCCAGGTGGGGATCGTAGGCAGCATAGACAACGCCCATCCCTCCGATGCCGACACACTCCAGTGTTCGATAGCGGCCGATCGCGGACCCGGGCGCGAGCAAGTCCGGGCCATCTTGTGGCTCTGGGGCGCCGCCCTCGGTTCGGGTCAGCGAGCCCGACGACAGCATCGAGGGCCCGCTCGGCTCGTCGGCAAAGATCCGAACGAGCTCGGCGACGAGCTGGGAGCACGCGTCGCATCCGTCGAGGTGGGCCTCGGTGGCCGCGTGAAGATCGGGCTCGAGCCCGCCGCCCACGTAGGCGGAGACCTGATCTTCATCCGGGCACGAACCCCCGGGCGCGTTGGCGTCGATCGCCACGACTCCGACGATGGCACGCACCCGGTGTGGGTGGGAAGGAAGCTAGAGCGACTTCACGACGCGGCCGTCCGGATCGAGCACCACGACGGGCCCGAGCGACTCTTCCTTGGCCAACGCTTGCAGGCTCGGCAGGACAGCTTCGCCATCCCCAACCACGAGGATCGACAGGTTCGTGTCCTTGAGATTGTTCCGCGCCGCCGTGCGCAGGTCCGCGACGCCCTGATCCGAGATCCGCCCCACGAAGCCCGCGTAGTAGTCCAGCGGAAGCCCGTAGAAACTCAAGCTGGCGTAGGTCGACAACAGCTGGCGAGAAGTGTCGAACAACGCCGGGAGGCTGGCGATCGCCGCGTCCTGCTCACGCGCGAGCTCTTCGGTGGAGACCGGCTCACTGCGCATGCGCCGAAGTTCGGACAGCAGCTCGCCGAGCGCCGCCGCGGTCGCATCACCGCGCACCGACGAGGTCATCGCGAACACGCCCGCGTGTTTGTAGTACGAGAACCTCGCCCGCGCGCCGTAGGCAAAGCCCTTGTCCTCCCGCAGGTTCATGTTCACGCGGCCGCTGAAGCTTCCGCCCAAGATGGCGGCATTGAGCCGGTTGGCTTCGTAGTCGGCCGCGGTCCGCATCGGTCCCGGATGCCCCACGTAAAGCTGGGACTGTTTGGCCCCGGGAATGTCCGCGAAGTAGATCGCAGCCTTCCGGGGCGTGGGCGCGATCGGTGCATCGGGCACCGTGGTCTTGCCCTTCCAGTCAGTCAGTCGCGAGCCGACCGAGTCCACCACCTGTTGCTTGGTCATGGCTCCAGCGACGAACAAGGTCGCGTTCTCCAAACCCAATCCAGATGCGAACTTCTGACAGTCCTTGCGAGAGATCGACGTGTAGTCCCGCTCGGTGGTCAGGCGCCCGTAGGGGTGCTCGGGGCCCATCACCACCGAAGGCCACAACCGGCGTGCCAGGTTCCTCGGAGCGGCCCGGTTCTGTCCGAGCGAAGCCTTGCGAGCACTGACCAACCGAGCGAGATCGTCTTGCCGCATCCCCGGCTCGCGCAGCATCTCGATCCACAGATCGAGCGCGGGCTCGAGGGTACGTGCGAGCGACGACACGCCGGTGCTCACCCGCTCCGAACCGGAACTCGCCCACACGTTGACCGCGAGGTCCGCTTGTTTTTCCTCGAACGCGATCTTGTCCAGCTTTGCCGTGCCTTGCGACATCAAGCTCATGCACAGACTCGTGCGACCGCGTTTTCCGGTGGGATCGGTGATCGACCCGGTCGGGAACGACAACCACATCGACACCGTCGGAAGATCGGTGCGAGACACGAGAACCACGTCGAGTCCGGAGTCGAGCTTGAACCGCTCGGCAGGAGGGACGTTGAGCTCGCGCGGTTGCTGCGGCTGCGGTTGTTGGTAGCGGAACTGTTCGTCGGGCCAGACCACGGCGGATCCTGCGGGCTTGCTGCCGGTGATTGCGATCGATCCCTGTCCGGCGTCGGGGGGCGCAGTGCTTGAAGACGGTGTGCAGGCCAACAACAGGCCAACACTCAGGAGCAGCTTCTTCATGCTCCACCCGGCTTGGTCTCGGACTTCGTCTCGGCCTTCGCGGGCCGGCTGACAACCTCCACGCGATGGGCCTCGAGTGTGGCCTTGGCTTGCGTCTGGATGCCCTCGGGCGTCAGATCGCGAAACGTCTGGACGTACTCTTCGTAGTAGCCGGGCTTGCCCGAGTAGTGGTTGAAGAACTGCAGCCGCTCGGCCCGGCCGAGGACCTCCTCGAGTCCCCACACCAAGCCACTCTCGATGCCGTTGACGACACGCCGCAGCTCGACGTCGGTGATCGGCTGCTGCGCGGCGCGGCGGAGTTCTTCGGCGACCGCGGCTTCAACCTCCGCCAGATCGCGTCCGGGCTTCACGTCCACGACCACGTGGAACTCGCCCGAGAAGCCATGGCCGCTCTGATACACGCTCACCCGCTGTGCCGCCTCGCTCCCCAGAACGAGTCGCTTGTACAGCCGACCCCAGCCCGATGATCCGAGCACCCGGCCCAGCACCGTCAGCTCGGCGTCACCCTTGGCCAGCTTCGCCGGGCTTTGCCACGCGAAGTGCAGCCGGGTGAACTTGGCGAACGTGTCGTCCAGCTCGGTGCGCTGCGTCTTCGCGATCGGCGGGAGCTCGGGCGCGGTGTGCCCGGGCTTGTCGAACTTGGGGAAGGTCGCAAACCACTTGTCGACCAGCGCCCTACCCTCCTTCATCTCGAAGTCGCCCGCAAGGACCAGCGTGGCGTTGCTCGGCACGTACCACTGCTTGAAGAACGCGCGAACGTCCTCGAGCTTCGCGGTTTCGAGGTCCTCGTGTTTCCCGATCGTCAGATACCGATATGGGTGCCCTTCGGGGTAGAGCCCGGCAGCCACGGCAAAGCGCTCCAACCCGAACGGCACGTTGTCGTATCGCTGCCGCCGCTCGTTGCGGACGACATCGATCTGGTTGTCGAGCGCTTCCTGGTTGAGCAGGTCGAGCAGGTACCCCATCCGATCACTCTCGAGCCACAGCGCGGTCTCGATTTGGTGACTCGGAACGACCTCGTAGTAGTTCGTGCGGTCCTTGTTTGTGGTGCCGTTGACTCCGGTGCCACCGATCTTGCGAAGGGTGTCGAAGTGCACGTCGGAGCCAATGTGCTTGGCGCCCTGGAACATCATGTGTTCGAACAGGTGCGCAAAACCGGAGAGGCCAGGCTCTTCGTCGCCGCTGCCGACGTGGTACCAGACGTCGACCGCGACCAATGGGACCGACCGGTCGCTGTGAAGGATGACTTCGAGTCCGTTGTCGAGCGTGTATCGCTCGAAGGGGACGTCGACAGAGGGTTCGGACGCGGGGGCGGACGCGGTGACAGTTCCAGGATTGATCATGAACGATCCCAAGAGCACCGAGAACACGACCGCGCCCCATCGGAGGCGAGGCATGGCCATGGGACGCGCAGGCTAGCAAACAAGTTTCACGGACCACATTTACCTACACACATGTAGGGTCCCGTGCTATCCGAGGCCATGCGGTTGGGATTGAAGCTTTGTGGCCTGGTGATCTGCGCAGCCGCCGGCTGTAGCGATGATGGCGTTGTCGCCGCCGATGCTGACAGTGGCGCCAACACCTCTGGAGTCGGCACCGACGATGGCGAGGTCTCCGCCACCGCACCGGACAGCGACCCCACCACCAACCCGACGGGGCCCAGCGACGGGACCAGCGGCGGACTCACCGATACGGACGGACCCGACGAGTCCGAGGGAACCGGCGAGAACTCGACCGGCGAGACCGATCCGACGCCGGGTGTCTTGCCCGAGCCCGTCCCCCAATCGGGCGTCGCCTACGTCGCGCACTTCTTGGGGGGCGAGCTGCGTTGGTATCGAACCGACGGCGACGCACCCGCAGCCGGGGGCTCCATCGACCTGGGCGCCATCACCCACGACCTCGCGCTCGACGACGTCAACGACCGGATCGTCGTCGCCCATGACGTCGCTCGCCGCGTCGCGATCTACGGCCTCGATCGCCCCGACGGTCCAGGTGACGCCGTCGAAGATCCGCAGCTGCTCGGCTCTCTCGACACCAGCACGGCACCCCGCTTCGTTCGCGTCGACCCGTACCACGAGCGTCTGTTCATCGTGGCGGACGACATGGCCGGTGGCACCGGAATGATGCTGCTTCACACCGTCGACACCACCGACCCGGCGAACCCCGCCGTGCTCTCCACCGTCACGATCCCCGCCACGACCTCGCTCGACGTCGACGGGCCTCGGCGTTTGCTGGTCCTGTTCCACGGCCAGACCGACGAGGTCTTCGCCTACGATGTGACCGGAGATGAGCCGGCGCAGATTGGCGAGCCGATCGACCTGCGCGAGCCCTACCCGGAGGAGAACAACACCGCGTTCTCGGCCCGCAGCCTCACCCTCGATCCGTGGCACGCCCGGCTCTACGCCGCCCGCTCCCAGTCGGCATTCTCGGAGCTCATCGTCATGGACTACCCCGATGCGCTTCCCGGTGATGGCGAGGGCTACGGCGACGTCGCCGAGTTCTCCCTCGAGGCTATCGCGGATCCGTTCAACCTCGAGATCGACATCTCCGAGCGTCCCGGTATCTTGGACGCGTTCACGCCCTTGCCCAGCCCCGACGACCTCCTCGTGTTCCTCACCGCAGGTGCGTGGAACGGCACGTTGCCTTCAGGAACGCTGGTCACGATGGGTCAAGACGACGACAGGGGTCCGATCCTGCTCGGAACCGGCTGCGAAGACCACGAAGGCTTCGGCTGCTTCATTCAGGACTACGCCGGCGGAGCCCCGCTGGCCTTCCTTCAGACCGACGGCGCTGCGTGCCGAGACTGGACCCACGGCGTCGTCGTCACGACCGCACTCGCAACCCCGGAGGACGACCCCGGGCAGATCATGTTCTTCCAGTACGAGGACGACGGAGCGACCGCTCCCTGGCTCGCCGACGGTGCGAACCTGGCTTCGGCAGCATTTCCCATCGGAGCGGTCTGCCACTGAGCCGGCGCCCCTGCCCAAGCTGTCTGGGAAATCCGGGCAGGTCGACGCCCACCACAGCGACCCCCCCGTCGCGGAGGTTCACGGTTCGGTCCCAAATCGCGTGGCAAGGCGGGCATAGGAACGCGCGCTGGCCATCTTGCTCGGCCCCGAGTTTCGGCGGCCACCGATGAGCGCCATACTGCGCCGCGCACCCCCGAGGTGCATCGGGAGCAGTCATGTATCGAGCGTACCGTTTTTCTTTTCGCCAGAGCCTGTGGTGGACACGCCACACCCTTGCCGTCGCGACGGTCTATGCCACCGCCTTGTGCAGCTTGGTGTACTTCACCGGTTGGAAGTGGGTGGCCCTGCCGTGGCAGCCGGTCGGGCTCATCGGCGTCGCGCTGGCGTTCTACCTCGGCTTCAAGAACAACTCCGCCTACGATCGACTCTGGGAAGCGCGAAAGATCTGGGGAGGGATGGTCAACGCATCCCGGTCGTTCGCTGTGATGGCGCGGGACTTCGTGCACAGCGGGGATGAGAGCGACGCCCTTCGCAAAGAGGTCGTCCATCGGCACGTCGCCTGGCTCCACATGCTCACCGTCGAGCTGCGCAAGATCACCCCCTGGGAACACCAGGGCAAGCTCTCCACCGAGACCCGCAAGCGATATGGAACGCACGTCACCGAAGAGGATGCCAAGGCGGTGCTCCGCGAGTACGTCTCCGAAGAGGAGGCGCAGTACGTGCTCGGCAAGGGCAACCGGTCCTCGCACCTGCTGAGCGTCCAGTCGCGTCGCCTGATGGAGCTGCGGGAGACCGATGTGCTCGACCACTTCCGTCACCTTGCGATGCAGGAGCTCATCACCGAGTTCTACACGCTGCAAGGCAAGGCGGAGCGCATCAAGAAGTTCCCGCTTCCCCGCCAATGGGTCAGCGCCAACGCGTACTGCATCACCATCTTCGCAGCGTTGCTGCCCTTCGGCATGATCGACGTGTTCAGCCGGTCGGGTGAGTCGTGGGCGGTCTTCATGGCCATCCCGGCCACGGTGGTCTGCTTTTGGATCTTCTGGATGATGGACCGGGTCGGCGAGTACAGCGAGAACCCGTTCGAAGGGCTCGCCAACGACGTACCGATTCGCAGCATGGCTCGCGGGATCGAGATCGACATTCGCCAGATGCTCGACGAGACGGACCTTCCGCCCGCAATCGGCGTGGTCGAGGGCACAGACATCATGGTTTGAGCGTCTTGACGCGCCGACGTCGGCTCAACACACGCTGAGCGGGCTGACACGGGCCGGGCAGACTCACGACACGCCGGCTCGACCCTGTACACCCCGCGGGCTACGCTGCGCTCGACCTCTATGGACATCATTCAAGGAACGGAGCCGCGGCCACAAGCGCCTCGGTGGATCTTCGCCGCGATTGGGCTGCTCGGCCTCGGCGGCGTCTCGATCGCGGTGGGCTCGGT
>CAJXVA010000263.1 GCA_913061055.1 uncultured Pseudomonadota bacterium
GGCATACGAGATGTAGAGAGGTCTCGTGGGCTCGGGATGTGTATAAGAGACAGCACCCCGGGCTCGTTGATGAAACGCTCGTAGAACTCGATCGCCTTGGGGAAGTTGCTCGCCTCTTCGTAGACGCGCCCAATGTTGAACAGGTAGTTCGGCTCGGGGCTGGTCTCGTAGGCTTTTTCGAACAGCCGGGCGGCTTCGTCGTACTTGCCCTCTTTGAATGCCGCGACCGCCTCAGCGTTGATGGCATCGACTTCGGCCGTGGAGTCGGGGCCCGGCTCCGCCGTGGTTGTCGACCCGGCAGCGTCATGCAGCCGTGGAGAGGCCTGAGCCAGAGCTGCGGCGGGGAAGCTGGAGAGCGCCACCGAAACGGCAGCGAGGAGGTGCAGGCTCGGGCTCACGATCACTTGCCGACAGGGAGGAAGATCCCGTCGTCCTTCTTTTCGCCGCGCTTCATGAAGACATCGTCCTCGGCGGGCGGTGGGGTTGTCTTGGGAGCCGGATCGGGCTTGGTCGCTGGCTCCGGATCGGGCGTGGTCGTCTTTGGCGGCGCCGCGCTGGGCTTACTGCCGCCCTTGCTCGCGCCCTTACGGCGGTTCTTCTTGGAGCGGGACCCGCCGAGCTTGATCGTGTTGGCTGCAACGAGCTTGGCTCGGCCATCGGCCTGCAGCTGCACGTCCGCGGACCAGTCCTCAAAGCCACGGGCCTCGACGCGGATCGTGTACAGCCCGGGCGGCCTCGAAACCTTGGCGGGCACGGTCCCGACCGATTCGTCGTTGACGAACGCCTCGCCACCGACCGGTCCTTCCACGCGGATGGTGCCCGGCGCGTCAGGGTCGATGTCGGCGTCGTCGTCGATCCCGACGGCGGGTGCAGCCTCGACATCCCCCGGGGTGGTCGGCTTGGCTCCTCCCGGTGTCGCGGGCTCGACCGCCTCTTTCTCAGTGGCCTCCGCGACCACGTCGCCATCATCGCTGGGCCGCAGTGCGAGCCAAGTGACGATGCCCCCGACCACGAGCGCGGCACCCACCGAGATCGCCAAAATGGTTCCGATGCCCTTCGTGCGCGTGGGCACGGGCTCGGCCGAATGCATCACGGGCGCGACCGCTGCGGCGGCGATGGTTGCGGTCGCTGGGGAGACGGGATCGGTGATCGGATCAGGATCGACGTCCACCTCGACGTCCACGTCCATGTCGACATCGATGTCGAGGTCGTCCAACTCGACCGCCGCGACTTCAGGGAGATCCGCGTGGACGTCTGCCGCCATCGGGCCCATCGGCAACGTCGGACGGCTGCCCGACCCAGACGGTCGAGGTCTCCGTTTCGGCGCCGACTGAAGCTCGAGGTGCAGCGGACCCACTTCGCCGCCTCCGTCGAACGGGGACGGCGCTTGGACGGGGGTGGGAACGAGTGTGACCGACGAGCCCTTCATGGGCCCGGGCATCGCCACAGGACCGGCGTCGGTTGGGGGCAGGGTCGACTTGGGCGGCTGCACCAACGTGGGCGGGTCGACGGACTCTGACGTGGCCGGGACGGTGTGACGCCGAGGCGGCGGTCCCGGCAACGCACGGTTCATGTTGGAACTCGCGACCGTCCGGGCGGGCTTGGGGCGGCGAGCACTTGGGAGCGGGACGGGCGGTTCGCTGCTGCTCTCGGTCCCGACGGCGGGCTGGCCGAGACGAGTCGGGGCCGCGGGTAGGCGGCCGGCGGTCTTCGCTCGAATTGCTGCCGAGGGCTGCGGCGGCATGTTCCGTGCGCCGGGATCGGAGAGGACGAGGTTCGGCTCATCGCTGCCCTTGGGCTTCGCCTTGGGCTTGGGCTTCGCCTCGGGCTCGGGCTCGGGCTTGGCATCCGCCGCCGCTTCGTCAGCCCCGTCTCCGTCGTCCGGGTCTTCCTCGAGGGCCTCCTCCATCTCGAGGTCGGGCAGCATCAACTCGATGCTGGGCGACGTGCCGTAGGGATCGTGGTTGCTCGCCTTGACGGCCTCCGCCTCCTCGGCACCACCTTCGAGAAGCTTCTCGAGGCGCGGCCGGGTCCAGAGCGAACTCGAAGGATTGTCGGCGCTCAAGCCAACGCCCTGCTTCTTGCGCTCCCAGTAGCGCTCGATCTCGTCGTGTCCGGTGTCCGAAGCCAGCGGCAGCGCGAGTTCCTCCTCGCTGCACATCTTCTTGAGGGTCTCCAGCAGCTTGCCGGCACTGGCGGGGCGCTCCGCGGCGTCCTTGGTGAGCGCGCCGTAGACGAAGTCTTGCACTGCCTGCGGCATCGATACGCCCTCCGGCAGAGCGTCCTCAAACGCCTTCGGCGTGCCGTGAACGTGGTTGTAGAGAATGGCGCCGTCGTTCTCCCCCACGATCGGGGAAGACCCAGTGAGCATCATGAAGAACATGATCCCCAGCGCGTAGACATCGACTCGAACATCGACATCGCCGCCGCGAATGAGCTCCGGGGCCAAGAAGCCCGCGGTGCCGATCACGTTGGACTTGGTGACTTCGACGTCATCGCCCTCGACCATCTTGGCGAGGCCAAAGTCGAGAACCTTGACCACGTTGGCCTTACCGTCCTGCTCACAGAGCATGACGTTCGACGGCTTGATGTCGCGGAGCATGATGCCCTTGTCGTGGGCATAGGCCACGGCTTCGAGCATCTGTGCGGCGATCGGGTAGAACTCGGCCGGCGAGAGCCGACCCTTCTTCTTGAGCACCTTTCGCAGCGGAATGCCGCGAATGAACTCCATCACGATGTATGGATGGTCGTCCTGGTGACCGATGTCGAAAAGCTCGACGATATTGGGGTGCCGCAGCTCACTGAGACGCTTGCCTTCGCGCTCGAATCGAGCCACCGCCGTGGGCTCGTGCGCCCAGTGTGGGGCGAGCATCTTGAGCACCAGCTCGCGGTCATCGAGCAGCTCTCGGCCTAAATAGACCAAGCCCATCCCGCCCCGGCCGATCAGTCGGTCGACCTGGTAGCGACCCCCCATGACTCTCCCGATGAAGGGATTGTGAGGAGTGGGCTCGTTGGCGGGAGCGTTCGTCATCGTGGACGTTGAACGGCGGGCACGTGGAAGGCCGACAGAGAACAGACGGACGAGAGGTCCGTCATTCGCGGCATTCTCCACGATTTCTCGCCGTTTCGCTGCGGTAGACGCTACGCAACACACGTCTGGGGACGCGTGAATGCCCAAATCGGCCTCCGTACGGGGAGTCCGAAACGTCGTTTGAGGCCGTAGGCGACCGGCGTGACCCTAAACACGTCCATCCGCACAGCCATCGGAGGGTTGGCGATGGTAATCTCACAAATGGTGTCGAACGGGCTTAAGTGGGTGCTCATCCCTCTGATTGCGTCTGGGTGTCAGTTTTCCTCGGAGGCGGACACCGATGGCGACACCGAGACCGACGGGGACACCGAGGCCCCGGGATCGGAGGGACCCGAAACCACGGCGACAACGAACCCGACGACAACGACGGGTTCCGACACGACCGGATCGACGTCCGGCGGAACCACCTCGACGTCCTCTCCGCCGACCACGGGCGAGGACAGCACCTCGACCGGTTCCGAGCCGGCGTGCGAACCGTTCGCGGAGTGGGTTTGGGCTACGGATGTCCCCGATGAGGCGACCACCCTCACCAAGACCCCATCCCCGATCCTGCCGCTGATCGACAAGGCGGAGGTCGTGTTCCTCCGCGCCGTCACCGGCGGTCAAGGCACGGCGGCGCTCTCCTTTGAGGTGCCCTGCGCCGACGAGGTCTTCTTCTGGGCGCTCGCTTGGGACGCGGCCGGAGGCGTTGAGAACGCGGACGCGTACCAGATCGGGCTGGACCAGGACACCGAGCAAGTCGCGGAACGCGGCGCGCGCTGGGAGTACGGGTGCGACAACGACGCCCGCCAATGGGCTTGGTACCGAGTCCGAGACACCGGGCGCGAGTGCGGTCCGGACGGAGAGCTGGAGCCCACCCTGGACGAGGGCGAGCATCATCTGCAGATCAACAACGCCGAACCGGTCTCCGGCGATCCGCAGTTCAACTTTACGGGACTCGCCGCGCTGGTCGTCACCAACGACCCCGAGTACGACCCGCACGACGAGTACGACCCCAACGCGCGGGCCAGCCCACGGGACTGATAGGCTCGCGCCGTGGCAGGCACCCGCCCTCCGTCGTCCACGATGCAGATGCCCGCGACGCTCTTTGAGCTTCGCGGTCTGTGCAAGGCGTTCGATGCGGATGTCCCGCTGCTCCAAGACGCAA
Source organism: uncultured Pseudomonadota bacterium (assembly GCA_913061055.1). Taxonomy (GTDB): domain Bacteria; phylum Myxococcota_A; class Polyangia; order Nannocystales; family Nannocystaceae; genus CAJXVA01. The sequence continues at coordinate 4,239 of CAJXVA010000263.1, forward strand.
ACCTCACCGTCTACGAGGGCGAGACCCTCGCGATCATCGGTGAGAGCGGCTGCGGCAAGAGCGTCCTGCTGAAGATGATGATGGGCCTCATGGAGCCCGACGCTGGCGAGATCCTGTTTCGCGGCAAGTCCGTGTTCGAGATGGACCTCGAAGAGCTCGGAGCCATGCGCAAGCAGGTCGGCTACGTGTTCCAGAACGACGCGTTGTTCGACTCGATGAGCGTGCTCGACAACATCGGGTACGGCATGCGCGAGCATACGAAGGCCGACGACAAAGAGATCCTCGACCGAGCCCAGGATTGCCTGGAGTTCGTCGGGCTCGAGCGCTGGCGCGTGAAGCTGTATCCCGCCGAGCTCAGCGGCGGGCAGCGCAAACGGGTAGGCATCGCGCGGGCCATCGCCATGAAGCCCAAGATGCTGCTGTACGACGAGCCCACCCAGGGCCTCGATCCCCAGAGCATCACCCGCATCGCCAACCTCATCATTCGGCTGCGCGCCGAACTTCGTGCCACGTCCGTGGTCGTCACCCACGACATGCGCACCGCCTTCACGGCAGCCAACCGAATCGCGTTGCTGCACGACACGCGGTTCGACTACGTCGGATCCCCGGCCCAGTTCGCCTATCACGACGCCGAGCCCGTCAAAGAGTTCATCGCGGACGCGCTGGAGGAGATCCAAGAGCTTCCATTCCTGCAGGCCCCTGGCGTCACGCTCCCCGCGCCCGGCTAGCGGCCCCAACCGAGCGCCCATCCACCACGGGAGAAGTCATGCTAAGGATGCCGACCTCTTGACGATTCTGACCGCCAACGGGTTGCGTGTGTCCTTCGGCGAGCGCGAGGTCCTGCGAGGCGCCACCATGGCGATCGAAGCCGGGGAGCGCGTGGGCCTGGTTGGGCGCAACGGGTCCGGCAAGACCACCCTGGTTCGGATCCTGACCGGTGACCAAGAAGCGGACGAGGGAGAGGTCGTCAAGCGCACCGATCTTCGGGTCGGGTACCTCTCCCAGAATCCGAAGTTCGTCGCCGGCCACACCGCCATCGACGCCGCCCTCTCCGGGATCGTGGGATGGGCGGATGCCGTCGCACGACACACCGAGGTCTCAGCCCAGCTCGAGACCGCCTCGGGAGACTTCGACGCGCTGCTCGAGGCCCAAGCAAATGCGGCGGCCGAAGTGGAGAACCTCGGTGGTTGGGACCTGCGCCACGAAGCGGCGAGCATGTTGTCCAACCTTGGCGTCACCCAACACGACGCCCCGGTCGCGAACATGAGCGGCGGGGAGCAGCGCCGGGTCGCACTCGCCAGGGTGCTCGTCGCCCAGCCTCAACTCTCGATTCTCGACGAGCCCACCAACCACCTCGACATCGCCGCGATCGAGTGGCTCGAGAAGTGGCTCGTCGAGCGCTACCGCGGCGCGCTGTTGATGGTCACCCACGACCGGTACTTGCTCAACCGCGTGGTGACACGGACGCTCGAGGTCGAGCAAGGCGAGGTCTACAGCTACGACGGCGGCTGGGGCATGTACCTCGAAGCCAAGGCCCTGCGGACGGCCCACGCCGAGCGGGTCGAAGGCAACCGGCAACGCTTTCTCAAGCGCGAGCTCGAGTGGCTGCGAAAAACGCCGCAAGCACGGACGACCAAACAAAAGGCCCGGATCCAGCGCGCCGAGTCGGCGCTCGCCGAGGATGGACCGGCCAAGGACCGCGCGGCAACGTTTGAGCTCGACCACACGCGGAGCGGACGCATGATCCTCGAGGCCGAGGATCTGGCGGTGGACGTCGCGGGGCGACGGCTGCTCGAAGGCCTCACCCTGCGGCTCTCCGAGGGCGAACGTATCGGTATCGTGGGCGCCAACGGCTGCGGCAAGACGAGCATGCTCCGGGTACTCCTGGGTGAGGACGAGCCCGCCGAAGGCACCGTGCGGCATGGAAAGAACACCAAGATCGCCCTGCTCGACCAGCAGCGCGGCGGTCTCGACGACGACAAGACGATCCACGAATCGGTCGCCGAGGAACGCAGCCGTATCGTGCTCGGCGGCCAAGAGATGGACGTGCGCTCGTACCTCGAGCGCTTCTTGTTCACGTCGTCGGAGCAACGCAAGAAAGTCGGCGTGCTCTCCGGTGGTGAGCGAGCCCGCGTCGCGCTCGCCCGCACCCTTCGCGACCAAGCGAATGTCGTCGTGCTCGACGAGCCCACCAACGACCTCGACGTCACCACCTTGGCGACGCTCGAGGAGGCCCTCAGTGACTACCCCGGCACGCTTCTCGTCGTGACCCACGATCGCTGGTTCCTCGACCGCGTCGCCACCTCCGTTCTGGCGTTCGAGGACGGGCACGTGACGCAGTACCAAGGCGGCTACTCGGACTATCTCGCGCGCTACGCCGCCGACAAGAAAGCCAAGGCCAAGACCGCGGCCGCGGCTGCCCCCGCCCCCAAACGGGACACCCCCGCGCCCAAAGCAGAGTCCAAGGTCAAGAAACCGCTCACCTACGCCGAAGAGAAGGAGCTTGGTGGGCTGCTCGAACGCGTGGATGAAGCTGAGACTCGGGTCGCGACGCTCGAAGACGAGGCCGGCAGCGCGACGTTCTACGACCGCAGCAGCCAGGACCAGAAGCAGTTCTTCGAAGATCTCGAGACCGCGCGGGGCGAAGCCGAAGCCCTCGCGATGCGCTGGTCAGAGCTCGAAGACCGGCGCGACGGCTCGTCCTGAAGAACGCCGAGATTTTCTTCACGGACCTGGAGCCGGGTACACACCAACAACTGTGACCGCCCCGGCCCGCCGCTCTCGCCTCCTGCGCCGATGTGTGCAGATTGCGGCGTTTGCGGCATCGGTGTTCCCCGCGGCGGCGTTCGCAGCCGACAACGAGGCCCCGATCCAGCGCCCGTCCCGACCGGCGGTGCCCACCGTCGTCGTTGCGCAACCTGCACCCGCCCCCGAGCCCGCACCGGCGCTGGCTGCGGCACCCGCGTTCACGAGCAGCCCAGCACCCGTCTCGGCCCAAGCTCCCGCGCCCACAGCGAACACAAGCACGTCCGCTCCCCCCGCCGCTGCCCTTCGCACCACTCACGAGTCTCCCAAGAAGGAGCGTCTGCCCCACCGAGGGTTCGTGCTCGATGCGCGTGTCGGTGCCGCTGGCTGTGTGCGCTCGCTGTGCACCGACAGCCACCGTGCATCTCCAGGGCTCCGCCTCGACGGCTTTGTCGGCGGCAACATCCGAGGTTGGGTCGACCTTGGCATCTCCGGCGGCTGGGGGAACTACTCGGCCAGCGTCGAGGCCAACACCAACGTCCTTCGGCTCTACGGCATCGAGCCCGCGCAGCTTCAGCTCGCCGCCAACACCATGGGGAACCCGCTGGGGTTCAACCCGTTCGCACTGCAGGTCGAGTCCGCACGCCTTCGCACCGCGCGGGTCGGGCCGGCCCTTCGTGTGCACCTCATCCCGCGCGGCCGAGGCATCGCCTACGTCGGCGCCGGCTTGGGTTACTCCACCTTTCTCGCGGACTACGACACCGCCGTGGGCGACGTCAGCCTGCGCTTCCACGGCATCGACGTGCCGCTGCAGGTCGGCGGCGGCGTTCAGATCAGCGAGCACCTCGCCGCGATCGTGCAGTTCGACTACACGTTCACCAACTACCCCATCGCGCGGTTCGAACACCCGCAGCAAGACCTGACCCTGCCCGTCGCCTTCCTCGATTCCGCAGCGTCAGCGTCCAGCGGCACCGCCGTCAGCGACAGCCTGCCCCGCTCGTGGGGTGTCGGCATGGGTCTTCGCGCCCGCTTCTAGTCCGCCGTACGGCTCTCGTGGGCGGAGACCGCGGAAGACGAATCGCGAGCTCAAGCGAGTGCCGCGTGCAAGGCCGCGAGCGAGAGCGCGAGCCCGCAAAGGGCGCTCGACGCAAAGAGCACAAAGCGAACCGGGATGTGGTTCACCGTCGTCTGAACGAGGCTGTGTACGACCCGCAAGAGCACATATGCCCAGGCGAGGATGACGACCCAGCTCGCATCGACGCCTTGAACGGCGAGTACCAGCGACGCGGCGTAGAAGACCGTCGGGTGCTCGAGCAAGTGCGTGTAGTTGTCCGACTTCCATCGGGTGCTCACCGGGAGCGCGGCCATCTGCGCGCCGCGTGGCGCCGTGGGGTCCGGCACGATGCCCGCCCGCCGTGCCGCGGGCAGCCGCGTGGCGTACATCCACAGCACAATGACGTGCGTCCAAACGGCGAGCGCAGCAACGGGAGCCAGAAGCGGGTTCATGCTCGGGAGTCTGCCGACCGACCGCGCAGTGAGCCTTGACGATCGTCAATCCGGTCGGAGGTTTCGCTTCGCTCGACTGAGCGTCTCCGGTGTCACCCCGAGGTACGACGCGACGTGATGCTCGGGCATCGCGTCGACGATCGCGGGGTCCATCTCCTCCCTGAAGACGCGGTAGCGGGCCTTGGCGAACGGCTGCTGAAGCGTACGAACCCGGCGCTCGAGCGCGAGGAAGTGCTGCTCGGCGAGCACCCGCATGAGCGCCCCGAACCGCGGGTGGGATTGCAGCGCGTTGAAATCTCCGCGGTAGCCCTCGACCTCCGTGACCGCCGCGACCCACTCTTCGGTGGCGGTTCCGCGGATGACACTGGAGAGCGCCGCCGCGAAGTTCGGTCCGGCGAGAAACCGAAGGTTGCGCTCACGACCGTCCGCGTCGATGCCATAGGTACGCACCAGACCGCGGTCGAACAGCACAAAGGCCGACGGGGCATCGGTACGAGCGAAGAGGAGCTCGCCCGGAACCCGCCCCATCGGAGTCATCCCGGCCGCGATCATGCGCACCTCCGATGCTGAGAGTCGGAGGTGCTCGCCGGCGACGCGGCGGATCAGCGACTCGGGGTCGGTGCGCACGGGTAGGACTGTCGGCGACTGCGGCGGTTAAGGGAAACGAAGTGGAACGCTGGGCACACTACCCGTCCCGTCGGTAGACCCCTGAGGTGCGCGAATGGGCCTCGGAGCCGCCTGCTAGAGGCCGACGTGGCAGTTGGAACACCGAAAACCGGTAGGATTGGTTGGCGAGATCGGCTCATACCCGAGGAGGAGCGCGGCAGTCCTCGCCACTTCGGTCATGGCTCCCGTTTCCGTGGCGACGTCATAGAAGTCCGTCCCCCACGTACCGGCGGCTGCCCAGTCGAGTTCGATCGCGCCGGGCATTGCGTAGGTGCCTCCGGCCAGGTCGTCGCCGTGGCAGTTCGTGCAACTGAAGTCGGCGTATCGGGAAGGGTCGATGGCCTGCACCAACGGTGCGATCTCGGGGAGCATGCACGCGGCCATCCACGCTTGTTTCCAAGCCATTTCGCCGTCGAGATCCCACGCCTCTGTTTCACAGTCGACAGTGATGGGTGGCGTGGTCCCTTCAGAGTCCGAAGAGGTGTCTTCGGTGTCGCCACAACCGGTGGAGAGGATGGCGAGGAGCAGGATCGAGGCGAGGCGCGTGGAGTCTCGGGGCCGTGATGGACGCATCGACGGCAAGCTAGTCCCGCTCGCCGCGGGGTTCCATGACAGCCCATGACAGTCCATGACCGCTCGACCGGTTCGGGGCCGCGAGCCACCGCAGCGTCGACGATGGTTCGCCGTCCGTTGAAGAGCTGATTGGTAGTGGTTCCCGACGCCGTGGAATAGGCGGACGTCGCATCGAGTAGACTGCACAGCGTGGATGTGGTGGAGCGACTGCAGAAGGGGAGCCGGCGTTCGGGGGCGACGCTCATTGGACTTGGAGTCCTAATCGCATGCGCGGCGTTGGCGATTGCGACCACGGTTCCCTCGGTAGACCTGAGCGCCCAGCTGGCCTCGTTCTTTGGCGTTGCGCTGTTGTTCGCGGTCGGGGTTGCAGTGGTCGCAGTCGGTCGCTGGGTCTCTCGCAACGGGACTGCGGATGTTGTCGACGCGCTGCAAAACGATCCGCTCGCGATCGTCTCGTTGGAGTACAAGCATCTGCGCAGCTTTCAGCTATTCCGACCCGACCGGCATCATCTCGTCTTCCAGCTTCGAGACACACGGTCCACGGTTTCCGTGAGGGAGGATGACGTCACTCCAATCATGGACTTCGTACGAACTCGTTCTCCAAACGCAACGATTTCGCGAGTCGGTCGCTACGGTCCCGCGTGACGCCTTCGGATGTGACTCCCCTGTTCCCCGACCGAGGGGTTGATTGGGCGGGCATGAGTGGAGCACCGAGGCCGGCCTCGACCGGGAGTCGGGGCACCGAGCCTGGCTCGCCCGACTATGGGTAGACCGCGGCCTTCCGCTCATGGTCGGTGTTGCACAGTGAGGCGTGGAGCGGCTCGGTGCCGAACAACGCGTCGTCCATCTGCGCCGCGACATCTTCGTAGTATTGGCGGGTCTCGGATTGGTTCCAAGACCCTTCGCTCACGAAGAAGCACACGTGGAGCGAACCGTTCTCGCGCTCCAAGATCACCCCGGCTTCCGCTTCCGGGTCGAAGTATCCGACCTCCGCCAAGTGTTCGGCCAAGATGCGGGCCTCCTCCTCGCTGACGTCGTCCCAGTGCATCACGCTGCCCCCGGGTACCTCCACTGAATCAGCGGGGAGAAACGCCTTCTGCCCTTCGGTCATCAACATCCAGCCCACGAACGCTCCTGCGAGAAGCAAGAGCCCCCCGAGAATCACGCCGGCGACGGTCCAGTTGGATTGACGTGCAGGCGGAGGCTGGGACTCCCACGCCGGCTTGGCCAACGCGGAGGCGCCAAACGCCAGCCCGACATTGAGACCGCTGCTCACGCCGCTAGGCGTCGAGTCTGGCAGCACGAAGATGAGCACCGCGACGGCGGCCGCCCCTCCGAGCCCATACCCGATCGCGTGCATGGGCTTCCCCAGACGCCACGCGTTCACCCCGAGCAGGACGCCCCCGGTCACAGCCGAGCCCACGAACGTCGCGACGGCGGCCTGTTTCGGCGTGAACAGTCGAGGGCCATGCTCGGACGGCAGAGTGTCGGTGGTCTGGGGAGCCTGGTAGGGGTTGGTCAGGTCCATCGTTTCTCTCAATGCCCGGTGGCAACCGAGTGTCCCAGGCGGCGCGAGAGGCGTCAAAGATCTTCCCTCCGAGATCGGCCCGGGTCCGAGTCCCACCTTGGGCTTGGTGACAACCGGAGCAGCGATCCGGGGCAGGAACCAGCTCTTTGCTCATCAGCGGCGCCTCCCAACAGGTGTGCAGAGACCTCGACGAAGCTCCGGTGGAGCTGGAGTTGATGTCAGGCAGCGCGGTCGGTGCGGGTGATCTGGATGGTGACAATCTCGAGGACATCATCGTGCGTCGATCGGAGACCGCCTCCGTGTGCTACGGAACGCCAGAGCTGTCCGATGGTCCAATGTCGGAGGCTGCCACGCTTCGCCAAGTCACAGGCGCGTCTGCGGCACATGCAGACGGGGAATGTGTAGCCGCGCGGCTACACGAGTCGAGCGAGGTCTTTTTCGCCGGGCACGTTGGGCCCGACGTAGATGAGATCCTCAGTGAGTCCGGCGCTAGCGTCGGCCACCCCGAGAACGAAGCTACGGTGCGTTGCAAAGTAGACCGCTTGAAGAGCGTCTACGACCGTCGCAAGGTCTTGGAGCACGTGGCGGGTCACACAAAGGGGGCCAACGTCCAGATTCAGACCGAGATCCCAGTCGGGGAGGTCGTCAGGCCCGACGGATGGATCCGGAGGATGCCTCTGATTCACGACGCGCGGGACTTGAGAAGCCCAACGGTGTGCTGCCACAAGAGCGTCAAGCCTCGCCTCAAGCAGCTCCGCAACGTCCTCGAGGTCGCTTCCGTCCACGTACGCGTAGATCACATGTGTGTTGCTCATGGCTCTGTGGGCGCTGACGATTTGGGATGCCTTTGCATTGAGCGAGGCGATCAGCGATTGGGCAAGACGGGCTGGGCTCTACGCCCTTCGTGCACACGGGGACGGTGCGGCAATGGCCCGCCCCGGTTTCCGGGTGGGTTCCCGTAAGGAAGCGCTTCAACAGCCGCCTTGTCGAAACGCCCCAGTGATCTGCTACCTTCCATGAGCTCCCGACCGCGGCCGTAGTGCCGCGACGGTCCACTCCAACACAAACGAACGAATGGCGGACTGGACCAACCCACAACAGCTCGTCGAGCTTGCCGCATTCTATGAGGCAGAGGCTACTGCTCCCTCTCGATTCGATGACGCGCAGTTCATTGAGAGCGTTGAGAAGGCTCTTTGGGGGACAAACTGTTGGTCCTTCGTCGAAGCCGCATTTGCGATCATCGCACCTGCCTGTTCGCGACGCCCCCATCTCGCGAAATCGCTTCTTCGCCACCCGATTGGCGCGATGATCGCCGGTGGCCTCGAAGATCCCGCTGAGGTGACGGCGCAGGGAGTCGCGTGTGCCACCAAGAATGACCACGATGTTGAACCATCAGAGGAGGGCAGAAGCTGGTTGCTCAATGACTGGCCCAAGCTCTCCCTAATCGCTCAGGAGGTCTTCCACGAGATCTGGAACTCCCACCTCGAAGAAGACGACCTCGCGGCCGCAAAGCGGCGCGAATAGTCCGGGCAACACCGCCGCGCGAACTCCCCACTCCCGAACTCCCCACTCCCGGACCGAGGGTTGTTTGGGCGGGGGCGACGCCTGGACCTGCCTGACGGCCAACCGGCCCGGACATTGGCCCGCGCGTGGGCCACCCGCAGCTGGCCGGACAATGTGGGTCCCGGAATCGTTCGCTTCCTCGACGATGAGCGATTGGCGAACTGTTTGCTCCTCACCCCGACGTGATGGTGCCGTGGTCGGTCGAGTGCCCCTATGGGACATGCCTGCGTGGCCGCGTCTACCGCTCGAGCCTGCGGAGGCGGCTCGCGTGACCCGGCCGA
>CAJXVA010000264.1 GCA_913061055.1 uncultured Pseudomonadota bacterium
GATGGGGGCCGCGCCGGGGGCCGCGGGCGAGCGCGCATCGGTCGATGGCGGACCGGTGACCACCCCGCCCGACCCGCGTCCGGGCGGCTTGGACATCGGTTGCACCGCGATCGCGACCTCGTGCTCGGACACGATCGGCATCGGCTCGGATCCCGGGGCACCACGCGATGTCATCGCGACGCTGAACGCTCCGCCGACGACGGCAAGCGACACGGAGATCGCCAGAGCAACGTCCGATGGGCGTATGTCGGGGCCCAGAAGGTGTTCCGGCGACCACGGCCACGGCACCGCTCTCACGGGACCTCACGTTCGACGATGAGGTTGACGTCGGCGACCCCTGCCGCCCGCGAGGCCGCGATGACCCGAGCAACCGCCCGATAGCGGACGTTCTCGTCGGCGCGAACGTAGATGGCCCGTGCTGCTGAGACGGCCAAAGATGACCGCAGCGCTCCCGTCACATCGCGCGTCACGTCGCGATCTTCGAAGACCACCGTTTCGTCGACCATCACCGAGATCACCAACCGGGAGTCGTGCACGGGAGCAGGCTCGGCATCGACGTTGGGCAGGTCGACCGGTAGCCCCGTCGTCAGCAGGGGCGCGGTGATCATGAACACGATGAGCAACACCAGCATCACGTCGACGAGCGGCGTGACGTTGACGTCGTGAAAGCCGGCGGTTGGCCGGCGCCGGGGTCCTCGACGCACCATCTCTACGCCCCTTCGCGTTTGGCCGATATGCGGAGTCGTCCCGACCAGACCCTCGACGCCGTATCCACGCCGGCGAGGAGATCGTCGAGTGCCTTGGAGAGGACATTGTAGCCGATCACGGCCGGAATCGCGGCGAACAGACCGACCGCCGTGGTCAACAAGGCCTCACCGATCGCCGGTGCGACCACGGCAAGCGATGCGCTCTTGGCCGCACCGATGCTCAAGAACGCATCGATGATTCCGTAGACGGTCCCGAGCAGTCCGGCCAGCGGCGCGGCAGCGGCGATCGACGACAGGCCGGTCATCAGCCCATGGATCCGAACGTTCTGCCGTTCGATTTCCCGCTCGGCAACCGCATCGAGGAACTCGGCGTGGTTCACCCCGCGAAACATCGCCAGCAGCACTGGCGCGCCGATCGACGTCGTGTCCGATTCGCAGCGCCGACGCACGGCGTTCAGGTCGGTGGCCTTGGCGACGAAGGTCTCGAACTCCGCCTCGGAGCGGCGCCAGCGGGAGACCTGCCGCGTCTTGAGCACGATGGCGATCCACACGTACATCGCCGCGGCGAGCAGCAGCCCCTCCAGCACGAGCATCGGCACCGAGCCGGCGAAGAGCGCCGAGCCGAGGTCGAAGTCTGCGGATGTCTGCGGGTCGAGCATCGTTCCCGCTCCCGGCTACTCGGCGAGGAAGATCTCGACCTTGCGGTCTGAGGCCCAAGTCGCCTCGTCGGTGCCGGCGGCTTCGAGTTCACCCTTGGACGAGGTCTCGAGTTTGGCGTCTTCGATCCCCTTGCCGCCGAGGTAGTCGGCGACGCTGCCGGCACGGCGTGAGCCCAGCGCCATGTTGTACTCCTCGGTGCCCCGCGGGTCGGCGTGACCGACCAGGCGCATGCCCTTGCCCTTGCCGGGTCCGGTCGTGAAGCAAGTACCGAGTGCGTCGAGGGCCGCCTGCGCGTCGGAGCCGAGGGCCGACGAATCGAAGTCGAAGTTGGCGGTGGGGATCTCGCACATCTCGGCGATCTTCGGGCCGACGACGACGGACGCTTTGTTGGGGTCCTTGTCCGGGTATTCGTTGCTGTCGGCCGGTTCGGCCGGGGCCGGGTCGGGGGCAGCGGTCACCGGCGCTTCCACAGGCGCGTCGGCAGTCTTTTTGGCACACCCGGCGGACAGGACGAACACGGAGAGGACTGGGACGATGACGTTCTTCATGAGCTTCACCCATGGGATAGCGCCGCGTGGATGGTGTGGGGACGCACTTCGTGCGCGACCCGAGGTCGGGGCGCGAAGGAACTGCCGCCAGCGAACGAGCCGACCAACTCAGCCGATCGCCATCGACCGGCGTAGCGCCTTGGATTTCGCCTCCTCCAGCGCTGCGGCTTCATCGGTCTGCACGATCAGCCCGAGGGTGCCCAGGGCGGGGGCTGACTCCGGCCCGCCGCGGACGACGACCTCTACCGGGAACGCGCCACCGAAGCGAGCGATCACCTCGAACACCCGCAGGATGCTGTTGCCCCAGCGGTAACGCAGCCGGCTGAGGTCCAGCAGGATCACGTCGGGCTCGTATCGCGCCAGAAGGGCCGCGACGTGTACGGCCATCGCCTGCGCGTCGGGATTGCCCCTCGAACCTTCGCGATACTCCCCGCCCACGCGAACCTCGAGGACCTCACACCACCAGGGGCCCGCATCGAAGCTCGCCAGACGGATCCCATCGAAACTGAGGGTCGTGGCCGGGGGTTCCGCCACGGTTTCCCATTCCAGTTTGATCGGACCCAAAGGGGGAATGGGTGGTGCCTCGGCGCCCCGCTCTACGAGCGCATTCAGGCCGCGCCGTATCGTGTTGTCTTCGGCATGGAATACGGCTGGACACGGCGACTCGGGCTTGATCGCGTTGACCACGAGCTGGCCAAGACGAAGGTCCGGCGATCGCTGCCAGGTGCGTTGAAGCAGCTCGCACAGCTCGGGGATTCGGGCCGGGTCACGCATGAGCCTCGAGCGTACGCGATCGGATCCGGACCGGCTGCCTTCACGCGTCCAGCGAACTCACTCGGACAGCGGATACGACATCGCCACGTCGCAGCGGTTGTAGCGGGGGCCGTAGCGTTCGAGCACGGCACGGTCGTGCTCGAACCCGTGTTTTTCGTAGAGGTGGATCGCAGCCTCGCACTTGGCGTTGGTCAGCAGGAACAGGTCCCCGAGCTTTCCTTCCGCCTTCATCTCGGCGGCGCGAGCGAGCACGGCCTCCAGGAGAAACGTGCCCACCTTCTTGCCTCGGGCGCTGGCGGTCACGCCCATCTTGGTCAGCTCAAACGAGGTGCCGCCGGTGGGCATCAGCGCGCAGGTCCCCACGATGCCGAGCCCCTCGGCTTCGACGAACAGGATCTCGCCGCCGCGGTCGATGATCATGCCGCGCGGGTCGTCGATGATCGCCTTGTCGTTGGCTTCGAGCGTGAACATGTCTTCGACCCAAGCTCGGGTGATCTCGGCGAACCTGCCGGCCAGGCTGTCGTCGTAGGCGAGGACACGAAGGGGTGGGGTGCGGGCGTGGACTCGCGCCTCGAGCGACGACTCTTGCATCGCGTCTTCAACTCTGGAGATCAGTGTCAGCAGGTCGGCGGGCGGTCCTTCGGCGAGCGCGGCGGCGGCATCGTTGATGTGCGGCCACAGGTCGCGTTTCATGCGGGTCAGGAGGGCGTGACCCTCGGGTGTGAGGCGGATGCGTTTGACTCGGGAGTCGTTCTCATCGCGCTGGGTCTCGACCAGGTCGGCGGCGATCAGACTGCCGAGGGTCCGTGTCACCGCGGGCTGGCTGATGCCCAGGGCTTCGACCGCTTCGGTGACGGTCAGCGGACCACGAGCATCCAGCGCCGCCAGCAGGGGAAACTGAGCCGGCTTCATCGGGTAGCCCATGCGGGCGTGGGCTCGTGCGGCGTCGGCTTGGAGATGTTCCGCGAGGCGCTTGAGCCGGCTTCCGAGGGCTAGGTAGCCAAGATTGCGGAGGATGTCTGCGTTGCCCAACGAGCGCATAGACAGATATATAACATGGTATCGAAAAGTGAAAACCCGGAAAAGACCGGCGGCCGCAAGGACATGGTTGTCGTGCGGGGCCGCGCGAAGCGACGGCCGTGACATGGTGGCCAAGCCCTGGACCGCGACCGGACACGCGCCGCCGAGTGGTGTGTGTCTTGCACCACTTCTGGGGCATGGATTGGCGGTATGGCTGCGTTGTGCTCGGACTCCTGGCCGGTTGTGGACCGGCGGTGGATGTCGATCCTGCCGGCGAGGGCGGGAGTGAAACCGAGTCCTCCGACCCTGCGGACTCCGAGGTTCCCGATGACCCCGAGCCGCTGACGCCCTGCGACCCCATCGTGTTCGGCGACTCCGTGGTGGAGACGGAGTTGCTCTTGGCCGTCTTTCCGCAGCCCGAGCCGGTGGATGGTGGCTATCCCTCCGGTAGCTTCGACGAGGTCACGCGGCTGTCGATCCGCCATGCTGAGTCGCTCGACGGCCTGGAGTGCCTCGCTGGCCTCGAGGAGCTCGACGTCTCTCACGGTGTCGTCGACCTCGAGGGATTCCCAGAGCTCCCCAACCTCAAGACACTGAACCTCAGCGAGGGGTCGGTCTACGGCCCCTGGGCACGAATCCCAGAGCGCGCGCCCAACCTGGAATCGCTGATCCTCAGCGGGCGGTACTCGAGGTGGCTGGAGGCCGACCCGATCGACCTGTCCGAGTTCACCGGCTTTTCCGAGTTGTCGGTCATCACGATCGACACGGTTCCTCTCGCAGCCACGCATCTGGATGCGGTCGCCGACATGCCCGGCCTACAGTCGCTGACGCTTTGGGGCGGTTCGCTGACCGACCTCAGCGGCCTGGTCGGCCATCCGGCGCTCCTGTCCCTGTCGCTCGACGGCCACGCACTTGGTGTCACAGCCCTCGACAACATGCCGGTGCTCGAGACGGTCAAGCTCGAGACCGCCGGAATCGAAGAACTCTCGCTCACCGACCTACCCCTGCTTCGTGAACTGGACGTCTCGCAGAACTCCATCTCCGACCTGGGGGAGATCGCCGCCCTCCCGGCGCTGGAGAGCCTCATCGTTGATGAGAACCCAGTCTCCCTTGAGCCGCTCGCTTCGCACCCAACCCTGACCTCGCTGAGTGCTCGCGAGACGGGACTCTCGGACGACGACTTGATGCCACTGGCCGGCACGCAGATCCGTTGGCTCGACCTTCGCGGCACCGCCGTCATCAACCCGGTTGCAATCGCCAGCATGACGTCCCTCGATTTCCTCGACCTGTCTTCGACCGACGTGGAAGACGGGTCGTTCTTGGAGTGGTCCTCGCTGCTCGACAACTGCCACGGCCTCCTTCTCAAGGACACACCGTTGGCCGAGTTCCTCAGCGAGGGAAGCAAGGACCCGTTCATCGAGAACGCGTGTGATGCAGGCACCTTCGTCGAGTGGGAGGAAGGCTGGTTCTACTCCTACGAGGGAGCCTGCAACGGTTCATGCGTGCCCTCTCCTGGTGAGTAGGCGGGCCGCCGACGGTGGCGGCCGGTCGCCTGGGCTCAGTGCGAGCGTCGCGTGGGCGCACCGCTGACGGTGACCGGAGAGGCGAGCGACTCCTGCAGGGCCTCCGCATCCATCAGCGCGGCGACGTCGATGTCGGCGAGTTCGGTCGCTTCCATGGCGATGGGCTCGGCCACCGCGACCGGCGTGATCGTGTCCGCGTCGCAGCAGGGACCGTCGTTCAGGAACTGTTCCATGACGGCCTCGCGGTGGGGCAGGAATGCATCTCGTACCGCGGACGATACCGGGAAGCAGGGCGAGTCACCGTCGCCGCATCCGGAGGTTCCCGCGAACTCCAGGGTGTGAACGAACGACGTGGGGATCCCAGTCACGCCGTTGCCCAGGTCGACGCCGCTGCTGCGGACGTGGCAGCCGATGCATCCTCCAGCGAACTCGGCCCGCCGGGCGATGTGAATCGGCTCGAGGTCGCTCGAAGGATCGATCGCAAGAATCTCGGCGGCGATCCGGGCCTGCAGCGACTTCGGGTTCTTGGGCGATGTTCCGGCGAGGAGCTCCGCGCCGTAGTTCATGATCGCGCGGTTGGGGCTCTCCGCCGCCAGGCATTCGGGCGGAACGCTGACAGCCATGAGGTTGAGGTCGTCGGCCATCAGGTGCTGAACCGTCTCGACGAACGCGTCTTGGCAGGTCTCGGCGAAGGGGAGGGGGTCGCCATTGTCATCGACGAAGGTGTCGTTCCACAGGCGGCCGAACGGGTTGGCCGCGACCGGAACCTCCACCATACGCAGGAGGTCCGGAACGAAGGGCTTGGTCAGTCCTGGACCGCCGGGGGGCGCTGGAACGGGGACGGCCTTGAACTCTCGCAGGGACCACGGACCCTGGTCGAAGTTGTTGGTGCGGATCTGTCCGGTGCCGAACGTCATGTTGCGCTGGCTCATGAACGGTCCGAAGCCCTCGGCGCTCAGTCCCGGGTGGCCCGAGATGAACGCAGCCTCCAGCTCCTCGGCTCGCTTGTCGGGGTTGGGCGAGAGGTCCGCCCAAAACCGTTGCACGGGCTCGCACGCATCGATCCCGCAGCTGGGATCCGGGTTGGGGATCTGGGCCTCGAAGATGGTGAAGAACCGGCCGCCTTCGTTGTTGGCGAACACCAGGCGGGCTTCCCCGCAGTGACTCCCATCGGAGGGCGCGAGGTCGAAGCGGTTCACCGCAGCGATGGGGCGCCACGCACCCATGTTGCCGATCTGGTCTCCCTCAGCGCGAGGGCACGCTTGGTAGGGGTAGCCGTTGATCCCCGGCTCCCCATCAAACGCCTCGAAGTCGTCGCAGTGCTGGCCGAGGCCCAAGCTTGGGCCTTCGTTGTACGTGTCGACGAACTGGTCGTGCGTCAGTTCGGGCTGCGGAGTCAGGCCCGCGTCGGTGGCCATGGTCGTGAGCACGGCCTCCATGGAGAGCCCCGCCAGAGCAGCTTGGCTGGTCTCGAACAACGAACGCCGCGGGTTGACGTCGACTTTCGCGCCCTCGTCATCGCAGCTGGGGCCGCCTCCGTCATCGTCGCCGAGTGTGACGTTGGTGGTGTACCCCCGCAACGCGGAGGCGGATTCGCGGCCGTCGGCACATCCGGTGAGCAGTGTGATCCCGACAGCGAGAGTGGTGGCGGCCCGAGCGACCAGGAGATTGGGGGGCGTTGTGGAGCGTTGCATGGTGCGCGCTCCGACCCTTTGCACTCCGGCGCCCGGATCTGATGGCCCTTGGCGCTTCTTCACCGGCTGAGGTGACAATCCAAATTCGTTTCGCCCCCTGCGTCAGATCCGGGGCTCTGCCAGCAAAGAGACCCGAGTGCGCTCGGTCGTGCTGGTTGCCCACTGCATCGGGCCGTAGTCGCTGGCCGACAACCGCGTCTCCGACTGTCCCCTCGTCGTCCCAAGGCCGGCAACGCCGCGCGGCGTCGTCGGTGCGGCCGGTCGTCTCAAAGCTGGGCGACCCGCAGACCAAGCGACAGGCAAAAAACAGCAGGACCCAACGGACCATGAAACAAGAAAACAGTAAGAACGGACTGCAAAACGCTGCAGCAACACTCCTGGCGGCGACGAGTCTCGTCTGCGGCAGTCTCGCCATTCCCGCCTGCGATACCGGTGACGAACCAGCACAGGCGGACACCCACCGGTACTCGGGCGAAGAACTGTACGTGGCGCTCATCTTCGATACTGGGCCCGCATCTGGAAGGATCGCTGCGCTGTCACAGGACGCCGCACGTGAGGGAGTCGAGCAGATGACCGACGAGCAATTCGATGCGAGCTTGGTCGAAGCCAAGACGTTGCTCGAAGAACTCGGGATGGAGACCTTTGCCGGGGGTCTGGATGAGCTCGAAGGAAAGCGCCTCGAGGTGCTGCAAGGTGCCGTAGACGATGTTGGAAGGGCGGAGGTTGTCGCCCTGGTGACTTCGATGATCGAGGCGGAGGACCCGGACTTCTTCGACGACTTCGCAGAGCGGATCCACAGCGGTGACCACTACCTCGTCGCCGAAGCCATGGCAGATGCCGGGGCGAAGACACTCGCGCACACGATGGCGTTGGGGCTCGAGAACACCGCTCCAGCAGACGCCGACAGGGGATTCTGCGTCGCGTTCATCTTCTTCATCACGTACGTCGGTACGATCAACATGACGGTGAACATCAACGTGTCGGTGAACATCAACATCACCGAAACCATGACCAGTACGATCTTGGAATTCTCCGAAGACTCGCTGGGCACGGATGTGCTCATCGACGAGATCACCACCACATACGCACGCTGAGAGCGTCGCTGACGCTGGCGGCACGGCACGGGGAGACGGGCTGCCCTCTTGGCACCCGTACCCCACGCCGGATTCGACGTGTTGACTGGAGAAGACGATGCTTCCTCGAAACCAAAAATTCGCAGCACTTCTGCTGAGCCTCGGGGGCGTGAGCCTGGCCGTCGGCTTGTACACGCTCGACGCATCAACCGGATACAACCTCAACGACCTGCCATTGGAGCGAGAGATCGGAATCTCGGTTTGGCTTCCCGAAGGCTGGGCGTTCTTTACCAGAGACCCACGCGAGGAAGCTGTGCGGGTCTACGTCCGCAGTCGCGATGGCGAATGGGCCAACGCGATCGAAGCACCGCTAGGCGCGTGGAGCAACGCGTTGGGTCTCAACCGGAAGCCACGGCGCCAGAACGTCGAGCAGGGACTGCTTCTCGCCACGTTGCCCCAAGAGGGGTGGACCTCATGCGTCTCGACCGAGCTTGCCCTGTGTCTGGACCGCGTTGACCCCACGGTCACCTTCACCAACCCCTCACCGGTGGGGACACTGTGTGGAGAGATCGCGGTGGTGAGGCAGAAGCCCGTTCCCTTCGCGTGGATCACGGGCAAGGGCCGCGACGAACTCCAGGACTTCCGTGTCCCCAACCGCTTCATCCGAGTGGAGGCGAAATGCTGAGCGGGATCGGAGGCTTTGCCATCGCATGGGCGAATCGGGTCGACCCGTGGACAAACGTCTACGGCCTGGCACGCACCCTCATCGCATTGGCAGCGCTGCTGACACTGTTGTTCAACCCGACGACCACGATGTTCCACCCGGCGGTCGGAGTTCCCACCGGGCTGAAATGTGGCGGCGAGAACCCGCTCGGCTTCGGGCTGTTCTGTATGCCGCTGAACCTCGAACTCCTACGATGGTTGGCGATCGCCGGTCTCGCGTTGGTCGCGTCGGGGTGGCGCCCCCGCGTTACGGGGGTGCTGCACTGGTGGATTCAGGCGAGCCTGTTCTGGAACGCGGTGCTGGTGGACGGCGGCGAACAGATCTCGATGGTCCTGACCTTGCTGTTGGTTCCGGTAACACTGTTGGACTCCCGAAAGTGGCACTGGTCGCGGCGGGAGGTGTCCGAACCCCTCACGGACGGCGAGCTCGCACGCCGCCTGATGGCCCTCGTGGCGCTCGTTGGAGTCCGTGTCCAGATGGCCGCGGTCTACTTTCACGCGAGCGCAGGGAAACTGAAGGTGGAGGAGTGGGTGGACGGCAGCGTGCTGTACTACTGGTTCGGCAACGATACGTTTGGAGCAGCGGGACTGCGTCGTGATCTGCTCTGGCCCATCATCAGCCATCCGGCGCTGGCAGCCATCACGACCTGGGCAGTGTTGGTCGGTGAGGCTCTGTTGGCGGGCGGGTTGTTGGTCGACCGTCGCCATTGGAAGTACTTCTTGTGGACGGGCCTGTTGTTTCACTTTGGGATCATCGTGGCCCACGGACTGCCTGCATTTGCCATGGCGATGTGGGCTGGGCTCACCCTGATGTACCGGCCTGCCGATCAACCCTACGATTTTGCGTCGTGGCTCCGGCTGCTGGATCCCCGCCGCTTGTGGTCCTCGAGGGTCTCGACTCGGGCGCATTCGTAACGCCCGGCGATAGTCCCGATGCTTGGCTCATCACTGCTTCTTGTGGCCCTTGGGGGAATCGCGGATCCTTCGGCCGCGCACGCACCCAGCCGCGGGGTCGTGAGTCGGTCTGCATCGGCGAGCCCGCCCTCCGCTGCTCTCCGTGCGCGGCGGGAGTGGCTGCGCCTCGCCACCGAAGTGAAGGTGAGCGCGGCAGAGCTGGCCGCGAAGATCCAGCGGCAGGAAGACGTCTCGTTGGATGCGTCCGGGGTCCAGCTCGTCTATTTGCCTCGGCGTGGACGCTTCGAACGGGTCTGGGAGGTCGAGCTGCCTCTTCGCCTCTCCGGTGGCCGTCCCACTCGACAGACGCGTTGGTACAGCGTGGCAAACGGAGTCGAGCTGTTGCGCCGCGAACATGTGCGTCCTGCTTGGGCGCGGGTGTTTCCTGTCAGTCCCGCCGCGTCGTCAATACCCATCGACGTCGAGCTCTCCGTGGACGGGGTCCGCCTCGAGGGGGAGCGAACGAGTGTGTGGGGTTGCAGCCCGACACCGCTCGAGAACCCCGTCCCGTGGCGCTTTGCCGGAGAGTGTTACCCGCAACAGCGAGTGACCGCCGATACGGCTGGGGACTTTCGGGTGCCCTTGCCGGGCATCGACTTCGAGGACGGGTTTCTCCCCAGCGACATGTATGCCGAGGTCTCGCTCTACTACCACGCCGAGCGGTTTCAGGATGCGCTCGCAGACCTCGGCGACTACCGGCTGCCTTGTGAGCACGTGAAGCTCCACGGCAACTACACGGCTCGACAAGGCGACGACATCGTCCCGGTCGACAACGCCTACTACACCGGGTCGTGCGAGGAGCGACCCATGGTGATCTTTGGTCAAGGAGAGTATGCCGACTACGCCTACGACGGCGACGTCATCTACCACGAGCTTGGCCATGGCGTGATCGATGCCGAAACCCCGTGGGGCTTGTGGAGGCCAACTTGCGACGACGTCGCGTGTTTCGACGATGCCGGGGCTCTTGCCGAAGCCCTCGCCGACTACATGGCGGTCATCCTCACCGAGGACCCCTTCATCGGGGAGTACATCGCGCAACGTCAAGGGCTCACTCGTCGAGGGATTCGCAACTTGGACGCGGTGAAGCGTTGCCCGGATGCGCTCGTTGGTGCGCTCCACGTGGATTCCGAATTGGTCAGTGGTGCGCTGTGGACCGCTCGACAGGCGCTGGGGCCACGCCTCGATGCTGTGGTGCTCGACACATTGGCCGGCCTGCCCGAGGACGCCCACTTTGAGGAGTTCGCCGCTCATCTCATCGATGTGGCCGCGACGGCAGATTCAGACGGCTCGGTTGCACGAACGCTGACGGAAACGTTCGCTGACCGAGGGCTACTCGACTGCTCTCGGGTGGTCCCATTCGAGACTGGTCGAACGATCGTCCTCTCCGCGCGGCCGGCCGAACACGGGGACGCGCAGCCAGGGCCGGTCCAAGTGGAGGTGTCGATCCCACTGGGGGCCGAGTCGATACGTGTTGTGTACGAAGTCAGGGTTGCTGGGTCCGAAGACGAGGACAGCTATCCGATTCTCGATCCGGTCGTTTGGGCCTGGGCCGCGTTGGACGGTCCGGTCATGCTCTCAGAGGGCGCGGATGTGCAAGGGCGACCCACCATGGGTGGAGCCGCAGACCAGAGAGTTCAAGCTGCCGTGGTTTCGCAGACCCAGCGAGAGATCGTGCTCGACGTCTCGGAGGCGAACGGGAGCGTGTGGATCGCTCTGGGCAACTCGCACTCGCTCTTCCCCATGGAAGTCACGCTCACGGAGGTGGAGGTGCAAGAGCCATCGGACGCTGCGGTCGCCGGTTGTTCTCAGGCACCGCGACGTCGTCATGGAGGGCTGCTGGTGTGGCTCGGAGTTGTTCTCGTGTCCATCGGGCGACGTCGTCGCTGTGCACCCCGAAAGGACGACTGATGCAGCTCCGACCGACGCTTGTGCTCGGGCCAGTGGCGTTGTCCACCTCCCTTGCGGTTGGCTGTGCTCCCGGCCACCCATGCGAGGACGGTGGGTGGCGCGCGGATGCATGCGGTTCGTTGGAAGTCTTGCGAGTCGAAGGGCCCTTTGCGGGAAGCTTGGCCCAAGGTGATTTTGACGGAGACGGTCATCTGGACGTTGTCGGCGCGCAGGGGGCCGCCGTCGTCGGGTCTGCGCGAGGGCTCGCACGTTCCGCGGTCCTTGCTTCGCCGGCGGCAGCACTTCGTGTGGGACCCGTGGACAGCGACGGGCGCGATGACCTGGTGGCTCTGAGTGAGAGCAGGGATGAACTTCACCTGTACCTGGGGGACGCGTCCGCCGTCCTGCGCATGGTTGCTTCGGTGCGCTTCGCCGCCCCGATTCTGGACTTCGACGTCGCAGATCTGGACGCCGACGGGCAAGGCGATCTGGTCGTCGCACTCGGTGATCGACTGGAGGTGCACTGGCGCGACGAACAAGGCGGTGTGGATGCGATCACGCAAGTCCTTCCGAGTCCTTCCGATCCTGCCTCTGCAGCGGGGGAGTCCTTTGCGAGGCGCGTTGATGTCGGTGACTTCGACGGAGACGGAGCACCGGACCTGCTCGTGGTGGGTGACTGGCAGGCTTGGCACTTTCTGGGGCGGGCCGGTCGACGCTTTGGCGTTCGAGGTGACGCCGGGCTTGCCGATCCTGGTCGTCCTTGGGTGACGGGGGACTTCAACAACGACGGGGCCACGGAGCTCTTCGGTGTGTTCCCCGTTCGGCCCGAGACGGGATCCGGCGTCCCCACGATTCGCGCGATGGCCTGGCTCGATCAAGACTCGCGGTTTTGGAATCACCGCTTCATTCCACTGGGAACCACGGAGACCGAGGTTGCGGCAGGGCCGTTGTGGGATACCGACGCCATGCAACTCGTGCTTGGACAACACGCCGAGCTCCCACAGACAGGTCTGCTCACGGTCGACTGTCTCGAGCAACGGCTCATCTCCGAGTGCGGGGTGTTACACGTCCCCGTCCGTCCGGACCACGTCGCGGTCGTTGGCAATGCCTTGTTCGTCGTGGACGACAGCGTTGGCGGGTGGTGGATCGACTGGCGGCGGTGATGACGGGTCGCCGGGTTGTGCCTTCTGCTGCGACCTACTCGAACATCGGGGGGTCCGCCCACAACATGGTGTCGCTGTCGATGAAACGCAGGCGAACATCCACTGGGGTGTCCTCGTGCTTAAAACGCAGCACGCTCCGCCTTGGAAAAACGTAGTCGGGCTCGAGAGCATCAGTCGGCTCGTTCGACGGTGGGCGCACCAGGATCGAGTAGCCGTCACCGAAGTGCACGGCCTCCCTGGGGTCCACGCTGCCGTGTCCGCCCAGGTAGAAGAAGCGCCCCTTTTTGCCGAGGCCCAAGACTCCATCGGCGACCTCTTCGGCGAGGTGGACGACCTGTCTCTTATACACATCTGACGCTGCCG
>CAJXVA010000265.1 GCA_913061055.1 uncultured Pseudomonadota bacterium
CGCCGAGGCTCCCGCGATGTCGGAAACGACGCTGGCCGCAGCCTTCGGCGCCCTGGGCCGCAAGAAGGCCGGTCGCGACCGCGTCGTGGTCGTGATGGGCCCCGGCTCCCTGCCCCCATCCGCCGAACGCTCCCGCAACGAAGCGCGTCGTCGGGTTTGGGCCACCGCGCGAGAAGCGGCGCGTCGTGGCGTGGCGACCTACGCGGTCGGCATCGGCCGCGACACCTACGACGATGTCCTGCTCGGTGGACTCGCCAGCGCAGGCCAAGGCGCATATCTGTTTGCCCACGAACCCTCCGACACCGCCCGTCGCCTGGCCCAAGTCATGCGCCGGCCCATCGCCGCCCGTGACCCGGTCTTGGACGTCGAGTTCGACCCCAAAGCGGTGACGCGGTACCGATTGCTCGGCTTCGAGGGCCGCATCGAGCCCGCCCCCGCTCGCCGTGAGCAACCCACCAGCGGTGCTCTGCGTGCCGGTGATGCCGTCACCGCGCTGTATGAAGTGAAGCTCCGGGACGGCGCACCTGCCGTCTGGGGACAGGCTAGCCTGCGCTACACGGACCCGAAGACGGGCAAGATTCGTGCGGTCCGCCAACCCATGGAGGGCCTGCAAAGCGGGGTTGCGGCGGCCGACGCCTCGGAGCGCACGCAACTCGTCGTGCTCGCGGCTGCCGTCGCCGAGAAACTCCGAGCCTCCTACTGGGCCCGGCGGATCACCTGGACCGAGCTGCAGGATCGATTCGCTGCCCTTCCCGAAGACCTCCGCAACGACCCCGATGCGGCCCGGCTGGGCGCGATGATCGACGCCGCCGCTGCGCTGCGGGCCAAGCCCAAGAGCTCCGGCAACCGAGCGACAGCGCGGCCCTTCGAGCGCATGCCGGTCGTTCGCTAAGATGCTCAAACGTCTTCGTCCGTGGCTGATCGCGCTGGGCTTGGGCCTGGCGATGCTGCTGTGGGGCCTCGCGACGCTGCAAAGCATGATGCTCACCGAGCGTCGCGACACGCGAGCGCGCATCGACGACCAGATCTCGGCGCTCGAAGAGTTCGCCCTGCGAGCCCTCCAGCTGCAGCTGGAGGAAGTCTTGCGCGAGGCCGGTCCTCAGCTCGAGGCCGCGAGGCGCGACCCGCTTCTGCCCGCGGCCGGGTTGGTCTTCGTCGAGCGCGGCACCTTGGGTCTGCCACGACCCGGCCCTCGCGAGGGCACCGACACTCCCGCACAGGAACTCTACCAAGCCCTGCGCAGCGGTGCGCCGATCGAGGCCGAGCCGCAGACGCCCTGGGCCGACCGGCTGGTGCTCTTCACCGACTTCCGCGATGCCATCGAAGAGGGAGATGCCAATCCGATCGAGCGCTCGTTCCGGGAGATTCTGCGCCACCGCACGCTGCACGTCATCGACTCGCGACTCGACCTGGTCGCCCGGGTCGCCGCCCTCGACCTGCTGACACGCAGCCAACCCGATCCGGCGCTCATGGAAGACGCCCTTCGCCGCGGTCTTCGAGACGGCCGCGGAGCGCTCGCTATCGAGGGTCTGCAGCGCGCGCTCCTCGAGAGGCGCTCCCGGTTCTCCGAGCCCGACTTCACGTTTCTTTCGGACCGCGTCATCGCCCTGAGTCGGCTCTCTGGCGTGCGCGTCGACGACTTCTTGATGCGCCGCACCGAACGTCCTCGCGACATGTTCGTGCCCGCGCGAGCCACCGGCCCCATGCTGCTCGACCACGGTCGCGTGTTCGTCCGCCCGCGAACCGCCGAGGTGTTGCTCGGGACCGAGGTCGACCTCGATGAGGCCGTGCTGGGCGTCGAAGAAGAGATGCGGACCAAGGGCCTGCTCGAGCCAGACGACGGCCTGCTCTCTCCCCTGGTCACGACCGAAAGCCTCGAACTCTCCAGCTTGCGCATCCCGGTCGTCACTCCTCGTCTCGAACGCGCCGCCGACCAAGCCGACCAGCGATTCTGGCTGAAGACGTCCTTCGTCGTGCTGTGCGCGGTGCTGGCCTCGGTCCTGATGGTTCTCGCCGGCGTGTTGCAGTCCCGCCGCCTGCGCTTCGTCGAGCTCAAGAGCAACTTCGTCGCCGCGGTCAGCCACGAGCTCCGCACGCCGTTGGCCTCGATCCGCCTCATGGCAGAAACCCTGGAGCGGCGAACGAAGGGTCTCCCGGGCGCACGGGACTACCCCTCCCGCATTGTCCGCGAGAGCGACGACCTGGCGTTCCTGGTGGACAACCTGCTCTCGTTCAACCGGCTCGACAAGGGGCGCTGGAAACCCCGGTGCGAAGAAGTCGATGGGCGAGACCTGGTCGCCCAGCTCGGCGACGACCTCGCCGGTCTCGCAGCCCGGCCAGTGGAGTTCAAGAGCGAGGGTCTGACCGACGTCCGGCTGTGGGCCGATCCGGAGCTGCTTCGCCTGTTGCTGCGGAACTTGGCGAAGAACGCCTGCAACTACTGCGAGCGCGATCCGATCGAACTTGCCGTGCACGCAGAACTGGCCGGCGACGGTTGGGTCCTCACGTTCACCGACAACGGCGTGGGCATTCCGGTTGCTGAGCGCAACAAGGTGTTCACCGACTTCTATCGAGGTCGCGGCACGCGGGCTCGTGGCAGCGGTCTCGGCCTGTCGATCTGTCGGCAGATCATGCAGGCCCACGGCGGAGACCTCGAAGTCGCCCGCTCCGATGACAGCGGAACCACCTTCCGGCTTCGCTTCCCAGCGTCTATCCTGCAGCCGGAGCCGTCATGATCGAACGCATCCTGGTCGTTGAAGACGACGAGAACCTCCGCCTGCCTCTGGTCGACAACCTGGAGGACGAGGGCTTTGAAGTCGCCCACGCATCGACCGGCGAGATCGCGATCGAGCTGGCTCGCACCAAGACCTTCGATGTGATCGTGCTCGACATCATGTTGCCGGGGATCAGCGGCTATGAGGTGTGCAAGGCACTTCGTGCCCAAGGCTCGAGCGCCGGCGTCCTGATGCTCACCGCGCGCAGCCTCGAGGATGACGTGGTCACCGGCTTCGATGCAGGCGCCGACGACTACCTCACCAAGCCGTACCGCCTCCGCGAACTCCTCGCTCGGGTCCGAGCGCTGCTTCGGCGCCGGGGCGGCGGCGCCACCGAGGTCACCACGAAGACTTCCGAGACCACGTTCGACCTGGACGGAGTCCTGATCGACCGCAGCGCGCGGACCGTGCTCGACACCCAAGGCAAACCGGTCGACCTCACCCGCACCGAGTTCGACCTGCTGGTGTTCATGGTCGCCCACCGAGGCGAGGCCATGGCGCGTGAGGTGATCCTCGACAAGGTCTGGGGAAACGTACGAGTGGACCCACGGACGGTCGACAACTTCGTCTCGAACCTGAAGAAGAAGCTCGGCTGGACCAAGGACCGCAAGTTCGCGTTTCGGGCCGTCCGCGGGGTCGGCTACCGGCTCGAGTTCGACGAGCCCTGACCGGGCGAATCAACTCGCAAGGCCATCAGGAAACCGTCAGGTGCCCGTTTCGGGTAAGCGAAGGGCGACTTGTCGGCCGCAGCGAGGGGCCTTTTCGAAAGGCCCCTGCAAAGACGAGCTGCTACAGCCCGGCGTGACGGGTCTCGGCGAATGCATACAAGTGGGCGGGGCGGCCCGGACCCGCGGCGGCGCGTTTGCCCGGCGCGTCGATGATGACGCCGTCTTCGCTCATGCGATTGAAGCGCTTGTTGAAGTTGCTCTTGTCGTAGTCGTTGCCGGTGACGACCTCGAACACTCGCCGAAGCTCGGCCTTGGTGAACGACCGCGGAACGAGGCTCATCGCGAGCCGCAGGTCGTACTCGATCTTGCCCGCGATGCGTTCCACAGCGACGTCGATGATGTCCCCATGGTCGAAGGCAAGCTCGACCCGGTCGAGGCGGGAAACCGAGACCCAGGTTGCGTCGACGGCATCGTCGCCGGCCTTCACGCGCGGGACCCGGTCTGCGGGTACGAGCGCGTAGTAAGCCACCGAGATCACCCGGCCGCGAGGGTCCCGACCGGCGGCGCCAAAGGTATAGAGCTGCTCGAGGAACACATCCTGCGGGCTCAGCCCGGTCTCTTCCTGCAGCTCTCGGACGGCGGCGTCGTCGACAGCCTCTCCCTGGTCGTCGACGCCGTTGCCGACGCGCACGAAGCCGCCCGGCAGTGCCCACTCGCCTTCGAAGGGCGGAACGCCTCTCTCGATCAACAGAACCTTGAGGTCGAGATCCACAACGGTGAACACCACCATGTCGACGGTGACCGATGGCCGGGCGTAGTCGTAGCGAAAGCCGGCCTTCCGAGCCGTCTTCTTCGCCTTTCTTCGACCGCCGCTCACACCCACTGTACGCCCGCCTCGGTGAGCGTTGCCTCCGACGCCTTCGCGCCCTCAGGCCCGCCGATCGGTGCCGTCGCGGCCGACAACACCCGTACGGTGTATCCCCGCTCCGCGAGTCCGCGCGCCGCCGCGTCGACACAGTAGCCGCCAGTGCAGTAGCCGAACACATCGAAGACGACGGCGTCCGCCCCTCCCATCGCACTGGCCAACGCCTCCACGACAGATGTCGCGGCGGGGTTGTCGAACAGAGAGTAGACCTCTTTCTCAAAATACAACCCAACACCGGCGAGGGCTTCAGCCGCGAGCGCGGCCGCATTCAGCTCCCGAGGGCCTTCCCCCTGGACCGATTCTCCGACCAGGTTGCGGACCCCGGGCGAGAGCACCTGCATCGGTACGAAGCGCGTGCGGGCAGGCAGCTGCGGATGCACGCGGAGCCAGCCAGGCGTGCCCTTGATGCAGTGCGCGGGAAACGGGCCACCGTTGGCTTCGAACTCCCACGCGTCGTAGGCATGCGAGTCCACCGAGCCCAAGATCGGGACGCCGTTCACTTCGGCCTCCTGCAGCAGCATCGCGATGGCGTCCTGCACTCCGTCGTCGGCCGGCACATACAGCGCCCCGGTGGGGTCGACGAAGTCGTGTTGGGTGTCGACGTCGACCAGAATACGCCGGCGCGTACTCATGGCGTGACCCCGACACGTGCAGCCGAGACCTGCTCGGTCAGCGCCTCGGTCGCCGGGCTTGGTGACGAGGTCGCGCTCAACCCTTCGGCGGTGAGCATGCGCGGCAACTCGTGGGCGTTGCACAACCGGAGCGTCTCGACCAGATCCTCGTTCCCGCTGAGCACCTCATAGTCCTCCGGCGGAGCCTCGCCGGCCTGCGCGATGACCCCCAGCGGACCATCACCGCGGAGCCGTCGCCACACGACGGGGAGTCCAGGCACCGACTGCTTGCCCAGGCCGCGCTCGTTGCCAAACTTCATCCGAGGCTGGCTGCCGGTCTGGGTGAGTTTGAAGACCGCACTGACGCGATCGCGGGTCAGCGGGTTCGTGGCAGGTTTGGCGACGATGCTGCCGCCGTAGCCGTACAGCTGCTTCTCTCGGGGCCACTGGGTGAACTCGCGCAGTTGCTCGAAGTGAACGGTGGCCATCAGGTCGAGGCCGTCTTCGAGCACGTGCGAAGGCTCGAGGCCGGCAGCTGACAACAGCTCGCACGCGTGCAGGTATTGGACGAACTTGTTCCCCGAGTCGTAGCGAATCGAGCATGCGTGCTCCCGGGAGCGCATGACCGCAACCGCAGCCACAATGCCCGAGCCCATCGTGTCGAACGTATCGAGCAGGTAGCTTGGCGGAGACGAGCGCATGTCTCGCATCGCCTCGAACGCCGCGAGGTCATCGCCCCAACGCTGCACGTGCTCGTGGCCCATGGTCCCCACCGCCGTCATGCCCAGCGAGCGTGCGAGGTGCATGTTGCTGGTCCGCATCACGCCCGCCTCAGCGCAGGCCGACAGCGCGAGTTCGTGTTGCTGCATGCAGACCGCCGAGCGCATCCCAACTTCGAACACGCGGTCGGGGCTACCGACCGCATCGACCAGCGCTGCCACCCCGTCCTTCACTCGGGCCCGGTACGCATCGTCTTCGCGGGTGATGACTCCCGGGTCGCAGCCCACGGCTTGGGCGACCGAGCGAATGATCTGCTCATGCTCTGCACACGTCGCGGTACGCATCGCATCGTCGACTTCCTCCAACTTGAACGCCGTGGCCAGCTGGATGGGGAAGTTGAGCCATAGCAGCATCGGCTCGAGCCACGAGACGAGAAAACTAGGGCCGGTCACGCTGAGGATCGGCTCGCGCTCCAGCACCCAAACGCCCTTGGGTACCGCGCAGATCTCAACCGCGGCGGAACCGGCCCGCAGCGCGTGCTCCATCGCGTCCGACATCGCGTAGCCGCTGGCCCGTGCGAACTCCAGGTCTTCGGGCGTGGGGGCGATTTCTGCGAGCATCTCGCGTACGATCCCGGCAAGATCGAACGGCACGAACTGAGGCCCACCACGGCGGAACGAGAAGTAGAATGTCTCTCGTCGCAGAGGAAAGCCCGCTTGTGCCATCGAGTACTTGTAGGCATCGGTGGCGAGAGACGAAGGGGACTGCCAAGGGAGCACGTTCTCAATATAGGGTCAGATGACCACTATTTCAAGAGCGAGATCGGGACGCGCTCAAAACCGCGAGTCAGCGTCCCCGTCCCCGTCTCGAGGTCGAGGCTGATCAGCTCGCGTCGACCCCCCGAGCAGGTGCCGGTATTGAGCGACAACCCATGCTCCACGGCATCGACCCGGGCGGCGTGGGTGTGGCCCATCACCACCGCACAGACGTCGGCGTCTCGGCACAACGCGTCCGCAGCTTGGGCGTAGGGGCCGCGGGGTCCTCGGAACCGCGCATCCTTGATCGCGACGTCACGGTCTTCGAACCACTGCGCGAGCCCGCGGGCCCCCGCGGCGCGCATGCGGCCGGTCGCCCAGGTTCCGGCTTGCGCCAGTCGCAGCGCGCGACGAGCCACGGGGTCGAACTGATGACCGTGCACGAAGAGAACCCGGACGGCACCGCTGGCCAGCACCACCCGCTCGGCGGCGCCGAGGACATCACCCGCCACCAGGTCGTGGTTTCCGTAGACGTACTGGACCCGCGGGTCCGCGAGGCGGTCAGCCAGCCACGGGACCCGAGTGAGAATCCGCCGCAGGTGGGCGCGGGCGTGGGAGGGCCCCCACACCGCCGCGTGGTCTGCGGTGAACACGTCGCCGAGCAGGACCAGTCGGTCGTGGGTGGCCAGCAATTCGTCCACAAACGCCGCAAACGCCCCGGCGTCGTGGCCGAACGCGTCGGTTCGACCATCCAGCCCGATGTGCAGATCGGAGAGTGCGGCGACCCGCATCCCGTTCGTATCGCACAAATGTCACCGGGGTGTGCAACTGGCGTCGATGTGGGCCGTCACGGTGGGAGAACCCATGGTTGTCCGGCTCGCCCCACTCCTCGTCCTCCTTGCCGCCGGCTGCGCGGGTGGAGATCTGATGCGTGCCGACAGCGAGGGCAACTCCCTAGCCGACGAAGACGCGGGCAGCGGGACCGATGGAACCCCCGTCACAACCGGCCTCACCGGCCTCAGCGCAGGGGGAGACCCAACCGACGATGGCACCGGCGGCGGCGCCACGACGGCCCAGCCGGGACCGGATGCCGACTCCGAGCCTGACCCCAGCGATGCGAGCACCGGAGGCGAAGACGACGACTCCAGCACCGGGGGCCCGAGCGACACCGACGACTCCAGCGACACCGGCGGCGAGAGCGGGTCGAGCACGACGGCCGTG
The DNA here is from genome assembly GCA_913061055.1 of uncultured Pseudomonadota bacterium. Taxonomy (GTDB): domain Bacteria; phylum Myxococcota_A; class Polyangia; order Nannocystales; family Nannocystaceae; genus CAJXVA01. Next base: position 7,675 of record CAJXVA010000265.1, read on the forward strand.
GAGCCACCCGAAGACTCCATAGACCTCTCCGGCTGGACCGTCGTGCAGACGGGTTCGGACCGAACGTTCACTCTTCCCGCCGGCACCGTACTGCCTGCGGGCGCCGTCCTCGTCGTGGGTCGTGATGCAAGCCGTGGCGCGTTCGAACAACACTGGGGCGCGCTCGACGAGGACGTCGTCTACGTCGACAGCGAAGACAGCTTCCCCGCCATCAACGGGGACGAGACCTTCTCGGTCCGCGACCCCTCCGACGCCGTCATCGACGGCCCCACCCCGGCGCTCGAAAGCGGCCACACAATGGCGCGCACCGACGTCTCCGATACGGGGTCGTGGACATCGACCGGCGAGGGCGACGCCGCCCCCGGTGTCGGGCACGCCTTCTCGGGCACCTCGGGTGTCTTCATCACCGAGGTCAGCGACGCGACCGGGTCGGGGTCGTTCGTGTACGAGTTCATCGAGCTGCAAGCCTGGCCCTAAGCGCACACCCATCCTGGCGCTCCTCGAGACTGGCGATAGACTCATCGAGCGTGGAGCTCGTCCTTCTTCTGCCGTTTCTTGCGCCGTTCGTTGTCATTGGCCGGTTGGTCGACATGTGGAACACTTGGCGCGGCAACGAACTCCCGACGCTGCTCGAGTCCGCGTCCGAGGCGGATTGGGAGCAGACGTGGGGACGAGTACTCAGCCCGGCGCCCGAGCCCCATCCAACGCGTAGAACGTGACCGCGGCAGCAGAGGCCACGTTGAGCGAGTCGACCTCGGGTGCGAGCGGGATCCGGACTCGCGCGTTCGAAGCCTCGAGCCACGCGTCGGGTAGACCGGGGCCCTCCGATCCGAACGCGACGATCCGCGCGCGCCGGCCCTGAAACGACCGAAGCGACGTGTCCCCGCCGGGCGTCAACGACAACAGGTCCGCCCCCAGCTCGTCGCGCAGCGCCACAGTCTGCTCGAGCAAGTCCGCGCAGAGCGTCAGCGGCACGCTAAAGACGTGCCCGGCAGAAGCGCGAATGGCCTTGCGTGCGAACGGATCGGCGGCAGCGGCATCGAGCAGCACGTGGTCGACACCCAGGGCCCGCGCCGCCCGCAGCAGCGCGCCCACATTTGCGGGGTCGGTGAATCCCACGGCAACAGCGATCAGCGGCGCCTCACGCTCGCGTAGCAGCGCCGTGTCGATGGCCGCGGCTGCGGGAACCTGCACCGACGCCAGCACCCCACGATGGAACGAGAAGCCAAGCAGCGACGACAACACATCCTTCGGAGCGCACCACCAGCGGGCGGAGTCCGGGATGTGCGGGCGAAGGCGATCGACGTGGCTCGGCGTACAGACGACGACGTCGACCGCGAGCTCCGACGCGCACGCACGGATCGCGGGGATTGCCCCCTCGACGACGGCCAGTCCATCCCGCGCCCGACCGACGACCCCGGAAAACGGGAGCAGCCGCGGGTCGGTCAAGTCCGTGAGCGGCTCGGGCTCACGCGGTGCCATCGTCTCCGGAGCGGGCCTGGAAGTCCGCCACCGCGCGCCCGATCTCCCCGCACACATCGTCGCGGTGCGCCTTGGCTGCGACCTTGATCGCGTTGGCGATCGCCCGCGCCTCGCTGCGCCCGTGCGCTTTGAGGACCGGCCGGCTGAAGCCGAGCAGCGGTGCGCCGCCATACTCGGAGTAGTCGGTGATGTCCTTGAGCTGCCGCAGACCGCGGGCCAGCAGAGTGAGCCCCACCTTCCACACGAGGTTCTGCTTGAAGGCCCACTTGCTGACGCTCTTGAGCACCTCGCCCACGCCCTCGCCCATCTTGAGCGCGACGTTGCCGACAAGTCCTTCGCACACCACCACATCGCAGACGCCCATCGGGATGTCGTTGCCCTCGATGTTGCCGATGAAGTTCAACGACTCGTCCTCGCGAATCAAGCGGTGCGCCGTGGCGAGCACTTCACCGCCTTTGGTCTCCTCGCGGCCCATGTTGAGCAGGCCGATCGACGGTGAGTTCACTTTGCTGATCCGGCCCGCGTACGCATTGCCCATGTAGGCGAAGAACAGGAGGTCGGTCGCGCTGCATCGCACGGTCGCGCCGACATCGAGCATGAGGGCGAAACGGTCCGGGTTGCCGCGGCGTTCCTTGGTTGGATAGACGGCTGCGAGGGCCGCCCGTTTGACGCCGTCGATCTTCGGGACCCAGCGCGCCGCGGCCAACACGATTGCGCCCGTGGACCCGGCGGAGACAAACGCCGATGCGTCTCCACTCGCGGCCGCCTGCATCGCCCGCGAAAGCGACGCATCCGGCTTGGTGTCGAGCCCTTGGCGCGGCTTTTCGGTCTGCCCGATGACCTCCATCGCGGGGAGCACCTCGATGCGCTTGGGATCGTGCTCGTGGCTGTCGAGCCCGCGCGCGATCGCATCGGGGTCACCGACGAGGAGCAGGTCGATGGAAGTGTCCTTGGAAACCGCCGCGGCGGCCTCCATCGTGACCGAGGCTCCGTGGTCCCCTCCCATCACGTCCAGCGCGACCCGAGTTTCCGTCATCGCCCAGAGTGTACCGCTGCAGGGGGCTACCAGTGGGGCCATGGAAGGGTCGGCCAACGCCCCACAGGCCCGGCTTCAAGAGCAAGGTTTCGAGGAACGCGGTGGCTGAGTACTCTGGGGACATGCGGATGCCGTGGGTCTGGGTGGGGTTGGTGGCCGCGACGATCGGGTTTCAGCCAGGGCGGTCCCATGCCGCCGAGACCACGCTCGTGCTCGATGGAGATGTGCCCGAGCGAGGTCTGTACTTCACGGTGCCGTTCGAGATCCCCGCTGGCACCCTCGAGATCGAGATCCGCCACAGCGACCTCTCCGACGACAACATCCTCGACTGGGGCCTGCTCTCTCCTGAAGGGTTCGTCGGTTGGGGCGGCGGCAACGAGGAGGACGTCCTCATCGGCGAGACCTACGCCTCGAGGAGCTACGCCGCGGGGCCGATTGTGGCCGGCGAGTGGCACGTGCTCGTCGGGAAGGCTCGCATCGACGAGACGCCGGCCTCGTTTGCGCTGGAGGTCACGTACCGAGACGAGGTCACAGGAACCTCGCAGGTTCGCTCCGAGTATGCCGGCGCCACGTTGTCCGATCAGCCTGGTTGGTTTGCCGGCGACATGCACGTGCACTCGCGCGAGAGCGGTGACGCCCGGCCGGCGCTGGACGAGATCGGGACGTTCGCGAAAGACCGAGGGCTCGACTTCGTCGTCATCAGTGACCACAACGTCCACACCGCGCTCGATTTCTTCGCGGAGGCACAGGCACAGCACCCCGAGTTGCTGTTCATGCCGGGGGTCGAGTTCACGACCTATGCCGGGCACGCCAACGGGGTTGGGGCGACGTCGTGGGTCGACTTCCGGGTCGGAGATACGACGAGCATCGAAGATGCCGCCGCATCGTTCCACGAACAGGGAGCGCTGTTCGCCGTCAACCATCCGGTGCTGGAACTCGGGCCCCTGTGCATCGGGTGCGCATGGGAGCATGAGCTCGACCCCAGCTTGATCGACGCGGTCGAGCTGACCAACGGCGGCGGACTCCAGCCCTTCGGATGGACGTTCATCGACGAGGCCATGACGTACTGGGATGACCTGTGCGCGCAGGGGGTTCATGTTGCGCCGATCGGAGGCAGCGACGACCACAAGGCCGGCGTGGACCTCAACGCGTTCCAAAGCCCCATTGGCGACGGCACCACGATGGTGTGGGCGGAGTCGCTGTCGGCGGAGGCGATCGTCGAGGGGATTCGCCAGGGACGAACCGTGGTCAAGCTGCAGGGACCCGCGGACCCGATGATCGACTTCGATGCGGCCGGGCGAGAGGGAGACACCGTCCGTGGAGAGAGCATCGAGCTTCGCGCCGAGATCACAGGCGCGAGCGGGCAGACCGCCCGACTCGTGGTCGATGGGGAACCGCAAGCAGCGTTTGCGGTGGATGCGGACCCCTTCGAGCGAACCTGGGACGTCGACGCGCCTGCGTCCGGCCAACAACGCTACCGGGTCGAAGTCCTGGTGGACGGGTCGCTGCGGACCGTGACCAGCCACCTGTGGGTTGAGTTCGCCGAGCAGCCGGATCCCGCGGGAACGAGCACCGGCACTCCACAGGGCTCCGAGGGCGGCGACTCCTCAACCGGGCCCACCCCGCCGGAGCCGACCACGACCTCCGGCGGCAGCACGGGAAGCGCCGCACAATCCGAAGGCGACTCGAGCGGATGCGGATGCTCGCAGCGAACTCCGTCGCCCACGCCGTGGATCCTGCTCGGCGTGGTCTGCCTGCCAGGACTGCTCAGACGTCGGACCGACCCGAAAACTCGTCGGCGAAGTCCTCGGCCAGCTTCTTGAGCGTGCCCCACACGTCTTCACCCTGCAGGAGCGTCGCGAACCGACGACGAACCCGGAGCATCCGCGATGCGGTGAGGCGGAACAGATCGTTCATCCGATCGCGATGGGGCGTCTTGACCGTTCCGTCTTCCTGGCGGGCCGGAAGTTGCCGCGTCAGCGGAAGCTCCGCGACCGCCACCGTCCCGTCCGCGGAGAAGCTGACCACATCGCTCATCGAGCGGAACAGCTCGCGGGCGCCGTCGTTCCAGGCCAGGAACTCGCTGCGAAACGCCTGCACGTCCCGCTCGCGAGCCGCATCGGACAAACGGTCCATCATCAGACCGCCCAACCCCTGCCCTTGTGCGCGGTCGACCACCGCGATCGCAGGTTCGGCCAAGCGGTCGTCCTCCGGCAACCGGATGAAGCGGGCCACGCCCAGGCCCTCGCCCTCATTGCCGGCCGCGTCGAGTTCGATCGCCCCGATCGCAAAGTGCGAGTATTGGTCGAGCTCGGTGAGGTAGGCGAGCTCGCCCTTCGAAAGCCTAGGCTTGTCGGTGAAGAACCGCAGGTAGCGGGACTCGGACGACATCTGGGCGAGCCCCTCCTGCAGCCGACGCTTGTCTTCGGGCTGAATCAGCTTGAGCCGAATTCGCATCCCGGACGACAAGGTGACGTCCTCGCAATAGTCTTCGTCGAACGCGAGCTTGCGCTCCACCCTCAGAGAGTACGACGCGGCCTCGCCGCGGCAAGCGGCAGGAATGCCGCGCCCGCGTGTACCATCGCAGTCATGGCCGGCGTGCCCATGACCGAGGAGCAGGCTCGTACCCTCAGTGCGAGCTACGCCCACCGTCTGCGCAACTGCGTCCCATGGAGCTCCGCGATGCCCTGGACGCCCGAGCTCAATCTGCAGGCGAGCACCTACAAGGTTCGGGAGCTTTGGCCCGGGATCGCGGCTTCGGATGCGCCGGTCGACCAGCTCCAGCCCGGGCAGTTTGTCGACTCGCCGGGCGGCCGCTTTCGGTACTGCTGTCTCTTATACACATCTCCGAGCCCACGAGACCTCTCTACATCTCGTA
>CAJXVA010000266.1 GCA_913061055.1 uncultured Pseudomonadota bacterium
AGATCTACACTAGATCGCTCGTCGGCAGCGTCAGATGTGTATAAGAGACAGGCGCGGGAGGATAGCGCGCACTGGGGTGTCGGCGGTATGTTCGGCGTCTTGAACCGCTGGCATCCCCTCACGCTCGCCGCTGGAATGGTCGGGCTGGCCTGGTCTTCGCAGGCTCATGCGTCGGGCCTGGACTCGCCTCAGGTGGGCGGCGGGGGCAGCAGCCCGGTGACCGCGGATGCGGCGGCTGTGCACTGGAACCCCGGCCAGCTGGGGTTTCTCGACCGCGGCTCGTTCGACTTTGGCGCGGCGGTGATCGTGGGCCGAATCGGCTATCAGCGCGAGCGGCTGGGCCAGTATCAGTTCTCCGACAACTTCGACTTCGCCGAACCGATCTCCCCCACAGATCTGGATGCCACCCGGACGGGTCCCACGCAGGCGGTCGGGACCACCCCAGTCGGACCGCTGGTCGACATGTTCGTCGCGGCCCCGGTGATCCCGGACCGCCTGGTGATTGGTGGCGGCCTGTACATCCCCTACGCGGCGACGCTCGACTTCCCGGACAACGGCCCCCAGCGGTTCGCTCTGCAGTCGATTTTCTTGGTGTCGTTGCACACGACGCTGTCGGCCTCGGTCAAGGTGCACGATCGGGTCTCGATCGGCGCGGGCGCCACGTACGTGTTCTCGTTTCTCGAGCTGTCGAAGGTCCAGGATTTTGGTTCGATCGGGCTGCTCAGCGACGCACTTGCCGAAGATCCGATCGGCCAGGAAAACGACTTTGGCACCGACGCGCCCTCGACCGTCCGGGAGCTGGACGTCATGGCCCGACCGATCTCCATCGAGCGGGCGGTGTCGCACTCCCCGAGCTTCAACGTGGGGCTGGCCGTTCAGGCCACCGACCGAATCAACCTTGGGCTCGTCTATCAGCACGGCTCGCGCCTGCGGTTTCGCGGCGACTTCCAGCTCAACATGGACGACGACTTCTTCACCCAGGACCTCGCGTCCCAGGGCCTGCAGTACCCGGCGCTGATCCGCGGGACGACCGAGGTGGAGATGCGGCTGCCCAAGCGCATCACCCTGGGGGCGGGCATTGACGCCACCTCTCGGGTGCGCATCGATACGTGGGCGAGCTACGCGACGTATCAGGACTTCGACGTCATCGACATCGAGCTGAGCTCGCCGGATCTGGCTCAGCCGGAGTTGGGCGTGGGGGCGGTCGCCAACCAGCCGCTGGCGCGGGACTGGCGGGGCACATTCCATCTCGAGGTTGCGCCACGCATCCAGCTCACCGAGCGTCTGCGCTTGAACACGCTGCTCGGCTACCACTCGCCCGCCTCACCCGACTCGACGCTCGATGTGGCCTCACCCGATGGCCACCGCATGGTGTTCGGCGGCGGTGTTGACGTCAGCCTCAACGATCGCTGGTCGCTGCTCGCCGACCTGGAGGGACAGGCGATCATCCCGCGGACGGTCACGACCTCGACGTACGACCTCGGCAACGGGCGGTACTCGCTGTTTCTCGGTCAGCTGGGTGTGCACGCCAGGATGCGCTTTGGCGGGGCTGGCAAGGCGCAAAAACCGAAATAGCGCTCGCGCGCGGAGCCGTCTTGTACGACCATCGATCCCATGGGTTTGGTGGGTCTGTCGAGGTCGTGGTGCATCGCGGCGAGCACGTTGCTGGTCGCGTGTGGCGCCGACGCACAGGGGCTGGAGACCGACGGGGACTCGGCGACCGAAGGCGGCACGGATGACGTGGGCGAGGTCACCGGCGACACCACCGGCCCGGCGCCTTCGGACTGGGGGGACGAGGAGGAGTTCGAGCTCCGGCTTGGCGACGACGACGTCCCGGCGCTGACCTTGTCGATGTCCCGCGACGAGGTGGCCGAGCTGTTTGGTGAGCGAGCCGATGAGGTCCTGCTCCTGGAACTCGAATCGACCGCTCTGCTGGAGAACACCCTCGAGGAAGTGAAGCTGGCCTGCGGCATCGCCTGGCAACTCGACAACGAGGAGCCCAACCACGATTGCTCGGTCACCGCGCTGGGGCAGTCGTTCGAGGGGCCCGACGGCACGTGGAGGACCTCGCCCGAGTACGCGATGATCCGCATCCTGACGATGACGCCGGCCAACGTCGACGTCTCGGGCACCAGCAGCTCTTCGCTCGCGAGCCTCGCCGACGCGCTCGGGGTGGGCGGCGGGTACTCGGAGATTCTGGCCGATGCGCTGGGGATTCCACGGACACAGGAGATCGTCAGCACCGACTCGCTCGTGTTTGCGTTCCAGCAAGCATTCGTGGGCAGCCACCCCGGCGTCTCCGAGGACGGCACCATCGCCATCTACCTCAGCGACGCGCTGACGGACCTCTCCACGATGACCAAGGTGTTGGGTCCGGCGGCTCCGCATCCGGGCCTGGTGGACCCGCGCTTTGTGGTCTCCGGCGAGGTCTTCGGGCCGAACTTCGCGATGAACGCGGTGGCCGAGTCCAACCTGCGGCTGGTCGACGGCATCGACGCGGACAACGGCAAGGGCTTTGTGACCGTGGTCGAAGACCAGGTCGGCCCGACCTACGACGACGAGCTGGAGTTCGACTTCTCCGATCCCGAGCGCTTCTCGCTGGAAGGCATCGTCCCCAGCCTCGAGGTGGACATGCGGTTTGCCATCTCCGAAGCGGACACCTTCGTTGACTCGTGCCTCGGCGTTCCGTGCAACTCGAACTTCCCGGACAACGCGGTGGGGGCGGGAAGTGTCTGGAACCTCGACCCGTGGACGCTCGAGTACAACGTCGCGCTGGCCGCCTACGAGGAATACAAGGACCGGGAATTCTCCGAGTCCTACCTGTTGGGGACCGCGAGCGTCGAGCTCGGGCAGAACGGAAACCCGCCGGGTTGGACGGAGTACTCGGTACCGCTGGGCATTGGGAGCCCGCCCGAAGACCAGTTCGTGTGGGAGACGATCCTCGAGGTTGCCCAGGTTTCTCTGCACAACGCGCCCTTCACGACGTTCGCCGAGGGCGAGGCTGATATCGCGTTTACCGTGCAGGACATCCCGATCGGGCTCACCGGGGAGGAGGCCGCCGAGGCGGTGCGACCCTTCCTGCAGGAGCAGGCGGCGTTGCTGTCGGACTTCATCCTGGGCGACTACCGGGAAGACAACGACCGCGTCGACCTGTACTGGCGACGGGCGGAGAACGGCACCCCCTACTTGTTCTTCTCCGAGCCACAGGACCTGGCGAGCACGGCCGACTATGCGAACGACAACCCCGGGTTCTTCGCCGCTGCAACACTCGCGCCCGGGAGCAAGCTGAGCAACACCGAGGTCACCGGTCTCTCTGATACCGCGCACGAGAAGTACGAACCGCCGGCGGGCGAGAGCGTCGTCTACTTCTCCGACGACGTGGGTACGGTCTACCGGCTCCGGATCATGCGGGACGGCGACACGCTCCAGGTCTTTGTGGCGGAGGGTCTGCAATGAATCGTTCTTCTCACGGGTGGGTGCTGGGTCTTTGTTTGCTGTCGCCTGTTGTGCTTGCGCTCGGGGCCGGCTGTGCGGAGCCGGAGGCCCTGGTGCCCGAGACCTCCTCCTCGGTCGAGCTGGCCGTGGGCGAGACGCGGACGGTCGAGCTCCGTCACACCCGGTTCGATGTGGAGGGGTTCGTCGAGGAACACACCCTCGAGGACCTCAAGCAGATGCCGCGTCGGGTGCTTGAGGACATCTGGCTGCTCGACCTCGACGTGACCCCGTTGACCACCAACGCGCTGGAGCAGCTGCGAGAGCTGAGTTCACAAGAGGCGGCGATGCAGCCGCAGGCGGTGCAGAACATGCGCACGCTGCTGACGCTCACCCCCGACAACGTGGTGCTCGACGGCACCAACTTCGAAGAACTCTCCGGTCTGTCGGCGGCGGTCGGTATCCCCACGGCGCGGGCGTTCGGAAACCTGCTGGAGGTGGATGTCACGGATGAGTTCGTGCCGCCGGACATCGTCTCCGCGGTGATCGCTGACAACATCATCAGCACGCATCCCAACGCGCAGACTCGTCGTGGCCCCATCACCGACGAGCATCCCGACGGTCTGTACCCGGTGGCTGCGAACTCGATCCCGCTGACGATGGCGGACGTGGTGACGAACTTCGAGGGGCTCTCGGATCGCTTTGGGCCCACGGGCGAACACCCGGGGTTCATTGTCGAGGCGCACGGCGTGTCCGTCATCGAGGAAGATTTCAAGATGCGCTCGCGTGTCAACGTCAACGCGCTCCCCTACAAAGGCATCGACCTTGGCGATGTCAGCGAGGCGTCGGTTGCCTCGGTCGGGGACGAGATCGATACGCTGCACGACTACGACAGCGACGACTGGATCGAGCTGGAGGGGCTGGTCGATGACCCGCAGGTCGAGACGCTCACGATTCGAGTCGATGAGAATCCGAGCTTCATTCGCGGCGGCACGTCGCGCGCACCCGAGGGCAGAGGCGACAGCCCGGTGTGGGCCAACCCGGTTTGGGAGTTCGAGTCGGTGCTGGCCGAGATGACCCGGCGCACCGTCGAGCGCATCTCCGATCACTGCCACGACTACGACCTCGCGACCGGCGCGGTCGCATTCTCAGCCTGCATCGACGACGCTGGCTGGGTCACTCTCGAGACATTCAACAACATCGGGTCGCCTCCGGACCCGGCCTACCTGTGGGATCTCAACCTCGAGATTGGACAGGCACGCATGCACGACGGCGGCTTGGCGGAGGGCGAAGCCAACGTGCAGTTCACCGTCGAGAACGTCTCGGTGGGCATCGCCCCCGAGCAGCTGGTCAAGCAGCTCCGCGAGAACATCCGAGCCAACCCCGAGGCGCTGCGAGAGTTCGCGACACTGCTTCTCGACAACGCGCAGGGCGACGCGGACTTCTTCTACCGCCGCGATGCCGATGCCGACCGACTCGTGTTCGTCGCACCCCAGGACCTCCGGCTCGACGACGAGGGCGCACCGGTTCGCGAGTATGACTATCCGGCCGTCGGCTTCTTTTCCAACGAGGGGCTGACCGATGCCGTGTCCACGCAGGACGAGGACGGTCGACAGTCCGTCGAGATCGAGCCCGGTGACGTGCTGTACACCGGGGACGATGACGGTGCGGTGTATCGCCTCGATGTCCGCGAAAAGCCAGGCCGCGCGCGCATCGAACTCGACGTGACGCGCGTCCGGTAGCGGCCTCTACGCTTCGAGCCGGTTCGCGACCTGGTCCAACAGCAGCGCGAGCGTGCCCGGAGACAGATCGTAGAACGACAGGCCGACGATGCTCTGCCCAGGCTCGCGACCTGGCTCCACCCGTGCGACGAAGGCGTCGGGGTCGACCTGCGTGCCATCCGTACCCAGGCCGAGGGCCAGGCGGACCCGAACGAACTCGCCGATACGAAGCGTCCCGGAGGTTTCGACCCCGAGTCCGGCGATGCTGACGTCCAGGATCTCGGCCATCACCTCTCCTCGCCCCGTCGACAACGCGGCTTCTCCGGTGTGTCGCACGCGCTCGAAGGCGCGACGCTCGGAGGTATGGGGACGCGGTGGGATCATGGGCTCGACTCAGTCTTGTCGCAGAACGAGACGTTTGCCCTCTGATCATGCTGAGAAACTGAATGGTGGATCTCTACGTTGGCTTCGATACATCGGTCGCGGGCAGTGCAGCGGAGAACGGGGTTCTGTATCGTCTGCCGATGTCTGTGATCGCGCACGTGGGACGGTCTGGGAGAACGTTCATGTCCGCGCACCCTCCTCGCGCAGTTGGCGGCGGGGACCGATGAGCGGCCGTCCGTGTGTCGTACTCGTTCGACCGGCCGGTCCCCTCAACGTCGGGTTGGTCGCCCGAGCGTGCGCGAATTTCGAAGCCTCGCTCCGGTTGGTTCGGTGCACTGCCGACCTTCGCTCGGTGGAGTTTCGGATGACCTCGGTCCATGCCGAACACGTCGTCGCGCGAATCGAGCACTTCGACACGCTCGCCGACGCGGTCTCCGACCTCGAGTGGGTGGTCGGGACGTGCGGGCTGGAGCGCGACAAGAAGCTCCCGCTGCTGAGCCCGGCAGAGGTGACATCCGGGGCGACGAAACGCAACGTTCATCAACTGGGGTTGATCTTCGGCAACGAGGCGGACGGTCTGAGCAACGAAGAGCTCGCCGCATGCGATGCCTACGTTCGCATCCCGGCGTCACAGCGGCAGCCGAGCTTGAATCTCAGCCACGCCGTCGCGGTGCTGCTGTCGCGGCTGTACAGCGAAGGGGAGCTGCGGCTCAGCGAGGCCGACGCGCCGGGCCGAATCCAAGCGGCCTCGCGTCGGGAACTCGAGACGTTGCGAGAGGCCTGGACCTCCTTGATGCATCGGCGTGGCTATGTGACCGATGCGAACGAGGCGAGGCTGCCCGCGAGTCTCGATCGAATGTTCCGCCGCTGGGGGATGCTCCGCACCGATGTGCGGACGATGATGGGCATGCTGCGTCACCTGAGTGGGGAGGACTAGGCCGCTCGGTTCAGCGCGGTTTCTTCTTTCCACCGGTGTCCTCTTCGAGGGACGCGAGCGCCTCGTGGAAGAGGTCCCGAAGCTCGCGCGCAGAGGTCCGCGGAATGTGGAGCGGCGGGGCCTTGGGTGCAGACGGGGCCTTGCGTGCGGGAGGAACCTCTTGCTTCGGCTTGGCATCTTGCGTCTGTGAGGAGGCCTTCGGGAGCTCGCGCGTCGGGGTCTCGCTCGCTATCTTCGTCTGCTTTGGCGTCGTCGGGGGTGCGGGTCGTTGTGGCCTGGCCGGTACGGTGGCCGCTGGGGTTGGTGGCGCGGTGAGGCGGCTGGCCACACACGCCGCGATGCGTCGAAGCGTTTCTGGGGGCAGCTGGAAGAAGGAGAGCCCCAAGCGGCTCCGGCCAGAGGACGTCGTCCCGTGGACGCGCGCGACCAACGCGTCGGGGTCGACCCACTTGGATGTTTCATCGTCGGCCGCGAGGGGGAGCAGGACGCGGACGAACTCCTTGTCTCTCAGCTCGCCGCTGATCTCGACCCCGAGGCCGCCCTCGCTGAGGTCGACCACGTCGGCTGCGACCTCGCCAACTCGGGTGGAGAGGACGGCACGAACACGGTGCGGGACCCGAGCGGATGCGCGTCGCTCGGAGCTCGGCTGGGATCGGCGGGCCATGGACTTCAGCGGTAGTGACGTTCGACCGGGTAGTCGTCACGACCACGTTGCGCTCAGGCCCGATTCGTCCCACACAACCGACGCTGCGGTAGGAGAGGGCAGCCGCCTTACCGACTTTTCGTCGCGAGTACGACGGACAACGCCGGAAGGCGCGGTCGTCGCTCAGCCTGGCCAGGCTTGGCGAAGCATTTCGCCGAGCGCCGAAGCATCGTTTGGCCGCTCGTCGGGCGGCTTGGCGAGGCACTGATCGACCACCGCGCACAGGTCGCTGGACAGCTCGTCTTCACCGACCCGCGACCGCAGCGGAATCACCGCGTCCTGGGCATGCGCCCGGAGCCACTGGAGCGGGCTGTTGAACCACATGTCCACGACCTCGCCCACGATCTTGTCGGGCACGAACGGCGTAAAACCCGACAGCAACTCGTACAGCACCATGCCGAGGCTGTAGACGTCTGCCGCTGGCGTGAGGGTGTTGGTCTCGAGCTGTTCGGGTTGCGCGTAGTGGGGCGTGCCCACGAGCATGTTGCCAACGGTGGCACTGCGACCGACCACGGACGACTCATCCCAAGAGCGGGCGAGGCCGAAGTCGAGAACCTTGGTGTGTCCATCCTTGTCGATGAACAGGTTGGAGGGCTTGAGGTCACGGTGCACCACGCCCCGGGCATGCGCCTCACGAAGGCCCAGGCAGGCTTGGTAGACAATGTGGCAGGACCACTTGGGGTCGAGCCGGTTGTTGAAGTCGTGGAACTCGTCGAGCGGCTTGCCCTGAAGGAGCTCCATGAGCACGAAAATATGGCCGTCGCGGTTGAGGCCTGCGTCGAGGACCGCGACCACGTAGGGACTTGTCAGCTCTCGTAGGACGGTGACCTCGCGCAGCGCCCGAGCGGCATCGTCGTCCTTGACGGGGTCACGAGAGAGCTTGAGCGCCAGCGGTTCCGCGTACCGGGGATCCTTCACCTTCCAGACCGTGCCGAAGCCCCCCTGACCCAGGCGGCCCAAGATCTCGTAGTGCTCGTATTGGTCGCCGGGCTGGAGGTCGTCCACGCTGTGGAAGCATACGCCACCGAACGGAAGCCGTCGCCGCCGGGCGGCGCAAAACCTCCCTGCGACCCCACGCGCCGCCTTTCAGCCGAGGGCGGCGTAGAGCACCGGAAGCGAGGCATCGAGTCGGTAGTCGATCGAGGAGTGGTTGTCGGGGAACTCCTCGTACCGATGTTCGATGCCAGCTGCGGCGAGCTTCTGGACGAAGCGTCGTGCGCCGTAGTGCAGGTGGTACTGGTCTCGGCTTCCGCAGTCGATGAACAGTGTCGCGAGCGAGCGAAGCTGAGCTTGGGCCGCCGAATCCTCGATGATCTGCAGCGGGTCGTGGGCGAGCCAGCGCTGCCATTGCGCTTCGTCGACCTCGGCGGTGTGAAGGTCGACCGGGATCGAGATGCCCAGCGGTGCCGCGGGGTCGGGCGCGTAGCTGGCGGCCATCGCGAGCAACATGAGCACGTGAAAGTCGGAGCCTCGGACTTTCGGCGCTGCCTCGAAGCGTTCGAAGAAGGCGGCGGGCTTTCCGTCGACGCGGGCAAGCGCGTCGCACAGCGCCACGAACTCCCGGCGGTACACCAGGTCGAATCCGATGTCGCCGCTGTGGCAGGCGACGGCCGCCCATTGGTCCGCGTGGCGGAGCCCTTGAATCAGCGCCCCGTAGCCGCCGCTGCTCTTGCCGTAGATGGCACGATGCTCGCGGCCTTTGCGAATGCGGAAGCGCGACTCGAGCTGAGGCACGAGGTCTCGGGCGATGAACGTCTCCCAGCCACCGAGCGCGACCGAGTCGACGTACTGATTGCCACCGAGTCGGGTGAACGCATCGGGGAATGCGAAGATCGCCGGCCCCATCTTCCCCTCGGCAACGAGTCGGTCCACGCGTTGCGGCACGGCCTCTCCGTACGCGGTCCACGAAAGCCGCTTGAGGCCCGAGGAGGTGTACGCGGCCAGGTCGACGAACAAGGGATAGTCCGCGTCGCTTTGCTCGTATCCTGGCGGCAGGTAGACCGAGACCGTCCGCTGCCAGGGGTCGCCCAACAGGTTGTCCTTCACGCTGGGCGCGTCAACGAGCACTTCGAGCAGCGTGCCCTGGGGACGGGCGTAGCCGTGACGCGGCATCGCTCAGTCCACCCACTCCGCCACGAACACGTTGGTGTCACCCATGCTCGCGTTGTTGCGGTTTGAGGCGAAGATCAGCGTCTTGGCGTCGCGAGAGAACATCGCGAACCCGTCGAACGAGTCGTTGTGGGTGACGCGCTCGAGGCCCTTGCCGTCGATGCCGATCAGGTACAGCTCGAACGTGCGGCCCAGCGGCGAATCCATGTTGGACGAAAAGATGATCTTCTCGCCGCTGGGGTGGAAGTAGGGGCCGAAGTTCGCCTTGCCGTTGCTGGTGATCTGCTTCTGATCTGAGCCGTCGGCGTTCATGACGAACAGCTCGAGCCGAGTCGGGCGTACATGCCCCTTCTCGATGATCTCGGTGTACTTCGCGAGCTCCTCTTCCCCCTCGGGGTGGTTGGCGCGGTAGACGATCTTGGTGCCGTCGGGCGAGAAGAAGGGTCCGCCGTCGTAGCCCTTGGAGTCGGTGAGCTGCTTGATGTTCGACCCGTCGATGTCAGAGATGAATACCTCGGGGTCGCCGGTGCGGGTGGAGGTGAAGACGATCTTGTCGCCCTTGGGAGACACGGTCGCCTCGGCGTCGTAGCCCTTGCCGCCGATGAGCACCTTTGAATCGCTGCCGTCCGCGCCGGAGATGTAGATGTCGTACTCGTCGTACAGCTTCCATACGTAGCCCAGGCTGCGGTCTGGCGGTGGCAGACAGCCGGGGTCGGCGGCGTGGGTCGAGGCGTAGATGATCTTGTCATCGCCGGGAAGGAAGTAGGCGCACGTGGTGCGGCCCTCGCCGCTGCTGACGCGTTTGACGTCCGTGCCGTCGAGCTTCATCGTGAAGATCTGGTCGCACTTCATGTCGCCGGTCGTCGCTTGGAACACCAGCTGCGACTCGTCGAAGCTGAGGTATGCCTCGGCGTTCTCGCCTCCGTTGGTCAGTTGCTTGAGGCTGGCGAAGTGCGTCTCTTCCTTGTTGGGCGCAAGCGGCTGCCCGGGCTTGAACTCGGCCTTCTTGGCGTCGTCCTTCGCGGGCTCGTCCTCGGTGGGCTGGTCCTTCTTGGGCTCGTCCTTGGGCGCGGCGTCTTTCACCTTGGCCTCGGCCTTGGTGTCCTTCGCCTTGGTGTCCTTCGCCTTCGGGTCGCCGGACCCTCCGTCACAGGCGAGGGCAGCGAGCAGGGGCAGAATCCACAGAGGTCGCATCGGGCGGAGCGTACCGCGGCGGCGAGGCTGGTAAAACCGGTGCATGAAGCCACGCCCCTGGACCGTCGAACGCACTGAACCCAAAGGCGACTATCGGGTGTTCACGGTCGATGCGCTGCACAGCCGGCGACAGGGGGACGAAGACCCCCACGTCTTCTATCGCATCAACTCGTCCTCGTGGGTCAACGTGGTGTCTCGGACCCCCGAGGGGGACTTCATCATGATTCACCAGTTCCGACAGGGGTCGGCCTCGGTCACGCTCGAGATCCCCGGCGGGCTGGTCGATGCCGGAGAGGATCCCGCCGAAGCCGCGGCGCGCGAGCTCGAGGAGGAGACCGGCTACCGGCCCGCGTCCGTCCGCAAGATCGGCGAGGTGAACCCGAACCCTGCCTTGTTCGCGAACCGGGTTCACACCTACGTCGCGGACGGCTGCGTGAAGGTCGGTGAGGTGAACAACGACAGCGCGGAGGAGACCATCGTGGAGATTGTGCCCAAGGCCGACATCCACCGGCGCGCCTTGGCGGGGGACATCAACCACGCGCTGGTCTTGGCGGCGCTGTACTGGCTGTCTCAGGACGAGGGGTAGCGGGGCCGTCCTCTGGGACGACTACCGCTCGGCGCACTGCAAGGCACTCTGTTGCTTGCGGACGGCGTCGGCGTAGTGGGTCTTGGGATAGCGAGCGGTGAACGCGTCCCAGTGCTTGCACTGCGCAGCAGCATCGGCCTGCTCGGCTTTGAGAATCGTGCCGAGTTCATAGTCGAGGACTTCGCGCTCGCGCGAGGTGGACGCTTGCACCCGAAGGCGTCGAAGCAGCGCACGCGCCCGGGGGTACTCCTTCTGCGAGCGCAGCCACGCGACGGTGTCGATACTCTCGTCTCGGCGGTTCGGTGTAGGACGCTCGGCGGTTGGCGGTAGAGACCTCGAATCCGTACCCGGTTCAGCCGAGGAACGCTCGTGTCGGTCCCACGCGAATCGCCCGCCGGGTCCCAACACTTGGGACGCCCCCGATGTTTCGAGGATTCGCACTTTGCCCTCGACCAGCTCCACATGCCCGCGTTCCGGATCCTGGAACACCGAGAACGTGGTTCCGAGCACCTCGACGTCGCCGCCGTCGAATCCGACCACGAGCGGCCGCCCGGTCCGGTGTTCGACCTCGAAGACGGCCCATCCGTGCTCGAACCCGACCCGGTTCGCGTCGATCTTCAGTGTGCTCGGCGCGACTGTGGTGACCACCATCGCCGGTGATGCGAAGGGGATTCGGCAGCCAGCCGGGAGGGTCTGCAAACCGGTGGTGCCCTGCGCGGGACAGGCGGAGAGGGGGACTGGAGACGCCTCGCCGGTCGCGGGGGGCGATTGCACCGGAAGTCGGATGTCCAAGCCCGCGAGCACGGAAGGCTGCGACCCTATCGCGACGCCCAGCCACGCTGCGCCGAGCAGCGCACCGATGACCACCGCGGCGAGCAGCCCAACCCCAAGCGGCGTGGGTTGGGGACGCACGGCCGGAGCACGGAATCTCGGGGCCGGTGGGACGGCATCGGTCGCGGCCTGGGTGTAGTGCGCATCGAGGCGCTCGGCAACCTTGCTGATCGGATCGCTCATCGCAACTCCTCCCTCTCCACCGCCCGTTTGGCCTTCGCGAGCAGTTTGCTGACATAGCCCTTGGTGTGGCCGAGAACCTCGCCGATCTCGGTGACTGTTTTCTGGTCCACGTAGTACAAGAAAAATGCCGCACGAACCTTGGGCGGCTGCGCCTGGATCACGCGAGCGGCTCGACGGAGTGTGTCGTCGACGATGCCCTGATCCTCGGGGGTCTTGGGGAGTCTGAGCTCGCTGCGCAGCAGCCACCGCACTGGCGCGGCCTGCATGAAGCGGTCACGGCGGAGTCTTCGGAGGCAGCCGCGGGTCGCGACCGTCGTCAACCAGGCCTGGATACTCCGCACCTCATCGAGCGCCCCCGGCTGCTGGTGCAGTTGTAGAAACACATCCTGCGCGGCGTCCTCGGCCCACTCGCGGTCGCCGGCACCCATCCGCAGGCAGATGCGCAGCACGTGGCCGTAGTGGCGTCGGTACACGGCGTCAAGGTCACGGCGATCGACGGTATCGTCGGTCGGTGAGGGCGGGGCGTCCGAGGCTCGGGGCGCGAGCGTCAGCGTCACGGAGCCTCCCGCTTCTTGTTCGGGCCGAACGCAACCTCAAGGCCGAGCGTCAGGCCGCCGCGAAATCGGCTCCGGCTCCAGATGATGGCGTCGCCGCGGCGATGGTTGCGGGCTCGGCTGCTCAGCCCGAGGAGCGCCGTGGCAAGGAGCCCGACGCCGCGGCCAAGGTGCA
This sequence comes from uncultured Pseudomonadota bacterium, assembly GCA_913061055.1. GTDB lineage: Bacteria > Myxococcota_A > Polyangia > Nannocystales > Nannocystaceae > CAJXVA01. The sequence continues at coordinate 12,810 of CAJXVA010000266.1, forward strand.
ACGAGACCGAAAAGGGGGCCGTCGCTTGAGCGTCGACGCGGTGACCGAGTTCCACACCCAGGTCCTCATATCGGTGGACCAGCACACCGCCGAGGAGTGCCGCGCTGAGGTGCACGCGTCGCGAGACTGGGGCGCGAAACGTCGGCCCCGCAGAGATGAAGGTGTCCAGAACGCGGAGTGAGCTCCCGCTGGTGGGGCTGAACCCGACCCGCAGCTGTCTCTTATACACATCTGACGCTGCCGACGA
>CAJXVA010000267.1 GCA_913061055.1 uncultured Pseudomonadota bacterium
GAGATGTAGAGAGGTCTCGTGGGCTCGGAGATGTGTATAAGAGACAGGTTCTCGTGCTGAGCACGGGCGTGCTGCCCGAGGCGGGTCTGGTTGGCGAGGTCAACGTCGAAGACAGCGCCGGAGAGTTCGCCTCGGTCAACAACGAGAACCCGGACGGCGTGTCCTCGCTTCCAGCCGGCATCGTCGCGACACCCGGGAGCGCATCCGGAACGCCCTACGTCGACTGTGACGGCGTCGGCGACTGCTCAGGCACGCTGCAAAGCGCGTTCGATGGAACCGCCGACGACCTCGTCTGGTTCACCTTTGATGCCACCGTCCCCGCGGGAGTCGGTGGGTACAACGTGTCCGTCGGCTTCCTCAGCGCCGAGTACCCCGAAGCCATCGGCAGCGACGCTACCGACCTGTTCGTGTGGTGGCACGAGAGCCAGGACTACGTCGGAAACCTGGCGACGTGGCAGGGCGACGCGGCCACCGTTACGGGACTCGCCCCACGCATGCACGAGTTCTCAGGCGGCCACCCGATGCTGTTGCGCACCGGCATGGACGGCTGGACCGGTGCGCCCTGCGAAGCGAATGGGCAAGGCGCCGACTGCCCGGTCGGGAGCGCGACCGGATGGATGCAGCTCCGAGGGCCTGCCGTGCCTGGCGAGACCATCCATCTTGTCGCGGCGCTGTTCGATCAGGGTCCGTTGGACCGCGACACCGTGGTGGTTCTCGACGGGTTCGAGTGGACGTGCGACGCGTGCGTGCCGGGTGAGTCCTGCGGGCTTCAGTAGACTCGGCAACCGTGACAGGACGCGCGGGACGAGACGTCGGCGGCTTGCGAATTCGAGTGGAGTCTACGGCGCGGGGACTTCGAACGCCGCCCGCATCGCCTCGGGAACCCTGGTGGGGCGCCCCTGGGCAAACGAAACGAAGGCCCAAGTGGTCGCGGCACGACACACGACTTGCTCGTCGGCAATGCGCACGAGCTCGGTCTTGCGAACGCAAGAGACGCGCTTCCAGGAATCAACCCACGTCGTGACCGCCAACGCCTCGCCGAGCAGGGTCGCGTGGGCGTAGTCGATCTCGTGCCGACGGACGACCCACACCGCACCGCACCGACGGTACTCGTCGGTCCCCCACCCCAGCGCATCCGAATGTGCCCGCGCAGCCTGGAGCACCCAGCGCAGATAGACCTGGTTGGAGACGTGCTCGAGTTCGTCGATGTCGCCAACGGCCGGGCAGACCACAATTCGGTGACGCCCTGCAGGCGAGTTCGACGTTGGGTCGGTGTCCACGGCGTCACGTTGATACCTCGCCGCTGCGTACGTGACTAGCCCGCGACCGCGGCTCTCGAGTCACCCCGGAGTCACGTGATAAGTTGCAGGCCAAGAGCGCACCCATGAGCGACGAAGAATCGGTCGAGCAGCACGACGGGTCGTCATCCACCGACCGTTCCGGCGTCACCCAGCGTAGCGCGGCGATCTCCGATACCGGACACCGCCGCAACAACCAGGACTCGTTCTTGGTGGCAGATGAGTTGGGCCTGTATGTGGTCGCCGACGGGGTGGGCGGGAACCAGGCCGGCGACGTCGCGTCCGCCACCGCAACCCGCGTCATCCACGACATCGTGTCCCAGTGGCGCAAGCAGGACTCGAGCTCGCGCGATCGTGCCAGCGCCGTAGTCCACCGCGCGATCGAGACCGCCTGCGCCACCATTCACCGCGCGGCCACCGAGGACCGCAACCTGGCGGGCATGAGCACGACCGTGACCATGGTGCTCGTCGACGGCGACACGGCGGCGATGGGGCACGTGGGCGACAGTCGCCTGTACCTGGTGCGCGAGGGCACCCTCGAGCAGATCAGCACCGACCACACCCTCGCCGCCGAGCTGTATCGCGAAGGGATCATCGCGCGGGAGCAGGTCGAGCGCCATCACCACGCTCACGCGCTAACGCGAAACTGCGGGACCCAACCCTCGGTGAAGGTGGAGTCGCTCATCATCGAGGTCCACTCCGGCGATCTCCTCCTGCTGTGCTCCGACGGCCTCAACCCCGCGCTGCGCCCCCCCGAGCACGTGGTGGACACGCTCGAGTCCGCGACAGACCTCACTTCAGCGCTCAGGCAGTTGGCCGAGCGCGCCAAGCAGGCCGGGTCTCGGGACAACATCACCGCCGTCGTCTGGCGCCGCGACGGAGGGGACCCCAGCCTCACCCGGCGCACCGTCGACGCCCTGCGCTCGGTCCCGCTGTTGGGGCACTTGAGCATGGCCGACCTCAGCCACGTCGCCGAGCAGATGGAACCGCGCGAGTACGACGCGGGACACGTGATCCTGGAGCGGGGCGATCACAACGCTGCCCTGTACGTGGTCCTCGACGGTCAGCTGCGCTGGGAGCTGCCCACCGGACACTTCGCACACCTCGAGCGCGGCAAGGGAATCGGCTCCACCACCCTGGTCGCCACGCGTCGCTCCCCTGCCCAGCTCAGCGCGCAGAGTTCAGCTCGGGTGCTCGTGCTCACCAGCGAGAAGTTCCGCGACCTGGTCAGGCTGCGCCCCCGCTTGGGCAACGCTCTGTTGATCGCGCTGGCCGACGAGCTGAGTGACTGGATAGATCCCGATACGGACCGCGGCATGGCTCTGCCGCCACACGGGCTCCTGGTTGAGTTCTAACAGCACATTCGGCCCGCGCAATTTCAGTCGAAGCTCTCCCCGGCCTGCTGATCGAGCGGCTCTTCCCCTACGCTGCGAACGGGTCGAGAATGGCCGATTGCCCCGCTTGTGCGAACGCTTCGTCCCCGACGAAGTCCGCATCGACTCCGAAGGTCTGCAGGACACCGGCGAGGAGGTAGTTGTGGTTTGGGCTCCCCTCGATCCGCATGCTCTGCCCCCTGTTTGCCAGGCCGCCTGCGAACACATACGGCATGTCGTCGATTCCGTGGTCTGCGAGGCCGCCCTCCATGTTGAACTTTCCCAGCTCGTTGACCCACATGATGAGTGTGTTGTCGAGCGCGCCAACGTCGGCGAAGGCTTGAACGAGTTCGGCGAACCGTTGCGCGTAGAACTGATCGTAGTGGATCGCTTCGTCGAAGTTCGCGCTGTGGGAGATGTCGTGGTGATCGAAGCCACCGGAAGAGGGACCCATGATGAGCGTGCCGACGCGCGTACGGTCGCAAGCGATTGCCATCGCGAGCACCTGAGCCATGGCGCGGCCGCGCTCGGCGACGTCCACTTCGCCGAGGGAATCTCCGGTGGCCGGTGGGGCGATCGGACCGCACTGCCCCGTCGATCCTGGTGGGAGCGGATCGGTGCCCTCGATTCGCTGGGCAAGTGCGTCGAGTCCCTCGATGTGCCGTTCGATGATGGCGCGGTCTTCGGTGCCGAGCGTCCCGCGGACGCGACTGAAGTCGCGATGGACCACATCCACGGTGCGGCGGCGCAGGAAGGAACGTCGGTCTTCAGGGACCTCCTTGCTCGGGGCGTCCGGGTCCGGGGGCATGAACCCGGCGAACACGTCGGCGAACGCCTGTTGCGGGTCGTCTTGGAGGGCGACGCCGCCGCCACCCTCGGAGAACGAGATGCGCGGGATTTCGCAACATGGGGGCCATGCGTAAACGTTCACCGAGCCGTATCCACCCGGCGGCGTGTTGACAGAGGCGATCCTCTGGTCGATCGATTCACCGGTCCCGATCATGTCGTGCACACTCCCGGACGGACGCCCGGTGAGGCACGCGACGGTTCCGTCGGGGTGCTCGGGCGCCCCCCACGAACGGAACGCGATCCCTTCGACAACGCAGATCTCGTCGCGAAGGCGGGCGAGCGGGGAGAGGGACTCGGAGAGCTGAAGATCCGCGCCGGACCCGGACGCTCCCCATGAAGGGTGCACACCGTTGGGCGAGTACATGACGATCAATCGGCGAGGGGCCGGTGAACCACCGCCCCCCCCGGCCAAGGTTGCAAACGGAAGAAGGGCTGCACTGGCCCCCATGCCCTGGAGGATGCCGCGTCGCGTGAGTCGGGGGAGAATCATGGTCATACAGCCTATTGCTGAGGTTTGGCGCGAAACGAGAGGGTCGCAGCGATCGTCCGGGCGATCCCCCGGAGTGAGCCATCGCTGGACGCAAACTGCGAGCGCAGAAACGCCAGTTCGGCGGCGTCGCTCTCATCGTCGGGGTCGACGGCGCGGCCGATCGCGACTTCGAACATCCGCTCGGCGACACAGCCGGCAACGATCTCGCTGTCGGCGAGCCGTCGATTGAACTCCTCGAAACCGGAGAACGTTCCATCGGCGTCCCCCACCCCGGTGAGTTCCCCGCTCGCGTCCACGGGCCCGTAGATGTCCTCGAGTCGGTGGCGCCCTAGGCCATCGTAGCCCTCGAGGGCGAAGCCCGGCGGGTCGATGAAGACATGACACCCGGCGCAGCTGGGGCTCTCGACGTGCCGCTCGAACCGCTCTCGCATGTTCTCGGGCGGGTCGTCGGGGTCGACGTCCGGGACATCGAGCGGGACGTCTTCGGGGGGAAGGGGGATGGGCAAACAAAGCAGGCGGTCGCGCACGAACAGTCCGCGTGAGACCAGTTGTGTCTCCTCGAGCTTCGAGTTGAGCGCGAGCACCCCGGGGTGAGAGAGGACGCCGAGGCGGTGAGGAGAGCGGGTGGGAACGTACGTATCCGGGTCGGCCGCGCCTGGGTCGACTGCGTAGAACTCAGCGAGGCTTTCGTTCACGTAGAAACTCTCGTCGAGCAGGAGATCGGCCACCGAACTGTGCGGACTGCCCGCGAGCCCGCGCAGTTGAAGTTCGAGCGACTGCCGCAGCTGGGGGCCAAGGCTGGGCTCGAAGTCCGGCTGAGCCTCGATATCTTTTTGCAGCGCCCCGATCGCGTCGAGAACGAGCCATTGCCGCAAGAAGTTGTAAAGACCGTCGGACGCTCGTGGAGAGTCCAACAGCCGATCGACCTGCTCTGCGAAGCCCGCATCGGTGCTGAGTTCGCCGGCCGAGGCCGCTTCGAACAGCCGCGTGTCGGGCATCGACCCGATCAGGAAGTAGCTCATCCGGGATGCCAGCTCGTACTCGGACGCCGCACGACTCTGCGGGTCAGCATTTTCGAGGTGGTAGAGAAAAGCCGGCGACGAGAGCATCGCGAACGCCATCGCCTCGATCCCCGTTTCGAAGCCGTGGGCCTGTGCAGCTTCGTCGTGCAGCGCAAGGAGTTCATCGGTCTCCACAGCCGTGGGAGGTCGACGGAACGCGCGCAGTCCGAACGTCGATACGAAGGATTCCGCGCAGGTGTCATCGGCGACGTCGGTTGCGCAAGGCAACACGACGTCGAGGTCCTCGACCAACGCGGCCGCCACGACCTCCGCGCGATCGAAGTACCTCTCGGGCAAGAACGACGACATCGCCGTCCCGAGTTCGAAGCCCTGTTGAACGTCATCCGGGTCGAGCGCGCCCAACACCCGCGTGTCCCCGGTTTCGGGGTCAACGATCTCCACTTCGCCTGCGATGTTCCCAGGCGCGCCAGGCCAGAGGTCCGCGACGGTGGCCTCGTACTGCGCCCGTGTCAGATGCTGCAATGGGCGCCGCTTGGGTTCGACGGTAGGAGCGTCAGGGAGTTGCGGCTCACCGGTCGTTCCCCCCTCCCCGGTCTCCGGGTCTTCCGAGCCACCCGCTTCCGAGTCGCCCGCCTCCGAGTCGGCGGTCCTATCCGCACCCGTGTAGCAACCACACAGCAGCAGTCCGAGCGCAAGCGACGTCCAACGCATGCCAGTCAGAGACGAGCGGTCGGCAAACAGGGTGAGTTTTTTCTGCGGTTGTGGCGAAAACGGGCTCTATCAGGAGTCTCAATCGAGACGGGGCAGCTCCAGCGGCGACCAAAGTCGCGATCTTTGGCCACGATGCGCCTGGGGACATCGATCCGTCGACAGACTTCAGCGCGTCTGTCACCGCACCGCTCGTGGCGAGTCCTGTGGGCTGCCGTAGCAGCCAGCGGTTCACATGCTCTACACTCGTCGAGTTCACGATGGACACCCCGTTCTTCGACGCCCAAGCCCTCGACGGCCTGCGAAAAGCCACCCGCACGGATCCGGAGCAGGTCCGGCTGCTACGCAATGCGCTGCTCAAAGACTTCGAACCCGACGCCCAGGGCCTCGCTCGCGCGCCTGCGCTGGCGCCGTTGAGCTTGCATCCGCTCGTCCTCGAACAACGCCACGACTCCAAGATCGACGGCGCCTCGAAGCTCCTGTTCCGCACGCCCGCGGGACTGCTCACCGAGTCCGTGATCCTGCGTATCGCGACCGGCCGCACCACGCTGTGCGTCTCCAGCCAGGTTGGGTGTGCCGCGGCCTGCCGCTTCTGTGCCACCGGGACGATGGGCATCGCGCGGAGCCTGAGCACCGAAGAGGTCCTCGACCAGGTGTTCCAAGCCGGCCAGTTGCTGGCCGCCGAGGGCCGACGCCCCCGCAACGTCGTGTTCATGGGAATGGGCGAGCCGTTCCACAACGAGGACGTGCTCGTGCAGGTCATCGAACGCCTCATCGACCCGGCATGGTTCAACCTCTCGCCGAAGAAGATCCTGGTATCGACCGTCGGGATCACGGACGGCATGCTTCGTTTCGCGCGTCGGTTTCCCAGCGTCGGCCTTGCGCTCAGTCTGCACAGCGTTCGTGACGAGCCGCGCCAGTCGATCATGCCGATCGCCAAGCGGTATCCGCTCCCCCAGCTCCGGCAGACCGTGCAGCAGGTCAATACACTCCAAGACCGCCCCGTCATGCTCGAGTACCTCATGCTCGATGGCGTCAACGACACCGACGCCGACGCCGACGCGCTGATCGAGTGGACCCAAGGCCTCGACGTCCACCTCAACCTGATCCCGTTCAACCCGGTTGACGGCGCGGAGCTTCGGGGTTCGTCCAAGGCCCGATGCTCGGCGTTCTCCGACGCGCTCAAGGCTGCCGGTCGCACGACCACCCTCCGCCACAGCCTCGGACGCGACATCGAAGCGGCATGCGGCCAACTCGTCAAACGCGAGAACCTCGCTCGTGCTCGCGCAGCGGACCGCACGGTCGTTCCCTAGCTAGAGCGCATCTCATAACCTCGACGCGGTGGCTGGCGAAGGATTTGGGGCCGAGGGTTAGAAGCGGAACCGCAGCTGTACCGGGGTACTGCAAGGTTTCGCGACGACGCCATCGGGCCCAAAGACCAGCCAGACGCTGTGACGAGGCTATGAGATGTGCTCTAGCCGACTCGGGTCATCGAAGGTCGAACACGTAGTCGGTGTCGTACGTCCGCACGAACACTTGCGACTCTTTCTCAAGGATGAACTCGGGACCCTTGCGCAGCTTCGTCTTGGTCACGGTCTCCCCCGTCTTCGCGTCCACGACAAACAAGAAGTCGGGCTCGGCGGTGAAGCCATAGCCCGTGATGATGTAGCCGTCCCGATACAGGAAGTTGTTGGCGTTGGCGACCAGGGGGTCACTGCGCCACAGCAACTCCCCGGTCCCCAAGTCGAGCGCCGAGAGGTACCCCGTCCGCCCGCCCGACTCTTTTGCGTACCCGAAGTGTCCCGAAGACACGAACAACACCCCCTCGCGAACCATGGCCCAGAAGATGCGCCGGTCGTCGCCGTCCTTGCGCGGCTCGGGCCCTGACCACGCGGAAAAGTCATAGGCGGCAACGATGTCTCGTTCGGCGTCGAAGACCAGCAGGACGCGGCCCCGCCAGTACGTCTTGGCGTACAGGGCGAAGACGTGATCCCCCTCTTCCATCGCCTGCACGATCCGCCGCCCGTCGAGCTCGCTCGGGATCCAGGCGGGAACCTCCGAGGTGGACTCACCTCGTGGAGTCGGGACCTGCCACGTAGGTCTGTCCAGCGCGTTGTTTCGAAACCACGCCTCGACATCGATGATCTCGTTGCGGGTCTTCGAGGTCAGCACCAGCTTGGGCTTGCGCCCCTGATGAACGGAGGCATCGCGAACCTTGTGACGCCGCAGCGGGGCGGGCTCGAGCGCGACCGGGCGCATCGTTTCTCGTCTCGCACCGTCTCGTCTCCCCTGCTCGACCGCGGCAGCGTGGAGTCGAGAGAGTTCCGCGTCTTGCGGATAGCGGTCGAGCAGACCCACGAAAATCAACCGCGCCTGTTCCGAGTCCCCCGCCTCCATGGCCGCGACTGCGCGGTCGAGAATGCGCCGGTCGGCGGGCGCGATCTTTCGAGGACCCGACGGTGTCGAAGGTGTCGAGCTGGGAGCCGCCTGAGTGTTCGCAGCGACGGTCTCCGCAGGAGCAGAGGTGGCCGGCGCACGATGACACGACGCAAGTGCAACGACGAAGGGGACCAACACGCGCCGGGCTGCCATCGCCCCCACGGTACACCCGGCCGCGAAGTGCGACCGGGGCACCACCGCCAGACCCGCCGCTACAAGCTGCGGAGCTGATCGATGAAGGGCTGCGAGATGGAGAACTCGTACTCCTTCTTGCCCTTCTTGTTGATGCGGCCGGTCCACACGACGTCATCGAGCCCAAGACCCACCTTCGGCATGTCCTTGAGGTCCCCGTCGAAGTCGAGCGACCGGATCCAGCTGCTCATGCCTCTGATGTCGAGCATGAGGAGCGTCGTCCCCTCGGCGTGTTTCTTGACCAGCTTTCGCGCGCTGCCGAACTTGCCGATGTTGCCCTTGCCCGAGGCCGCCTTGAGCATCTTCTCGAGCGCCTTCTTGGGCTTGGCCGTGGTCATGACCAGGTACATGCGCCCGTCTTTCTCGGCATACGCCATCGTGAACTGAATCTGTCCGACCACCTTCTTCAGCTTCGCGAAGTCGGAGTCCTTCTTCATCTCGGCGAGCGCCTTCTTCGTCGGCGTGACCGTGTACGTGTCGACTTTGACGCCAGCGACGGTGAAGGCGCCCTTCTTGTACGTCGTCTTCATGTACTCGCCGAAGCTGGGCATCAGCGTCTCGAGCTTGTACGACTCGAGGAACTGCCGGACGACCGGGATCGCCTGTTTCCCAGGCTTGACGGCGTAGCTCCCGACGAACGCGCCAGCGCTGCCCTTGACCGGGAACGCGGCCACGGCCACGGGTCCGGCCATGACGTCCCCCATGTCGGCGAGCATCTTGGTCATCATGGCGCCGAGGTCCGTTCCGTCGGCCGTCTTCATCCCGCTGAGCATGCGCAGGTACGGGCCTGCCCACGGGTCTTCCATCACGTGAGCGAAATCGAAGCTCATGCCGCTGATGAAGAAGGAGTCATCCGGCAGCGCATCCATCATCGACACATCGACCGTGGAGAGCTTCGCGTCCCGGCCGTACTGCTTCGCCGTGTCGGTGCCCTTGGCCGCCGTGCTGCGGTAGGTGGTCTTGCTTCGCTGCTTGCCGATGCGGAACAAGAACTCCGCCGACTTCACATCCGCAAAGCTGCGATACATGTCCATCGCGGCCTTGGTCGACGCGCTCGCGTACTCCGATCCAGGCGCTCCAGTGGGGGCCGAGTTCATCATCTGCTCCATCTCGGAGAAGAAACCTTCGATCTCCTCACGAGCGTCGGCGAAGATCACCTTTGGCTTGGCTTCGGAGTAGAAGTCTCGGTCCCCCTTGCGGGGCTTGATGATGGCGGCTTGAATCTTCGCACCCGCGTCCGCGAGCAAGGATGGGTCGAGCGCCACTCCGACGTGGTCTCCCCATCCCTTGAAGTAGAACGTCTCGCCCGAAACTTCGTAGGCGGCGTAGTCCGCTCCGCCGGACTGGTAGCCCTCTTGGCCCATGTCTTCGACGAGCTGCGTGATGCCGCCTTCGTAGCCGACCGCACAGGCGACCGGCTGGTCGTGCTGCTTGGGGTTCACCACGACGCAGCCAAACGGCTTGGTCAGATCGAGGTGCTTCGCGACCTCGCTGCGTCCTTCGAGCGGCATCGACAGCATGGACTTCACCTGGCTGACACTGAGCATCGCGCCCAGCCCCGGTGGCGCGTACTGGTCGGCCACCCGGGCGATCGTCTTGTCGGGGGCGGGCACCACGAAGTGGCCCCAAACCGAGACGTTCGAGCTGCCCGGATTCGCGGGGTTGGCCCGCTTGGGCGTGTCGCCCTGTGCGTCGTTTGCACCGTCGCCCGGAGCTTTGGAGATCGGCTCGGAGCCGGTCGCTGGCTTCGAGGTATTGCCGACCTGAACGCGGCAGCTCGACGCTGTCAGCAGCGTCAAACCGAGAACGACGGAGGAACGGACGAGAGATCGGCGCATCGCGCACCGATCTACCACGAAAAAAAACGGGTCCCAGGCAGGAATAGGGCTCGGTTTCCAGAGGTTGGCGGCCCCAATGACCGGGTCAGCACAGCCAGGTGTAGCGGCGCTCGCGCTCAGCTCCCTTCTTCTCGCAGCGGGTGCCGGATGCGGCGCTGAAGCCGAGGCAAGCCCCCCAGCGCCCTCGGTCGCTGCCGAGCCAGAAGGGTCGCAGACGCCGTCCGCCTCCGATGACGCATTGCACTACGACCCCCGCCAGAGTCTCGCGCCTCTGGTCGAATCGGTCGGTCCGTCGGTCGTGAGCATTCGAGCCTCCGGTCGCGGTGCCGGATTCTTCTCCTCGGGGACCGAGGCTTCCGGGAGTGGCTTCGTCTACGCGTCCGAGGGCATCATCGTCACCAACCATCACGTCGTCGACGGTGCCGAGCACCTCCAAGTCCGCATGCACGACGGGACCCGCTACAACGCGCGAGTCCTCGGCTCCGACGCCGCCACCGACCTCGCCGTCCTCGAGCTCGAGGATGCCCGAGACCTGCCCGCGCTCCAGCTGGGCGACAGCGCTGCGCTGCGGGTCGGCGATTGGGTCGTCGCCATCGGAAACCCGATGGGACTCGACCACTCCGCCAGCGTCGGCATCCTCTCGGGGCGCGGTCGCGGCAGCCTGGGTCTGTACGCCGACAGCTATCTGGACTTCCTCCAGACCGATGCCGACATCGCCCCCGGAAGCAGTGGGGGGCCGCTGTTCGACCTCCGCGGCGCCGTCGTGGGCATCACCACCGCAGTCGGGGCCAACAGCCGCCCCGGCTTCGCGATCCCGGCCTCCCAAGCGCAGTCCGTGATCGAGCAGCTGCGCTCCACCGGAACCGTCCGACGGGGCTGGCTCGGGGCCTCGAGTGAACGCGGAGCGCAAGAGGGCCAAGGCGCCGTCATCGGCGAGGTCTATGCCGACACGCCGGCCGCGGAGGCCGGCCTCCGCTCCGGCGACGTGGTGGTCAAGGTCGACCGCACCGCGATCGACGACTTCGATGGCTTGCGCGGGGTCATCGCGACACTGCAGCCGGGGCACACCGTGTTGATCGAAGCCGAGCGAGCCGGCGTCACGCTCGAGCTCTCCGCCGTGCTCGGCGACCGGCCCGACCCCCGAAAGATGAAGCGCCTCCGCTCCGCCCCGTTGGCGCCCAGTTCCCCGCCTTCCGTGAGCGAGCACTCCGAAAGCCCGCCCTCGGGATTTGGCGAACGACTCGGAATCGGCGCGCGCGCTCACGACGATGGGCTGGAGGTCATTCGGGTCGAGCCTGGCAGCCTCGCCGAGGACCTCGAGCTTCAAACCGGAGACGTTGTCCTCGAGCTCAATGGGGTGTCGGTCCAAGACCCCGAAGACGTCCGCGACGCGCTCAGCCGAAGCCGCGGAAAGGTCGAAATCCAACTACTTCGCGACGGGGTGAAACACAACGTCTCTCTGGAGCGTTCCTAAGAGCGTCCCATCCTCATCATCGCCGACTGGCACGTCGGCTTGGCCGCGAACTCCACCGTCCCTGAGGAGTTCGCGGCCGTTCTTTTTTGCGCGCCCTGCCGCGGGTCCCTGAGTGCGCCCCAAACTGGCGCGACCGCCTCCCTTGCGGGGCCCGGGGACCATGCTTATCCTCCGGCGCATGAGCGACCCTCGGCACTGCAAAGTCATGATTCTCGGCGCGGGACCGGCGGGGTACACCGCGGCCCTGTACACCGCACGGGCCGAGCTGAAGCCCGTCATGTTGGCCGGTCCGGAGCCGGGCGGACAGCTCACCACCACGACCGACGTCGAGAACTTCCCCGGCTACCCCAAGGGCGTCTCGGGTCCGGAGATGATGGAAGAGTTTCGCGAGCAGGCCGAGCGCTTCGGGACCGAGATCATCTACGACCTCGCCACCGAGGTCGACCTCAGCACGCGTCCATTCAAGATCAAAGGCGACACCGAGTCGTACACCTGCGACACGCTCATCGTGTCGACGGGCGCCAGCGCCAAGTACCTGGGCCTGCCCTCCGAGCAGCGCCTCCGCAACAAGGGCGTGACCGCGTGTGCCACGTGCGACGGCGCCTTCTATCGCGGCCAAGATGTCGCCGTCGTCGGCGGCGGTGACACGGCGATGGAAGAGGCTCTGTTCCTCACCCGTATGTGCCGCTCCGTGCACATCATTCACCGACGGGGTGAGTTCCGCGCCAGCAAGGTCATGCAGAAGCGCGTGATGGACAACGACAAGATCACCGTGCACTGGAACCGTCAGGTCAAGGAAGTGCTTGGCGAGGACGGGGTCACCGGCGTGCTCATGGAAGACACCACCGGCGGTCCCGACGAGTCGATCGACGTCACGGGTTTCTTCTTGGCGATCGGGCACCAGCCCAACTCCGGCATCTTCAACGACCAACTCGCCATGGACGACGCGGGCTATCTGAAGATCGATCGTCCCGGCAGCAGCTACACCAACGTCGAGGGCGTGTTTGCCTGCGGCGACGTGGCCGACAAGACCTACCGCCAGGCCATCACAGCCGCCGGTACGGGATGCATGGCCGCCATCGACGCCGAGCGCTGGCTGGCCGAGCAGGACTAGCGAGTCCCTCACGCCTGAAGTCCGTGCCGGGTTTCTGCGCGACCCCCCTTCGGGGTGTGGGGTCGCTCCGAACTCCTCCGAGAACCCGGAACGAACTTCAGAACTGCGGTACTAGGCACTACCGCCGCCCACGCTCCGCAACGAGATCGCCGACGAACTTGCGGAGCGCATCGGTGCCCACCGGCTTGTACAGGACCCGCCCGGCCATCTCGCGGAGGAACTCGTGAGCCTGCGGCGTGAA
>CAJXVA010000268.1 GCA_913061055.1 uncultured Pseudomonadota bacterium
GCCCTCCAGCGTCGTTTGGGTGTATTCCGCGCGGTCGTTGTCAAGCACCGGGGAAAACCACCTCGCCTCCGAACTCGTGCTGGGCACGCAAGACGGTAAGCAGCTGCGGCTACCGTGCATCGCCAAGCAGGAGGACCGAGCGTTGAACCTCGTCGCCGCTCACCTCCCCCATGCCACGCTCGGGTTCAGCCAGGAGCTTCGTACGAAGTTCCGACAGAATCCGTCCCTCCTGCGGCGCCCGCGAGCACCGGACGTTCGACCATGACCACCATCCGCGAGTACTTCATCCCCATCGTGCGCGCCCAAGCACGCAAGCAGGCGGTGTTCGGGGTCGTCTTCGCGATCCTGCCGTCGTGGGCGCTGTCGCTGCTGCCGACCCGGACCTCCGGCGATCGGTGGGCGCTCGCAGGGGTGAGCGTGCTGTTCGCCGCGCTCGGTCTGTACATCGTGGTGACCGCGATCGGTCATGCGCGCAAGAACCCGGCGATCGAGCACCTGCTTCAAAGGCCCCGCGAAATTGTGTGGGTCTATGACGAGGCCCTCACTTCGTACTCGGGACGCCCCCGGTCCACCGTCGTGTACCTGTGCACCCGAGCGGGAGAGAAGCTCCGCCTCCCATGCCGGTCGGGGAGGGAAGCCGAGGCGCTCGCCGTCGTGGTTGCGTACCTCCCCCACGCCTATGCGGGCTTCGACCACGACGTCGAGCGCCGCTTTCTTCGGGATCCGGCGTCTCTTTGACCTCGGACCTCGGACTCAGCCGCGTCGGTGTGGCGCAAAACAGGCGCGAAGCGAATATGCCGGACGCCTCCTGAAGTTGATCGACCCGAGTTCGACCGTCCCATCTGCGGTGGTGTTCGAGCGCAGTCCTTGGCAAGAGGCCATGGCGAGTGGCTGCGCCTGGACCGGCGACAGTCGCGGCTGGGGTCGCCACGTGACCGTCCGACTCAACCCTCCACACACGCCCTCAGCAGGGCAGGACGCGAGGGCCGAGGGGGCGGCGGCGTGAAACGATCTCATGCGGAACCTCCTTGAAGTCCACGGCCATCGAGGTGTCCCATTGGGTCACAACCGCCTCAACGAACAGACGCCACGCGAGCGGCCTGTGGTTCTCAACCTCAACTTGCGAGCGTATCGGCATACCGATAGGTTGACTGCGTGCAGTGCTCTCCCTCGATCGGCCGGACCCGTTCTAAAGAACAGGTCCGTTCACACCTCGCAGCGATTCACCGTTTAGTTGGCCGGACGCCGCTACTCGATCTCGCGTGTGGTGTGCGAGGACGGAGGGTCCACGTGTTCGCCAAGAACGAGATCGCCAACTTCACGGGCAGCATCAAAGACCGGATGGCCTTACACATTCTCGAGGATGCGCATGCCCGTGGCACGATCCAGCCCGGCGACACGATCTCGGAAGCGACCAGCGGCAACACCGGCATCTCGTTTGCCGCGATCGGGCGCGCGCTTGGACACCCGGTTCGAATCTTCATGCCGGACTGGATGAGCCGCGAGCGAGTGCTCGTGAGCGAGGCTCTCGGAGCCGAGGTTATTCCCGTGTCGTCGGAGGACGGTGGGTTCGTCGGGAGTATCGCCAAAGCCGACGACTTCGGCGCGAAGGTCGATCGTGTTTTCTTGCCGCATCAGTTTGGGAACTCGCAGAATATCGACGCGCACTACCGAACGACGGGTCCCGAGCTGCTGGATCAGCTCGCGCGTGTGGCTCTCGAGCCGTCGGCGTTCGTGGCGGGCGTGGGCACCGGCGGAACCGTGATGGGGGTCGCTCGACTGCTACGCGAGCGGGTTCCTGGAATCACGATCCACCCGGTCGAGCCGGCAAACTCCCCGACGCTGCGTGAAGGCCGTCGCGTCGGAAAGCACCGCATCCAGGGCATCAGTGACGAGTTCGTTCCGTCGATCGTACAACTTTCGGAACTCGACGAGATTGTCGACGTCTGGGATGGCGATGCCATCTTGATGGCACAGAAACTTGCGCGGACGGCCGGGCTCGCGGTCGGGATCAGTGCAGGAGCCAACATCGTGGCTGCGTTGCGAACCGCGGTCGCGACCGGCCCCGATTCTGTCGTCGCCACCGTCATACCGGACAGCAACAAGAAGTATCTATCGACCGACCTGTGTCGACAGGAGCCTGCACGCGACGACTACTTGACGCCGCACGTGGAGATTCTCGGTTGGCGCGTCGTCGCCGGAGGGTGAGGACGCGGGATGCCGGGAATCGTCTCCATCGTCTTCATCTCTTGGGCGGCCGGGCTGGCTGCGGTGCTCGGGGCGGTCCTCGCTCGACTTGACCGCGGACGCGACACCGACGCCAAGGACCAACTCATTCACGGTGTCGTCGCATTCGGCGGGGGGATTCTCCTCGCCGCCGTGTCGTTCGCGCTCGTTCCCGAGGGGTTCGCCGCGCTGGAGCCCGCGCCGCTGGTCGTGGCGTTTTGTGTCGGCGGGCTGAGCTTCGGATGGTTGGACTCGGTGCTGGACCGCCGTGGTGGCGGTCCGGCGCAACTGGTCGCGATGGTGATGGACTTCGTGCCCGAGGCGTTGTCGCTGTGTGCCGTGTTCGCCCAGAGCCGGAGCCTCGGGATCTTGCTCGCCTCCTTCATCGGCGCCCAGAACCTGCCGGAAGGATTCAACGCGTACCGAGAACTCGGTGCACTCGGGGTGCGACCACGAGTGGCTTTGATGACGCTTCTGGGCGCGAGCCTGCTGGGCCCTCTCGCCACGATGGCAGGGCACCTGTTCCTGAGGGACCAACGCGAGATCTCGGCAGGGATCATGGTCTTCGCGGCCGGAGGCATCCTGTACCTCGTGTTCCAGGACATCGCCCCCAAGGCGAAGATGAGCCATCGTGCAAGTCCGGCACTTGGGGCCGTGTTGGGCTTTGCCCTCGGGATGCTTGGCAAGAGCTTGCTCGGCTAAGCTGGGGACGGGCAAGCGTCCGGCTCGAGCATCGCCGGGGTGCGGCAGTGCCGACCGCACCTCGACGATGGGTCGTCGTGTCCCGGTGGCGACCGGCTGACCCTCGACATCGACGGCAACTTCCGCGCTTGTCCGGCCGGTTCCCCGGGCACAGGATCACCGTTGTCCGCGACCTTCACCCTTCACCCTTCACCCTTCACCCTTCACCCTTCACCATCGCGATGGCCCATGTCGTGGTCGGTGTGGCCCTTCATCTTGGCGCCGTCGTGTTTCATCCCTTTGTGGTCGCCGTGCATGCCTGCCATTCCAGAGACGTGCACCTCGGACCCACAGTTGAGCATGTCGGACTTCGCACCCTGGTAAGGGTTTTCGGGGCGTTCGTCCGGCTGAACCCAGTGAGGTTTTCCTTCGACCATCGCGCATTCGAAAACATGGTAGCCGCCAGACTCCGTGGGCGCGGCCGCGAGCGTCGCAATCATCGTGCGACTCGTCTCAGCGAAGGCGACTCGCGCGACGTCCACGCTGGCGGTCGAGTCCGCGAGCTTGCTCGCACTGCTCGCGAGCTCCGCAAGGGCGGCTTTGCTGTCCGCGTCGGTTCCCGACTGCGCCGCTTTTGCGGCGCTCGCGAGGTCATTGGCACAGGCTCCGAGGTTGGCGACGCTGTCGGCGGCGAGCTCTTTCCGGCAGAGCTCGTACGCGTCCCGGATTTCTTGAAATGCGGGGGATGGCGATGCGGTCGTTGCGGAGTTGTCGGACGGCGCGGCGCTGGCCGCCGCTGCACCAGGAGCCTTCGAGGCCGGGTCGGCTGCAGTGGCTGCGGCAGAGCTGCTCTCCTCGTTGTCGCAGCCCAATGACCAGGCGAGTGATGTGGAGAGTGCCGCGACAAGCAGTCGCCGACGGTGGCGGCCGAGGAGCGCGAGGGGAGGGGTACCGTTGGTGGACGATGCTGTACTCACGCCGGCACCATAGTCCCGACCGACGCTTGTGCTGGCGCATCCTCTGCCGCGAGAGACCACATGCCGTGGCCGACGAGGCCACACGTTCCCCGCGATGTTGGATCACTATGGAATAGTCCCAAAGAGCGGTCGGTTGCCATCGCGGGCCCGTTTCCTCGAAGCCGGACATGGCATCGTCTTCGCGGCGGCGCTCGCCGCCCGAGGGGTCGAGTTGATGGCCTCGAACTCGCAGAAGCTCGCAGCGACCGCCGTTTTCGTCGCGGTCACCGGTTCGGCTCATGCTCGCCGAGGCACGGAGTGCGCGGCGGTACTTTTGCGGACGCGTATTGGGGCCTGATGCGCTGCCATCGTCAGCGACCCGCGGCTGTCGTTCCTCAAGGCGTCGCCGGGCCTGGAGGAGCAGGGCGGGGCAGGAGGTCGAGGCGAAAGCCTTCTTTGGGCTGCCGTACACGCATTCGGCCGATCTGGCGCTCGCCGGAGTACCCATGCTGGCCGT
The DNA here is from genome assembly GCA_913061055.1 of uncultured Pseudomonadota bacterium. Taxonomy (GTDB): domain Bacteria; phylum Myxococcota_A; class Polyangia; order Nannocystales; family Nannocystaceae; genus CAJXVA01. The sequence continues at coordinate 4,381 of CAJXVA010000268.1, forward strand.
CCAACAACAGCTCGCCGGTCACAGCCTCAACTGCTTGCGGCGGTTGGGAGTACGACTCGAACTCGCGCGGATTTTCCGCCGCTAGTCGAGGCGCTCCGAAGCCTCAGATCGCAGGTGTGCGAGGCGGACGAATGCTGGCCGCCGATCGTGCGGGCGCCAGCACTTCGAGACGGCGATCGGTCGCCTCAACGGGAGATCCTCCTCCAACTTCGTAACCCATCGTCAGTCCGGCGCGACATCCCTCCGCGGCGTCCCCGAACATTTGGGGCCAACGCCGCATGTCGGCTGCCCCTTGACTTGGAAGCGCCCTTTCTTATATTCAAGCAGGCGCTTGAATGTGCCGCACGTCGAAGAACAATCCCCCACTCTCACTCTCTTCCAAGCAACCGCGATGCCCGACCGTGACTGGTCGCAAGCGCTGTGGCCCAAACCCGCAGAAGTACTTGAACAGGTCGGTGTGGCTCCTGGAATGCGGGTCGTCGACCTGTGTTCGGGAGATGGCTACTTCACCGTGCCGATGTCGTCGATTGTAGGCGCCGGTAGCGTCCACGCGGTCGAGCTCGACGAGACAATGCTCGCCACGGCCAAGGGCGTGGCGCAAAACGCTGGCGCTGGCAACATCACGTTCATCCACGGCGACGCGATGAAGGTCGGAGACCTGATCGACGACGCCGTCGACCTGGTCATGATCGCCAACACCTTCCACGGTGCGCCGGACCACGCCGGCCTCGCTCGCGCTGTACGGCGCACGCTCGAGCCCGGTGGCACATTCGTCGTCGTCAACTGGTGGCCGAAGCCTCGCGAGGAGACGATCGTACTCGGAAAGCCTCGCGGGCCCCGCCGGGATCTGCGCTTTTCACCTCAGCAGGTCGCGGCCTGGGTGGAGCCGGTCGGTTTTCAGCTCATCCGAGTCGAGGAGGTTGGGCCCTACCACTACGGGGCGGTGTTCACAGCCACCGACGCGGCACCTTGAGCGAGCAGAGCATGTCGAACTCCAAATCCCGCACCTTCAAGAACGCCGCCTACACTCACCTGGCCCAGGTAGGGAAGGCACTCTCGAGTCCAGCGCGCCTAGAGATCCTCGAACTGCTCGCTCAGGCGCCTCGTACCGTGGAGGTCCTGGCCAGCGAGATCGATCAGTCGGTCGCGAACACCTCGCACCACCTGCAGGCGCTCAAGCGCGCTCAGCTCGTCGCCAGCGAGCGCGATGGAACTCATATCGCCTACTCAATTGGCAGCAGCGACGTCGCAACGCTCCTCGTCCAGCTTCAGGCCGTCGCAGCACGGCACATCGCGGGGCTGGAGAAGCTGACCCGCGAGTTCTTCGACGACCCCACCGGACTCGAGGCGATCGACCGCGAAACCCTCGTCGAGCGCCTGCGCGCGAGCGATGTCGTTCTGCTTGACGTCCGCCCAGAGCTGGAGTTCTCCGAAGGCCACCTCCCCGGCGCAGTCTCCATGCCCCTGCCGGTCCTCGAGTCGCGGATCTCCGAGCTTCCCAAGGACCGGACCATCGTCGCGTACTGCCGCGGTCCGTTCTGTACCTTCTCCGCCGAAGCGACCCAGCGGCTCCGCGAGCTCGGCTTCGACGCGCGCCGCACGGACGTCTCGGTTCACAGTCTCGACGCGACTGGAGTTCAGCCATGAGCAAGCCCAACATCCAACTCGGCCTGCGCGAGAACCTGGCACAGTTCTCGCTGCTCGTCGTGGTCAACGCCTTCGTCGGTGCCATGGTCGGGATGGAGCGCAGCATCCTACCGACCATCGTGGAGGAGGAGTTCCACCTCGCCGCGCGCACGGCCGTCCTCTCGTTCATCGTCGTCTTCGGCGTCACCAAGGCGCTGACGAACTACTTCGCGGGCCGGTGGTCCGATCGTTTCGGGCGTAAGCGCGTCCTCGTCGCGGGCTGGCTGGTGGCCGCACCAGTGCCCTTCCTCCTGATGTGGGCGCCGTCCTGGTCGTGGATCCTGGCCGCCAACGGTCTGCTCGGCGTCAGCCAAGGGCTCACCTGGTCGACAACGGTGATCATGAAGATCGACCTCGCCGGGCCGAAGAACCGCGGGCTGGCCATGGGCCTCAACGAGTTCGCGGGCTACTTCGCGGTCGGCCTGTCAGCCTTGGCGACGGGCTTCATCGCAGCCGAGGTGGGCCTGCGGCCCGAGCCCTTCTACCTGGGCGTCGGCTTCGTCGCGCTCGGCGGCCTGCTCTCCGTGTTCGCCGTCCGCGAGACCCGCCACCACGTCGATCACGAGTCGAAGCTCGCCGGCACTGCGCCGATGCACACGCTCTCGCCGCGCGAGATCATCACCCGCACGAGCTTCACCGACCCCGACCTCTCATCGGTGAGCCAGGCCGGCATGGTCAACAACCTCAACGACGGCATGGCTTGGGGCCTCTTCCCGTTGGTCTTCGCCGCGGCGAACATGTCGCTCGCGGAGATCGGGACGCTTGCGGCCATCTACCCCGCCGTCTGGGGCCTGGGGCAGCTCGTCACGGGCGCATGGTCCGATCGCGTCGGCCGCAAGGGCCTGATTGTCGCCGGGATGTGGACGCAGGCCGCAAGCATCGTTGTCATCGCCCTCAGCTCGACGTTCGCGTCCTTCGCGACCGGCGCGGCACTGCTCGGCCTCGGGACCGCGATGGTCTACCCGACGCTGCTCGCCGCCATCGGTGACGTCGCGCACCCGAGCTGGCGAGCCTCCTCCGTTGGCGTCTACCGACTGTGGCGTGACATGGGCTACGCCGTCGGCGCGCTGCTGGCGGGCATGGTCGCGGACGCGTACGGACTGACAGCGGCTACGTTCACGATCGCGGCGCTGACCTTCGCGTCGGGCGTGGTCGTCGCGGCGCGCATGCGTGAAACGCTGCACCGAGGCAGATCGGCAGAACCCAACGATCCTGCCACGACATGCATCGAGCCTGATGCCCTCGCGGAGATCCCAGCCGCGCTCGTCATCGCCGTCCGCTCGCCCGATGAATGTGCCGACGCGCACATCGACGGCGCACTCAACATTCCGCTCGACATGCTCGCGGAGCGGGCCACCGAACCCTCCTCAGACGCGGTCGTGGTCACCGCCTGCGGCAAGGGCGGCGGTCGCTCCGGCGGTGGTCCTACGCCAGCAGCCTCGACAAAGACGACGCGGTGGAATAAGCACTCGACCAGGTAGTGCGTCGCGTAGATCTTCCGGTTCAGTTTGACCGTCCGACGCTTTCGACTGCGATTCGGACAGATGATCGGGCGCATCCCAACAGCTCGAACCGCGACTAGGATCTCGTTCGAGTCGTAACCCGCGTCGGCAAAGAAATACTTGCCGCGCGTATTCGAGGAGGTCCCGGGCGACGGTTCTGTTGCGTCTCTAACATAGTGTACGGCGCCTTCGACGAGAAGATCTTCCGCAAGTCCGCGCAAAGGGAAGGTATCAAGGTCTTCGACGGGAGCGAACGCGAAGCCGGCCGGTTGCTTCCCGAATAGCCGTCCAGAGTAGGCTCCGGACGGTGGAAACGAGATGTCGTCAATGTCACGATTTTCGAAAGCCATCCTCCACGCTCTGCCTCTGACGCTCGCAACTTCGTGCGCGCTCCATGAGATCGCGGAATCCGCTCCAGCCTGCGACACCACCCCGATCCAACACGACGCGGTCACCCGAGGTGCATTGCGTTTTGAGCTTTGGATCGCGAAAGATCTTTGCGTCACGCGCTACGCCGAGACGACCATGATCAGTCCTGGGGCGTTGTCGGTTCGGATCATCAACACGGGGAAAACCCCGGTTCAGATGGTGGCCGCCGACCCGGACGCGACGTTTGTAGCCAAGCTCTGGGATGCCGACCAGGTCACATCCATGGTTGAGCTTCACCGCGGCCCAGAACCCGAAGACGTTGCGACCGTGCTGGTCGACATCGGTTCCGGTCAGACGTGGCAGAGCCCACCGATTCAAAGCTACATGAACATCCTGGCGTCCGACATTCTCGCTGGGAGCCGCATCGATGGGACAGTCCTGCCGGAGAGCGCGCATCTGGGGCGCAGCTTTGGGATGGAGGTAGCCTTCTCGGCGACGTTCAATGCGGGGGCGGGCTTCGTGGCGATGAGTGAGACATTTAGGGGCACGATTGAAATGGTGATGGTTGCGGGCGACGTGTAGGATATGCAGGGTACTCGGACGACGAGTCGCATCGCTTGGGCCTTGAACTCGGGCTCGAAGTTCTTCGTTTCCGTTGGGCACTATGGAATCCGAGTCTCCCGCAAGTGCGGCGTCCACTAAAACGGGGCAGCTTCACTATGGCCCTCGCCGGGGACGGCGTCGGGCGCGGTGACTCATGGTGTCTCGGTGCCACGGCGCGCCGCGCATGAGGTCCCATCCGGCAGTGCTGTGACAACCGTCGCAGTCGGAGACGTCTCCACCGTGGCCGAGCATCGCGCTGCACTTCGCCGAGAACATCGGGTTGAAGTGGTTGGGCGGAGGTTTGTGGCACTCGCCGCAATGTCCCGAGCGGTCGGGAGGGTGGACGTATCCCGGGGCGCTCCAGACCGCGGTTGTATGGCAGCTGAGGCAGTCGTCCCCAAAGTAGCCGGCGTGGGGTTCGGATGCTCCGTGACACGCCACGCAGTCGAGCGACCCGAGCGCCGGGGGCTCGAAGACCGACTCGCCCAGCGCCGCGGGGGCGGCCTCCGCGAGCCGAAGATGGAGCCACTCGCCGGTCGGGAGGCTTCGTTCGACGTGCTCGGGATGACACGACACGCAGGTCGTCACATCCGCGTGAAAGCGGGTCTCCGGTCGGTCCATCACAGCAGGGTCCGCGATGTGACAGCTGACGCACCGCACTGCGGTCGCGCCATCTCCGGGTTCATGGCAGGCGCCACAGTCACCCGCGAGATCGGCGTGGCCTTCGGATAGCGGCCCTGGGCTGGCAAGCCGCGCGTACGTGTGTCCTTTCTTCCAGGCCGCACCCGGCGGTGTACTCAACCACCCAAACGTGGCCGCCCCGAGCCCGACCAACGTGAAAGCCAAGATGGTCTTGTTGAGTGCCTTCATGATCGTCTCCTGTTCGTCATCCCGCACCCATGCCGTACCAGCGGGCCGTGAAGTGCAGCGCGGCCCACACATGCAAGGCGAGCAGCCCGTAGAGCACGAATGAGATCACAATGTGCCACGAGAGCCAGCGCGCGAACCAGAGTTTGAACCGCTCGTGGGTCTTGACCGCATACTCCACGTCGGCGAGCGCGGCGGCGGATCGGCGCACCAGCTTCTCGCCCTCGGGGCCCTCGGGGCGGCCCGCTGAGAGCGCTGTGGAGACTTGCTCTTGGAGGGCGTCACGCATCGCTTTCTTGTCGCGGAGTCCCTGCGTGACATGGGAGTTGAGGTAGCGCCCGACAAACCCACTGACCGCGACGATCAACACCGCACCCGTCAATGAGACCCCGAGCATGCTGTCGAACTTGTGGCCGCTGTGCACAATCGCCAGAATCGGTCCGACGATCCCAGCGTAGATATGAATCGTGAGCAGTGTCCCCATACTCAAGCGACGGGTGACACGGCGCTTGAGGGGCCGGATCCTCTTGATCACCAAGTACAGCAGCGGAACCAGGATGAGCACGCCGCCGATGATTCCGAGGCTTGCGCCCAGCGGGCTCCCGGGGAATCTCGGTGAGCGATGCATCAGGAACCCGAGCCATGTCCCGATCATCAAGACCGTCATGCCCCCTACGAATGTGGCGTCTTGCTTTTTCGTCATGCCCCTCACGCGTCCACGACGACGTCGGCCTTTGCGCAGGCTTGGCAAGCGAGGACGAGGCCGTCGGCCTTGTCGTCAGGATGCAGGCCATCCTCCACCTCCATCGTGACCTCGCCTTCGAGGAGGCGGACGACGCAGGACCCGCACGTGCCCACGCGACACGAGTTGTCGATCTCGACACCGGCCGTCTCGGCCGCGTCGAGAATCGTCACGCCTGGGCCCAACGCCCCTTTCTTGCCGGATGCACGAAACGCCACGACCGGAAGATGTTTGTTCTCCGCTTTCGAGCGTTCGGGTTTGGTCACCGGCTTGGGCCGCGGCGTTGCTGGCCCAAACTTCTCGGTGCGAATCTGATCGGTGGGAACACCAATCTCCTCAAGCATTGAGGCCACCGCGTCCATCATCGGCAGCGGGCCACACACGTGGACGCGATGCTTCGCCACCTCCGGTATGAGCTCGACGATCGTCTCCTTCGTGAGTCGCCCGCGAATACCCGTCCACCCGTCGCCGGGACTCGACAACACCGCGGTGTACCGGAATGTCTCGTAGCGCTGGGCCAGCGTCTCGAGTTCGCGCGCGAAGATGATGTCCTCTTCCCGTTTGCAGCAGACGAGCAAGTGGATGGCTCCCCCCCAGACCCGGTCCGTTAGGTATCGGGCAATGGACATCATCGGCGTGATCCCGACGCCGCCGGCGATGAGCACTACGGCGTCGGCTTCCTGCCCGGTGAACGTAAAACGGCCTGCGGGGGCGGACACCGCGAGCATGTCGCCCGGGCTGACCTGGTCGTGCAGGAAGCGAGACGCGATTCCCTCGTTCTCGCGCTTGATCGTGATCTCCACATAGTCACCCTGCGTCGGCGATGAGGCGATTGTGTAGGACCGCTGCACGGGTTTCCCACTCGGCGCGACCTTCACGGTGAGGAACTGACCCGGTAGGTACGTGAACGGGATGGGGCTTGCGTCGGGATGACACAGGCGAAACGTCTTGACGGTCTCCGTCTCGCGGAACACTGCAGCGACCTTGAGCTCGCCACGCCAGGTGCTGGCGCGGGTGGGTTGCTCGACGACCCGTCGGCCCGGTGGGGGGGCAGAGGCCTCGAGCGTCTGCAGCAAGGCCGCGGCACGGCGCATTTTGAAGAAGTACATCCACAGCATGGCGCCCGCAAAGGCGACCAGGATCGCCATGACCCCGAGGTGGAAGACCCCGAGGCCACCCTGCGAGTCCGTCGCTGTCGAACGGCGCAGACCCAGGTCCTGGCGGAACCACTCGAGCGTCGTCTCCGCTGCGGTCGAGGGCTGTGCGAGTGATCGCCGCAGCGCAACCCCCTTGGACAGCTCGCGGGAGCCTTGCCGGACCTGCGCGATAGCACTGGCGAGCGCGTCCGAGTCACCCGCCGGTGCGTCGGCGAGGCGACGCAGGCCGGCGGCGAGTTCGGCTCTTCCCTGCGACACACTCTCGTCTGCCCGCGCTTGCAGCAGCTGCCGCGTCGCTGGGGGCAGTGCATCGCCCGACACCAGACGTGGGAGGTTGGTCCCGGGGAGAAATACCTCGGCGTCCTCGGGCCCGGTTTCATGGTGTCCCGCGTGTTCGTCGGCCCCGGGCGGGCCGCCAGGTGGAACCGAGGTGTCGGTCGAGGGGGAACCTGGAGCATATGGCGGTGGTCCCCCGCGTCGAGATCCAGCCCGCGGCCCGGCGTGTGGAGGTGGTCCGGCGTGGACGACCGGTACATCGAGGGCGGTACCAGCCACGAACATCCCGGCGATCCCGAAGAACAGGGCGAAGAGCGTGCGCGCTCCCGTGTTGCGTCGGAGTTGCCGGGTAGGCTGTGGGTGGCGCTCACCGAGCATTGCGCTGGCTCCTCGTCGTGGGTCGCGGGGGCCTCGAGCCCATCTTGGCTGTGTCGTCGTCTTGGCCACCGCCATCAACAGACAGGCGCTGTCGCTGCTGTCGGGTCAAAGTTTCGAGGGCATCCACGATCGCGTCGAGATACGCGAGCCGTCGACGGGTTTGAAGCTTCTCGACTGCTTCGACGGCGGCGACCACGTTCCTTCGATCGAAGTCCACATCCGCAAGCGCTCCGGCCAGATCCACCTCCCGCGCCTCGACTTGGGCGCGCAGACGGTCATCGTTCTTGCCGTGCTCCTGCGCGATCAGTTCGAGCGCCCGCCGCTGGCTGGTCGACAAGTCGAGCCCGTCGTCAACCTCTAGGAAGAAGCCGGCCGCGCCCGACTGGACGAGCTCAGAGGACGCGGGCAAGAAACCAGAAAGAGCCGACGCGGAAGCAGGTTCTGCAGTGGACATCTTCCCGATGGTGCCGTCGTCAGCCTGGGGCTCGGCGCGGTCATCCGTTTCCATGCCGCCGGGCGTTCCCGTGTCCATGCCCATGGCTTCGCCGCCCATGGCTTCGCCGCCCATGGCTTTGCCGCCCATGGCTTTGCCGCCCATGGCTTTGCCGCCCATGCCCATGCCCATGCCCATGCCCATACCCATGCCTTTGCCGCCGCCCATGCCTTTGCCGCCGCCCATGCCTTTGCCGCCGCCCATCATTCCGCCTTTGGCGCCGCCCATCATTCCGCCCATGCCACCGCCGTCAGCCGGAATGGCCACCACCGCACCACTCGCAGATTCCCCGCCGTCAGGCTTTGGGTCCTCGTTGGCCATGTTCATGTCCGTTGGACTTGGGGAGGCTGCCGCGACATGTGCAGCATGGTTCTCCGCGGCCGCTGGGTGATCGGGGCGGCCGTCATCGATTTGATCCGCGAGGCGCTGGAGGGACTCCGCCGGTGGTGCTTCGCTGGGGACGTCGTCGCAACCCGGAATGACGAGGAGGAACACGAGTCCCACGGACGACACGGCTGTGCCGATGATGGG
>CAJXVA010000269.1 GCA_913061055.1 uncultured Pseudomonadota bacterium
ATTCAGATCCGTGGCTTCGTCGCGGCCAACTTCTTCGTGGCGCAACGGAGCAACACGTTCTCCCGCGAGGCCGACGGTTCGTTCACGCAACTCAAGACGCTGCCCTACTTCGACGTCAGCTCGGCGACGTTGTACGTGGGCGCGCCGATCTTCGCCGACGTCGTCTACGCGCGCGTGGGCTTCGAGTTTCTCTCGGCCGGCGTGGTGCCGCCAGCGGGTATCGACCCTTCGATTTCCGGTCAGACCCGGCGGTTCGTCGCGTTCGAGACGGGCGCGCTCGAGATCAATCCGTTCGCGCTGGCCGAGAAGACCCCGCGGTGGTTTCGCGAAGGTTTCAAGATCACCGCAGGCGTGTTCATCGTGCCGTTTGGCCTCGAGGACGAAGACCACGCGGCGCCCGTGAACTGGTTCATCACTCGCCCGCTGGCGATGACCAACAACCGAGTCTATCCCGGCACGTGGTCGGATGTTGGTGCGTCGTTGAAGTGGAAGCCGACCTTCCGCACCGAGTCTCCGATTCGTCCGATCGAGATCGATGTCGGTGTGGTCAATGGCGACGCGTGCAGTCAGACGCGTTTTCTCGACACGCTGTTTGCCGACCCGAGCCTGGTGCCGAGTTGTGAGCGGGTGCTGCGGGACGGCGAGGTCGAAGAACTCGGCATGCGGCAGACCGGGACGGCGCGCATCAACGCGCCCGGCGGCTTCATTCTTCCGGACAACAACGCGGGCAAGTCCGTCGTGGCCCGAGTTCAGGTGTTCCCGATCGGGTCGATCAACCTCGGCGGCTCGATGGTGTGGGGTACGCACCCTCCAGGCGACGTGTCGCCCGGCCCCGGCGAGTCGTCGGCCGACTTCAAGCAGGCGCCGTCGTGGCGCGTCGGCTCGCACCTCGAGCTCAACTTCGAGGAGATGTTCGAAAGCAAGGTCCCCTTGCCGATGCTTCGCGGGGAGTTCGTCTTTGGACGCGACGATGCGGTCGATCGAGCAGCACCAACGCTGACCGATCGCCGTATGCGTGGCGGCTACGCCCAGATCGCGCAGCCGTTGTTCCGGCGCAAGAAGACCCGCCTGCCTGGGCTCATCCTCCAGTATCGATTCGACCAAGCCGACCCGGACACCGATGTGCCGGGCGTGGTGCGCGGCGTGGATGACGAGGGCAACCCGGCCGACATCAACCTGACCAGCGACTTGGCTTCGACCCGGCGCGAGTCGCTGTTTCAGTCGCACACCGTCGGATTCCGGTTCCCTGTGCTTCCTCGGTTCACGCTCAAGGCGGAGTACACCTTCGCCCGAGAAGACGGTGGGGCTCGCAACCAGCTCGCGAACGACGTGTTCGGCATCGAAGCCGTCGCGGACTTCTAGCCGCGACGCGGCATCACGCGGCGACGAGGTCGGTCATCGCTTGCCACCGAATGGGGCGGTCGATGAAGACCGCTGAGCAGACACGGCGAGCGTCGTCGGCACTGCCGTGAACAAACAGCGACTCGAACCCGGGTACAGGGGTCCAGCCGCCGACGGCAATCCCATCGGCATTCCACATCAGCCGCAGCCGCTCTCCGCCGAGCTTGGTCTGGCCTTCCCACATCAGCTCGGGGTTGGGGACGCGCAACAAGAAGTCTCGGTCGGGCTCGAGCTCGCTCCACAACAACTCGAACATGTCCTTCTCGATGATTTCAGCCGAGGGGTGCGTGAGCATCGACTCGGTGTTCACGGGGCTGCACATCAAGATGTCCTCCGGAGAGAAGCGACACCCGTCGGCATGGACCTGGACGTGGCGACGGACCCAGCCGGTCGCGTCGATTTCATAGAGCGTCATCCAGGGCTCGGTGGACTCGCCTGCAAAACAGACGCGTACGTAGCGGAGCTCGGTGGACGGATTGGACAGCATCAGGTGCGTCACGACCCCTGCTGTATCGGCCGCCCGTATCAGCGCCTTGAGGGTGTTCGTCCGGGAGCGAACTCCCCGCGCTCACGTCCATGGCGCCGCGTTTCCACAAGTGCCCCGAACCGGGACCGTTCCGGGATGAACCTAAACTGTCCGGCCGCCAGGACGAAAGTCAGACACATGAGCCCACCCAGGCGGAAACCGACCAAGAAGCGAAAGAAATCGAAGTCGGGTGCATCTCCTTCTGTTGGTTCCGTCGCGAAGATTGTCCAGCTGACGTCCGACCCTGATTGCAGCATGGACGCGCTCGCTGAGGTGGTCTCCATCGATCCGGTTCTCGGTCTGCGGATTCTGTCGCTCGCGAACAGCTCTGCCTTCGCCCTGTCGCGGCGGATGTCCGATGTGCGGCAGGCGGTCTCCGTCCTTGGGCTCCGAAGCATTCGCAACCTCGCGCTGGGCCTGCTGGTCAGCGACCTCGCGCCGCAGACTCCTTTTGGGGAGCGGCTTCTCGAGCAGTCGATCCGAAGAGGGACGGCGTGTCGCCTGATCGCAGAGCACCTCGGCATCAAGGAAGTGCACGAGTTCTTCACCGCCGGGCTCCTCCTCGACGTTGGCCTGATGACGTTGGCGAGAACGGATGCAAAGCTGGCCGCGGACCTGTCTTGCATGGCGAGCCCGAGCCGGTCGGTTCGGGAAAGGGTGCTGGGCCTGACGCCGCACGCCGAGCTGTCGGGCAAGATGGCTCAGGAGTGCTTCCTCCCCGAAGCCACGATCGCGGCGATCGAGGCGCACCACCACGACGAGCCGGGTGAGAGCCCCCTCGAGAAGGCGACGTGGCTGGCGGAGCGCGTTGCGGCACTGTTTGATTCCGCATTGGTCGAGCGCGACCGAGAGCTGCTCGTCCACGACGGCGCCAAGCTTGGGTTCACGGCCGAAGTGGTTGAAGACATCCTGCAGCGCACTCCGGTGGAAGTCGAAGAAACCGCTCAGGCGTTCCAGCGCCAGCTGCCGCCCCAACACACGGTCGACGAGCTCACCGAGAACGCATACCAGCACCTCATCGAACTCAATGCTGAATACGAGGTCATCGTCAAAGACCTCGAACGCGCGCTAGTCGAAAAAGCCGAACTCGAAACCCAGCTTCGAGTGGCCAACGAGCTGCTCTCGGGACTCGCAAATACCGACGAACTCACCGGGCTCCCGAACCGCCGCGCGTTGCAGGGCAGCGTCGACTATCAGCTCACGATGTCGGAGCGGTCCCAGCGCCCGCTCAGTCTGGTGATGGTCGATGTCGACCACTTCAAGAACTTCAACGACACCATGGGTCACGCAGCGGGAGATGCCGTGCTCCGAGTGCTGGGTGCACTGCTTCAAGAGCTGGTGCGAGGCGTCGACATTCCGGCTCGGTACGGTGGCGAGGAGTTCACGCTTCTGCTTCCCGACACGGACGAAGAGGGGGCACTCGTCGTCTCCGAGCGAGTTCGGGCGCGCCTGGAGGCGACCGTGGTGACCGAAGATGTTCCGAAACCGTGCAAGGTCACCGCAAGCTTCGGGGTCGCGACGACTCGGGGCGGGGAGAGCTCCGAGAGCCTGTTTGGCCGAGCGGACCAGGCCCTGTATGTCGCCAAGGAAGAGGGCCGCAACCGGATCTGTGTGGCGCCCCCGCTCCCCGGTGCGAGAGGCGAGAGCGAGGCGGCGTAGCGCTCCAGGGTGCGCCCAGACGCGCTCCTCAACCCTCCGACGCTGAGTCGACCGCCCTGGCGATCGCCGCAGCGTCGCTGGCGTTTAACCCGGCCGCGTACAGCGGGGCGTGCTGACCAAGTTGTGCAGCTCGGTCGTCCTCGCCGGTGGCCTCGAGCTTCGCGGCGTAGTCGGCCACGGACACGGCCAGGGCCACCTGCGACAGGGCTCCCGCGTCGGTCGGGTGGTGGTGGTACCGCGCGCCAGCCCGGACGGTCTCACTGAGGCCCCAGGAACGAATCACGGCCTCGCCGAGCGCGGCGTGCAGCGTTTGGCGTGCGCGGTTGATGAACGCGGGCTCGAGGAACTCCGGGGTCTCCCGGCCGTACTGGCTGAGCGCCGAGTAGAGAAGAAGCGCGCCGATGTCGTGCAGCATGCCCACCAGGAAGCCCTGCTTGCTTCCGATTCCCATCCGCTTGAACACCTCAGCCGTCGCCACGCCGACCTGGAAGGAATGCCGGTGTTCCTGTTGGACCTCGTCGTCCAACCCCGGGGCGCGGAACACACGGCCCGACGCGACCGCGAACGCCATGTCGCGAAGCTGATGGACGCCGACCGTGAGCGCCGCTTGGGACAGGTCGGCCGGCGGTCGGCGGGACATCGCGGGAGATGCCGCGAGTTTCAGGACCCGGGATGCGAGCGCGGGATCGCGCTCGAGCACCGCAACGGCGTCCTCGATGCTGGGGTCAGGGTCTCGTGCAAGGTCGGCGAGGCGGAGCGCGGCGTCTGGAAGGGGACGCAGCTCGAGCGAGCCCTGGCGGAGGTCCCGAAGGATACGGATCCCGAGCTCCTGCTTGAACTGCTCGGGGCTCCAGGGAGCGGTGTTGTCGTCCTCCTCGATGACGAACGTCTTCACCTCTAGATCTTTGTAGCGCCGCTTCGCCGCTTCCATGCCCGTCCTTCATGGGACGCCTTGGCGGTCGGATCCAGCCACCGGGCGAAACTCCTTCAGCGGCCGATCGGCCCAACTTGGGGCTGCCATCCGACGTCCACGGTTGCACGAAGGCGTTGGAAACCATCGTGGACATCGCGACCATCATCGGATTCGTAGCATCGGCAGTTCTAGTCGTCGGTACGATCGTACTCGGAGGCGAGATCGGTCCCTTCATCGACGTGCCTAGCCTTCTGATCGTCGTGGGAGGTACCGGCGCCGCCGCTCTCACTGCAGAATCGCTCGCCTCTTGTATTGGGTCGATCAAGGTCGCGATCAACGTCTTCAAGGTGAAAGGCAACGACGCGACGGAAACGATCGCGAAGATCGCGGAGCTCTCCACCGTTGCACGCCGCGAGGGCATCGTCGCGCTGGAGAACGCGAAGGTCGAAGACGAGTTCTTCGGGCGCGCGCTTCGGATGGCCGCCGACGGGGCGAACGCCGACGAGATCAAGGCCACGCTCTCCGGCGAGATCACCGCGATGAAGGCCCGCCACGAACGGGGGCAGAAGCTGTTCAAGTTCATCGCGGCGAGCGCCCCCGCGATGGGCATGATCGGAACCCTGATCGGTCTGGTGCAGATGCTCCGAGCGTTGGACGACCCGGCCTCAATTGGACCGGCGATGGCTGTCGCGCTTCTGACCACGATGTACGGAGCGATTATCGCGTTCCAGATTGCCGGTCCGATCGCGACAAAGCTCGAGCACCGCAGTACCGAGGAGGCAACCCACATGGGTGTGGTCCTCGACGGGATCGGCGGCATCGTTCAAGGCTCCAACGCGCAGTCCATTCGTGACCGTCTCGAAGCCCGCTTGCCACCGAGCCAGCGCCAACAAGACGCCGCCTAGCTCTGACTTGAAAGGAGAGTGACGTGGAAGAAGAAGAATGCGTATGCGAAGACAACAGTGGTGGCGAATGGATGGCGACGTTCGCCGACCTCTCCATGCTGTTGCTGACGTTCTTCGTGTTGCTGCTCTCGTTCTCGAACATGGACGTGAAGCAGTTCCGAGAGATGCTCGGATCGGTTCAAGACGCGTTCGGGGTGCAGAAGCAGATCGCCGGCTCGGTCGAGGCCATCGCGTCCTCTCCCGTCGAGTTGTCGATGGACCAAAACGACGGGGCAGGCTTTGCCAGCAAGCCCGGCGAGGCGGTCGACCCCAACGCCGAGATGATGGAGAAGATCTCGCAGTACGTTGCGAACCAGGACCTCCAAGATGACGTCGAGATTCTCTCGACGCCCAAGGGCGTGGTGGTCCGCGTCAAGGACGGGGCGCTCTACGGCTCCGGCAGCGCCGAGCTGGACGAGAACGCGAAGAAGGTCTTGGACAAGATCTCAGGCATCCACGGCAAGTTCGCGGACAGCATCCAGATCGAGGGCCACACGGACAACAGCCCGATGCGGTCAAAGAAGTATCCGTCCAACTGGGAGCTCTCCACCGCCCGCGCGATCGCAGCGATGCACTACATGAGCGAAGAGGGCGGCGTGGATGCCGGGAAGATCGGTGTCGCCGGCTATGCCGATTCGAAGCCGTTGGTCCCGAACGACACGCAAGAGGGCCGGAACAAGAACCGCCGCGTGGAGTTCGTGTTCTCCTCCAATGGCAAGAAGACGACCGTCACTGCGAACGACCAAGGCGTCGAAGAGAAGACTGAAAACGCAGAGCCAGACGCCGACGGTCGGGCGTTCGCCCTGCCGATGAGTGCCGCCAAATGAGCACCACCCGCCCACCGACGTCAGACGCCGGTGGTGGAGGGTGGTCCGAGCCGCCTACAGGAGCGACAGTGCCATCGACGGCAGCTGGTTGGCCTGGGCCAACATCGCCGTACCCGCCTGCGACATGATCTGGTTTCGGGTGAGCGCCGCTGTCTCGCGGGCCACGTCGACATCACGAATCCGAGAGTTCGCAGCGGTGAGGTTCTCTTCCTCGGTGCGGAGGTTCTGGACGGTGATCTCGAGTCGGTTCTGAGAGGCACCGAGACCCGCGCGAGACGTCGACAGAGCGTCGATCGCAGTGTCGATGGTGCCCAGGGCCGCGGAGGCACCCGCCGCCGTCGACAGGTCCATGGCGTTGACCCCCAAGGTGGTGCTGTCGGTCGCTGTGAACGTCACGTCAATCGTGTCGTTGGCAGTGGCGTCCTTGCCGACCTGCATGGAGAACGCGCCTGCGTCGCCCCCGAGCATGTTGAAGCCGTTGAACTCGCTGGCTTGCGAGATTCGTTCGACCTCGGCGACGAGCTGGTCGTGCTCGGCATCGATGAAGGCACGCTCGTTGTCTGAGATCGCACCGTTGGCACCCTGCACCGCAAGCTCGCGCAAGCGGCCCATGATGTTCTGCTGCTCGTTCATCGCGCCCTCGGCGATCTGAATCATCGAGACGCCGTCGTTCGCGTTTCGCTCAGCTTGGCCGATGCTGCGAATGTCGGCGGACATCCGGGACGAGATCGCCATACCGGCTGCGTCGTCGGCGGCGCTGTTGATACGCATGCCAGAACTCAGCCTGGTGATCGATTTTCCGAGCGAACCTTGGGTCGACATGAGGTTCCTTTGTGCGCCCAGGGACGTCGAGTTACTGATCATTGAGAAGGACATGGTTTCTTCTTTCTTGGGATGGGGTTGGGGTTGCGAGTCGGCACCGAAGCGCCCTGTCGCTGATCCAATCGGCGGGAAGCCGGCCGCCTTTAGGGCGCGTCACTCTCAGCAATGGCCAACCCGGGACCTTGAGCCCCAACCGGGGACACAACGGCGCGCGCGAACGCTTCAAACGCCAAAAACAAAAAACCCGGTGCCTCGAAAGGACACCGGGTTTGGTCTGAAGTGCGATTTTGGGCTCAGCGGGCGCGAACGGAACGACAGTCGGTCTCGTCGATGCCACACCGGATCCGGATGTGGAGGTGGGCGTTGTGTCCCTTGGAGTGCGAGATCACCCGACCGATCCGCCCAAGTTCGGCCGGTGTCGCGCCCATGTCCTTCGCTGCCGCGCGCAACATTCCGTGCAAGCGGCGGCTCAGAAAGATGACTTCGACGTCTCCGGTGTCGATGAACGCACTGATGAGCGCCCAGGTCGCATGCCAATCGGTCTGCGCGTGGTTTGGATGGGCGCCGCTTCGGTCGAGTCGCGGTAGGCGTACGTCGAGGTCTCGCCCCGACTGGTGCGACTTGTGTGGCGGGAAGTGACCGCCCTGAGCCTTGCTCATCGAGCCGATGGTCAAGGTGCCGTCCCAGCCCGTGTTCCGCCGAAAATCGCCGATCGCAGTCACCACCACGCCCACGGCATGGGTGCTTCCGTAGGCCAGCTCAGGCTTCCAGATGTCGAACAACTCGGTTTGAGGCAGCGGGATGCCGTTGACCAGAGTGCCGTCGTTTGGGCTACCTGTACTGAGGCCGCCGAGCTCGAGGTCGACGGCGGGTGCTGCGTCGCCCTCACGCCCGGCGTACGGGTTCCACCCCGATGAGCCGAGCGGGCGAGGCACGACAACCCGCGTTCCGGGCGCAGCGCTCTTGGTGAGCTGCGTGCGGAGCGTGCTCGTCGGGACATCGAGCGAGCGCGCGATGCCTTCGACGGTGTCTCCTTCTTGGACGAAGTAGACGGCGTTCATGCGCATGACCGGCCGCGCCTTGGCGCGGACCTGCATCACTCGCCCGGGTTTGATGCGGCCGCTGCCGCTCCCCACCCAGGGGTTCCATTGCCGCACCTGAGCTTCTGTGACGCCCCATCGCTTTGCGACCTTGGCGACGGTGTCGCCGCGTTCGACCTTGTGGGTCATCCAACGGCCTTCGGCCTTTGGAGTCGCGAGCAGTGCGAGGGCGATCAGAAGTTGGTGCAGCATCAGGACTCTATCGCTTGAGGTTGTTGACTTCGGTGAGCATCTCGTCGGCCGTACTGATCGTCCGGGCGTTGGCCTGGAAGGCTCGCTGGTAGGCGATCAGCGTCACGAGCTCGTCTCCGAGGTCGACGTTGGAGCCCTCGAGCGCGCCCGAGGCGACGGAGCCGCGGCCCGAGGTGCCGGCTTCTCCGAGGAGCGCCTGTCCGGAGTCCCGGGATGCGCTCCACAGCTGGTCGCCTTCGCGACGCAGGTTCTCCGGCGCGCGGAATGACGCCAGGGCGAGCTTCGCAAGCGGCTCGGTCTCTCCGTTGGAGTACAGGCCGGAGACGGTTCCGTTCTCGGAGGTGATCACGTCGATCAGGTCACCGGGTTCGCGGCCGTCCTGGTCGAAGGACTCGACCGTGGAGGCACCCGCCACCATGGTGGAGGCGTTGTTGCCATCGCCCCCGTCGGTGGTGATGGCTTCGCCGAAGTCGAACTGAATCGATTGCCCAGCCGTCGCGCCTTGGAAGTCTGCCGACGATGCGTTCAACGTCTCGGTGTCGAGGTTGCCGTTCGTGTCGAAGCCGAGGGTGCCGTCGGCGATCTCCGTGAGCGTGCCGGGGGTGCCGCCGTTGAGTTCCGACCCATCCACCATCGCGTGCCATTCAAAGGCCCCAGCACCGTTGTTCGTGAAGAACATCTGCACGTCGTGGGCATTGCCGAGCGAGTCGTAGACGGTCGCACTGGTCTGATAGTCCGATGTGGCCTCGGGGTCGAGAGGGTTGAAGGGGCCGGCACCGATCTCGCCGGGATCGAGGTTGATGTCCATGTCCGCGGTGGTTGTCGCCACCGGAGGGGACTGCCCGCTGATCTCGATATCCCCAACACCGCCCGTCGGGTCGCCGTTCGCGTCGACCTGATAACCCTGCACACGAAGCCCGTCTTGGTTGACCATCATGCCCTCGTTGTTGAGGCTGAACCGGCCGTTGCGGGTGTAGTAGCTGCCCTCGATGCCGTCGTTCTCGCCGACCACCTCGAAGAACCCGCCGCCCTGAATCGCGTAGTCGAGGCTGCCGCCGCTCTGAAGAAAGCTGCCTTGGCCGAATGCCTGCGACACGCTCCCCATCTTCACGCCGGCGCCGAGGTTCTGGCCTCCGTTGGTGCGCTGACCCAGGATGTCGTTGAAGTTGGCCGAGCCGGACTTGAAGCCCACGGTCGAGACGTTTGCGATGTTGTCACCGACAACGTTGATGGCGTCGCCGTGTGCGGTGAGGCCGCTGCGGCCGGTGTAGAGAGAACTCCAGATGGACATGGTCTTGTGACTCCTTGCTGTGGTGGGGGGAGGGGTTAGGCGTCCGGTTCGGAGACCGCGGTCAGAGAGAGAATCGAGCCGGGATCGAGCAGCAAAGAGCCGAATCCGAACATCGTGGCGCCGTCGTCAGTGAATTCGACCGAGTTCGCGACGCCGGAGATGGTCGCTCTCGCACCCACCGCGCCCTCGGTCTCGTGGGTCGCGATGATCTCCACGGTGTAGCTTCCGGGCGGAAGGGGCTCGCCGTTGCGGCCGGTTCCGTCCCACGCAAAGTCGCTCTCGCCTTCGCCTCGGCTCTCGAGGTCGATGCGATGCACCTCTTCGCCGGTCTCGTCGTGAATCACGACTTCGACCGAGTCTGCGGCGCCATCCAGATCGAGCGTGAGGTCCACGGGCCCAGCGTCTTCCTTGAGGCGAAACCGCGAGAAGTCGGCGTCGATCGACTTTCCGACGAGGTCCATCATCGCGGCCCGCGACGAGGACTGCCCCGACGCTTGAAGACCCTCGAGGCGTTCGTTGGTCTCGAGGCCGAGCTCGATGTTGGTGAACTGCGCCAGCTGAGCCACGAACTCCGCACCGTCTTGCGGGTTGAGTGGATCCTGGTTTTGCATCTGCGCGACGAGCAACCTCAGGAACTCGTCCTGTTGGGTCTTGTTCTCTTCGGGGAGCTCGGGCGGTGAGTACAGGGGCCCGTTTTCGGTTCGTTCGATCTGCATGGCGTACCTCGCGTGGGATTCAGGCCACGACCCGGAATCCGGTGGGGATCACCCAGGTCTGGCGCCCGTCGTCGACAAAGCCCAGGTCGCGATCACCCTGCTCGGGGGTCGGGACAATGCTGGGAGGTTGCGGCTGGGCTGGGTGTTCGGAGTCGCTTGGGGTCTCGGCGTCTGCGCTGTGGTCCCCAAAGGAGAGCTCGGTCAGCTCGAGGTCGTGTCGGTCGAGCGCCTCGCGGAGTGCGTCGATGTCTCGTTGGATCGCATCGGTGAACCCGCCGACCGCCGTGGCTTCCACCATGACGTGTTTGCCGGCAGTGGTGATCGCGAGCTCGATCTGCCCGTCCGCGGTGTCGACGGTGATCGCGGCGCGGTTGAGCGCGGTTCGAAGCACCTCGATGTTGCGGGCGACCGGGCCTTCGGGGTCGGCAGAGGTGAACACGTTGCCATCGGCTCCGTAGGATGCTCCCGCGTCGTGGGAGACGGTCGGGACTGCCGAGAGGAACGACGAGGAGTGGTCTGGGCTCGACGCCGGGGCGTCGAAGTCGGCCATCGGCGCGAAGTTGGCCGAGCTTTCGTCGACGGGCGCGACGTCATCTTGGACCGTCAGCGCCATTTCGAACGCGCCGAGCGCGTCGTCGAGGTTCACGAGGGGGTCGGCGTCAGGTTCGAGGGCTTCCCACCCAAGCTCCTGAACGAGCGGCAGCACGCCCTCCTCCTCTTGGAACTCCATCTCCAACGCCGTGGCGAGCATGATCTCCTCGGGAGGCGTCTGAACCAGCTCGGGGTCGGGGCCGCGGCTCTGCCCCCAGGTGGGCGCTGGGGGCAGCCAGGGATCGTCGGAGTATGCCTGTGTCGGCGGGAGTGACGGTGCCTCGTCCGGGACGTCGCGGCCAAGGTCACTGAACGTTGGAAAGCGAACGAAGGTGCCGCGAGTCTGAGCGTACGGCAGCGTTTGGCGCTTGATGGCTTCGGCCGGATCCTCGGTCTGTCCTTTGGGGGCACGGAGCTTCATCTCAGCGATGACGGTCCCGGTGGGTCCCTGCAGGTCCTCGAGATTGCCGAACTCCGCGGGCGCGGCGTCGTATCGAGCGCGCTTTCGGGGGTCCCGTCGAGCTTCGACGGTCGCGGCGGGCTTTGGCTTCGGCTTCGGCTTCGGCTGCGTCTCGCGATCGAGGATCTCGGCGAACCCCGCGCGGGCCTTCTTGCGGTTGACGTTTCGAGCGCGGGGAAGCACCGCGTCGGTCTTGGCCGCGAAATTGGTCTTGGTCATGAGTCCTGACTCTTCTTGAGCACGCTGAGGTCATCGGTGAGCGACTGCTCGAGGCGCTCGAGGGCGTGGCGGAGGCGTTTGCGATGGGTCAACACCATCTGCTCGGCGGCGGACAAGCGGGCATCACTCGCGCGGAGGTCCTCGATCGCTTGGTCCCGGCCAGCACGCTCGCCTTCGAGGGCTTTGCGTTGCGTCTCGGCGTGGGCGGTCCCGCTGTTTCGCTTCTCGAGGGCGGCTTCGAAGCTGGAGATCGAGCTCCATCGCGGTGAGCCTTCGCGGAACGCGGCGTCCTGGTCTTCGATTGCGCTGGTCGCAGCGGCGAGGGCCTCCGTCGACGCGCGGACTCGCTGATTCGCATCCGAGACTTCCATGGAGGCCTGGCTCTGTTGCACGAGTCGAAGCCGGACCAGCTTCTTGGCGTTGCGAAGTTGGCGTTTGCTGTCCGTCATGACGGACCTCCTTTGCCACCGAGCGCCGCTGCGAGTCCTTGCAGCGCGGCGGCGCGGTCAGAGGCTTCGTCGGGGGACTGGGTCGACCAGCCGTCCAGGCTTTTGCCGAGCGCGAGCACTTGGTCGAACTCTGGGTTCTGCCCCGGCTGGTACGCACCCAGGCGTCGCAGGTCCTCCACTTCGGAACGTTGGGCAAGAAGCGCTCGAGCGTTGCCAGCCAGGGCCAGGGCGTCTGGCTGACACACTTGCCGCATCACGCGGGACGCGCTCGGCAAGACGTCGACGGCGGGAAAGTGCCCGCGAGCGGCGAGGTCTCTCGAGAGCACGATGTGCCCATCGAGCAACGAGCGGGCCGAATCGGCCACTGGGTCAGACAGGTCGTCTCCCTCCACTAAAACTGTGTAGAACCCCGTGATCGATCCACCAGACCGAAGAGGGGCCACTCGCTCGAGCAATTGCGGCAGCAGCGCAAAAACCGAGGGTGGGTACCCTTTCGTGGCAGGCAGTTCTCCGGCGGCGAGTCCGACCTCGCGGCGCGCCATGGCGTATCTGGTCAACGAATCGACCACCAGCAGGACGTCTTTACCCTCGGCCGCAAAAGACTCCGCAATCGTGGTCGCCGCGAGGGCTCCGCGGGCTCGCTCCAGCGGAGACCGGTCCGATGTCGCAACGACGAGAACCGAGCTGTCCAGGTCGAACTCGTGCATCACGTCGGCCACCTCGCATCCGCGCTCGCCGATCAGCGCGATGACCTTCACGTCGGCCTTGGCCTGGGTGGCGATCTGGCGAATGAGGACCGTCTTGCCCACGCCTGCCCCAGCAAACCTGTCTCTTATACACATCTCCGAGCCCACGAGACCTCTCTACATCTC